>NZ_CP022464.2:4800000-5154035 GCF_002234575.2 Enterocloster bolteae | reverse complement strand
GTAAGGGTGATGGCTCCGTCCGCCATTATGAAGCAGACCGACAGGGTGACTCCCTATGAAATGACGACCCAGGACGTTCATGATTTAATTCACGCATTTATTGCGGCAGCTGTAAGGGCAAAGAAGGCCGGTTTCGATATGGTAGAGGTCCATTGCTCCCATGGCTATCTGCTGAATGATTTTGTCTCTCCAAGCGCCAACCGCAGGACCGATGAATTTGGCGGTGGGATTACAGGCCGTGCAAAAGTGCCAGTCATGATCATTGAGGGGATTAAGAAAGTATGTGGTGAGGATTATCCGGTCAGTGTACGCTTAAACGGCGATGATATGGTATCAGACGGTAATCTGGGAAGGGATTCGGCGGCATTGGCGATGCTGATGGAAGAGGCAGGCGCGGACCTGCTCGATGTTTCAGGCGGCATGAACGGCGTGGGTTATGGAATCGCCCCGGCTGCCGTGAAGACTGGATACAACACAGACCCTGCGGAAGAAATCAGGAGGGTGGTAAGTATTCCGGTAGCTGTGGCGGGCAGGATCAATGAACCGGAATATGCGGAGAGCCTTTTAAGAAAGGGAGATGTGGAATTCATTACACTGGGAAGAGCCCTGTTTGCAGACCCGGAGTTTGTCAATAAAGCGGCCCAGGGGAAAGAGGAGGAAATCTGTCCATGTGTAGGCTGTCTGCAGCGTTGTTATGGAAGCTATGGGCATGGCGGCCAATTCAGGGGCTGTATGGTGAATCCGTTCTCCATGAGGGAAACGGTACTTAAGATAAAGCCCGCGGAAACAAAGAAGAAAGTGGTAGTAGTAGGAGCCGGCATTGCCGGCATGGAAGCGGCATGGACGGCAGCGGCGCGGGGACATGCGGTTGAACTTTTTGAGCAGGGTACATATCCGGGGGGACAGTTTCGGATAGCCGCCATCCCGCCCCATAAGCAGATGCTGGCGAGAGCCTGTGTTTATTACAGCAACATGTGTAAAAAATATGGAGTTCATATGCATTACAATACAAAAGCAGACCGGGAGTTAATTGAGTCCTGCAATCCGGATGTTGTAGTCGTTGCCACCGGCGGCAATCCGCTGGTTCCGGGAATACCGGGATTAAGGGAATCCGGCTACATTGCGAACCGTGAAATCCTGCTTGGACGAATTGCACCCGGTAACAAGTCTCTGATACTTGGCGGTGGCCTTCAAGGGGCGGAGACAGCGGATTTCATGGCGGAGCATGGCTATGAGGTTACTGTGGTTGAAATGAGGAACGGAATCGCTGTAGATGACCATCCGGCTACGCAGAAGCTGCTTCTTGAGAGGCTGGCGTCCAACCATGTGGGGTTAATCACTTCAGCTACCGTTAAAACTGTGTATCCGGATGGTGTGGACTATGAGAAGGATGGAGAAATCATTGGTCTGAGAGGGTTTGACAGTATTATCCTGGCGTTTGGCACCAGGCCGGAACATACGCTGGCAGAAGAGTTGGAGGGGATGGATGCTGAAGTGGTAACCGTAGGCGATGCCGCGAAAGCCGGGAATGCGGTGGAAGCAATCTACCGCGGCGCAGTGCTGGGAACGACAATCTGACAGGAGACCAGCTATGAAAAGTCAAGTATAAATTAGGTGGAAATTTCAATTCCGTGTTTCGCAGAAAGAAGGGTAACTTTAACAAAGCTCCCTAAAAGCCCTTTTTCAAAATCTATCGATTATGGTATACAGACCTCTTATTCGAGGTTGAATGCTACTTCGTCAGTGAGCATCTTCCAGATGACTCTGACAAGTTTGCCAGCACAGTGCCCAAGGGCATTGTAATGAGTCCGGCCTTCCGCTCTCTTGGCATCATAATAAGCTTTGAAAGTAGCATTGTTTTTTACGACATTGTGAGCTGCATTCATGAGGGCATAGCGTAGCACTTTAGATCCTCTTTTGGACATCCTGGTTCTGTGAGCCTGGAAGTTTCCAGACTGATAAACGGTCGGATCCAGTCCAGCAAATGCAAGCAGTTTCTTTGGATTAGAGAATCGGTGTATATCACCAATCTCACCAAGAATCATTCCGCCATTCACGACACCAATTCCGGGAATGGTCATAATTACAGAGTGCAGGCAGGTGACAAGATTTGCCATTTCAAGCTCTGTAGAAAAAAGTTGGCTATCCAGTAACTCGATCTGTTCAATGGTATGAGTTATTTGAATAGATAGAGAACTGTCATTGACACCGACAGACTTCTGTGCGAGAACTCTTAATTCTCTGGCTTTATCCTTACCGAAATGGCCGTGGGAAGCAACTTCGAGGGTGTGAGCAAGATGGGTCAAATGCATAGAAGCAATAGCGTTGGGTGTCGGAGCCTCCTTAAGGACGGCATAGACAGAGTTTTGATGCAAGCCAGACTTAAAGAAGTATTGTAGTTCCGGGAATGCCTGGTCTACATAGGAAGTCAGCTGAATTTTTAAGCGTGTACGCTGCTTCACAAGTTTCTGGCGGAATCTACCGAGCTCTTTGAGCTCAATGTAATCCAGATCCTCTAAGGCCATAAACCGAAGGGAATCCTGCATCATAAGGGTTTTAGCAATCACAAACGTGTCGACTTTATCAGTCTTCGTTTTGCGTACATTATTTTTACGCATGAACGAAGTCTGGATAGGGTTGAGAACACACACTTTAAAGCCCTTGCTGATGAGAAAACGAACAAGGTTGTCACCGTAGTGTGCCGTTGATTCAAGACCTATGATGATACTGTTCTGGTCAAGTGGTGCCAGATGAGAAAGCAGTAGATAGAAGCCATCATAGTTATTAGAAAATTTGAACGGCTCGATGAGTATTTCGCCGTCGGAAGAAATCGCGGCGGCGAAATGGTTGAGTTTGGCAATATCAATGCCTACGTAAATCATGAGGTTGTACCTCCCTTTCATAAAGTCTGATACCGTGATATCCACCAGCAGTTATCATCGTAGACTTGATTGAAATAAGTACTCAGAGCAAACGCTCCGGCAACATCCAGCTAATAAACAATTCAGATAAAAGAGATGGCAATACACTCCTGTCGAGTAGTCGAGGCTACAAAAAAACATCAAAAGTCACAGTATCTGAATGTATTAAACCACGAAACAGAAAAAGAAAGGAAGTATGTTGTGTTTGCTTCTAACAACATCATACAAGAATATATATGGCAAAGCAAAAGATGGAAAAGACAAGATTCACGCTTTTGGATCTCGGGGACTTTGACGCATATAAAGCGGAGCATTTGACCCTTACCGAACAGGAAAAGAAGAAGGATGGGGTCAGGCGAATTGTCTGGCCTATCCCCTGCTACTGTGTCCTGGTGCAGCATCCGGTTCTTGGTAATGTGCTGTATGATACGGGAATCGATGACGGATATGAAGCTCGCTGGCCCAAAAATCTTCTGGAGGAATACCCGGTGAAGAGGTTTCACCGGTTGGAGGACCGGCTGGGAGAACTGGGACTCTGCCCATATGATATTGACATACTTATCCTTTCTCATATGCATTTTGACCATGCCGGCAACCTGCGTTTATTTTGTGGGACAAAGGCCGGAAAACATGTGGTCATACAGGAGGAGGAAGCACGTCACGGATTTACTCTTTCCAATATTTATGACTGTCAGGAAATCAGGTATCGCCATGATGGTTATGTCCGTCATGAATTCAATGGTCTGGATGGAATTGCATTTGACCTGGTAAGAGGTGACGTAAAACTGGCGGATGATTTGGAACTGCTCCATCTTCCGGGACATACGCCGGGAACCATGGGCATGGTGGTACGTACGGAAACCTTTGGAACCGCGGTTTTTCCATCGGATGCAGTTTATAATGCCATAAACTATGGACCTCCTGCCGTGCTTCCGGGGATGTGCGCCAGGCCGGAGGAGTTTGGCGGTAGCATTGAAACATGCAGAAAACTGGCAGAACGGGAAAAGGGGACTGTTTTTTTCAGCCATGACATGGCAGGTTATCAGACGTATAAGAAATCGCCGGAATGGTATGTATGATGTGGGCATAAAGCCAATCTATAAGAAATAGAGCGGATTATTTTGGCAGGGAAGACCATGATGAAAAGCAGGGAAATTTCTGGAGTGAATGATGGGAGGCAGACTATGCAGGCAACAGCACCGAAAACGCAGCATTTTGGAAAAGAGGCATTTGCCAAGATTGAAGGGACAGAAATCAGATGGTTAGGTAATGCGGGTGCACTGATTAATAGCAGAGGTACAACCGTAATGGTGGATCCTGTACTAAGTGGCTTTGATATGCCGTTATTGATTGAGATGCCTATTACAGAGGATGAAGTACCGGCAGTAGATGGAATCCTTCTGACACATTGCGATAACGACCACTATGGAAAACAGACCTGCAGCAGGCTTGCAGGCAAGACAGGGGCGTTTCATACAACAGAATATGTAAATACACTTTTGGCAAAAGAACTGCATATAAATGGACATGGCCACAAGATTGGGGACTATTTTACCATTGGATCAATCAAGGTTACTTTGACGCCTGCAGACCATGCATGGCAGAATGAATCCCCCAAACATCACACAAGGGACTTTCACGCAAGAGATTTCTGTGGGTTCTGGCTAGATACGCCGGATGGAAGCATATGGGCGGTTGGAGACAGCAGGTTGTTGGAGACACAGCTTAAGATGCCAAAACCGAATGCTGTTTTATTTGATTTTTCAGACAGCAGGTGGCATATAGGGCTGGATGGAGCAGAAAAATTTGCCAAGGCATACCCGGACACCCCATTGATTTTATGGCACTGGGGGAGCGTGGATGCGCCGGAATGGAATGAGTTCAATGGGAATCCGGATGTACTGTGCAGCCGTATTGTAAATCCTGGGCGGGTGGTTGTTCTGGCGCCTGGAGAGAAATACAGGATTTAATAGGGAGGGAGACAATAAACGGTGTAAAAAGAGCCATGCAGAGGGGGGCCGCTAATTTAGCAAGATGTTTAGAAAACAGAAATACCGCTGTTGTAAAGATATCTACTGCTAGAATGAAACCGAGTAAGAAACAGATGGCTAATTACACTGAGGATGGACATGTGAATTTGTGCGTAGATTGGCTGAAGTGTTTGATTGAGTGATGATAGTGCCGGTCGATGTAAATACGCAGGGCGGCACAGGTTTATATTTCTTCAACATTTAATTTAGGCCTTATAACGCATTATAAGCCACAGTGTGAGCTTTTTAAAAGAAGAATGGGGAGTTGGACAGATCTTTGATGATATGATGAATCTGGCCAAATGTGAGAGGGACAACTTTGCTAATATCTGAGTCATCAAATCTTTGAACCGTATTATGAAGAAACAATTTTGGAGGAAGAAACGAACCCGAACGTTGTATATGACTTGAAAAAGATTTTCCGGAGATGGCAGCACACGCTATGAGCAGAACGATGATTTTTTTGTGCGTATGTTCTCCGATTCGGACATGATGAAACAAGTAATGGAGTCCGTAGGCACAGTGCTCTATGAACGTCTGAAAAAGAAATATACATACCCAACACAGATACCTGAATTGAGTATGGTTGCGGAAGAAACTGTAAAATATAGTGGGAACCGCAATTAGAAGTAAGTTCTTGTTTTCAAAGCAAGTGGAGTGACATCAAGATCTAGCTATCCATAAGATACATTACAATGCTTTCTTGAAAGTTTATGAGTAATCATACTGTAACAATAGTGCATTGGCTTTTGTTGCAGTATGATGTTTTTGGTCATGGGCTTGACATAAGGGTGTTTTAGAGATTAGGGTAAAGTGAAAATTAACTTAGCTAAAGCAACTTGAATTAGCCCTTGTAACGCACCGTAAGCCGCCGTGCTGGCTTTTAAGGAGAAGAATGGGATAGATGGGCATACCACAGAAAAACTGGCTAATTTGGCCCAATATAAGAAAGCCCCTTTTGGATAAGAAAAATTGATATCTCAACGTCATATTCGTCGCCATGAATCAAACCGTATTCCCCGTTCGATTTGTGTGCAGGTTAAAGGGAGGTGCACCTAAAGGCGCCCCTCCCGGCCACAATCGCCCGCAATGCGGGCGTTTTTCTTCTTCCATGGAGGTGCACCTGTTTGGAGCCTTGGTCACCTGTTAGGTGGTCGGTTTTGGCTGGAGACCACGCAAATACAAGGAAAATAGCGCATTTATAGGTGCACCCTGTAGGTGGTTCTGACGTATTTGGAGCAGAATCTTTATGACATGTGGATATGGACTTCCGCCGGGATATTCGATATGGTGTTGGCGGAAGGAGGAGTGTCTATGAAGAAAACTACGAGGGAACAATGTGAGGAAGTCATAGCAGCCAGGGTAGAATGGCTGGTAAGCCGATGGCAGGCAGAAAAGACACAGGAAGAAAAGAAAGCAGACCACAAGCTGAACGAACGGATGGACTATTGGATGAAGGAAATTACCAAGGAGCAGAGGGATGCCATAGAGGATTGTATTGATGACATGCTGGATGGAAATGGGATGTGTCAGCTGTATCTGTATGAGGAAGGGGTGAAGGATGGGATACGATTGATGAAGATGATTCGGGATATGTGATAGTATGTTTTGAGGGTAGCCGTCATATTATGTGGCGGCTTTTTGTTTGTTTGGAGAGGAAAAACGAGGCGAAAAAAATCAAATACATGCTGTACCCGTACAAAAAAATACATGCCACGCCAAGGGTGGAGTCTGTCTATCCGGTGGGCCATGCCCTGGCCCATGGTGGCCTGCCAAGAAGTACCCAATGGAATATCTAGTACAGAGGGAAAGAATATAAACCATTTGAGGCGTGATAATCCGAGTAAAAATAACTAAAGTTGTATGTGCACTTTTAACGAAATTGGCTTTTTGAGGTTATCAAAAGGGGTCTGAAACTGGACTAATAGTGAGGGATATTTTTCGGCAGATATTTTGAAAGGGAAAATTGATGGGAGTGTTCAGGGTAGTTTGAAAAGTTTTTGCAATTAATCTTGGCTATCAAAGGGCTGTTTTTTACCATGAGTCGCGGGGGAATCTTTTCTGGAAATGTAATCTGCAAGCCTGGTTGTATACCGAACTTGTGTATCTTAAGAAAATCGTAAGAAGAAATCTGGTTATCAGAAGGCCTATTTTTTACCACTAGTAGTAGGGGATGTTTTTTTAGAAGGGAATGGTACAGGGATGAGGAACTGGATCGTCCATGCAATTGTAAAGAAAAACATAAGTCCATTCCCATGGAAATTGCCTATTCATGAGAGGGGAATGTATGAATACAGGGGAGGTTGACCCAACGAAGTTATCTGAAGAAGGAAGAAAAGAGCTGCTTCAATACCTGCGTTTCAGAGAAGTTTATATATATTTAAGAAAAAGTTTGGTTATCAGGAGGCCCTTTTTTTACCTCTAAAAGTAGGGGGATATTTTTTGGCAGGCATTTTAAAGGGAAAGACTGCAGAAGAGTTTATGGGAGGTTAATCAAGTTTTTGTAAGTAAGTTGGTTATCAGTAGGTCTGTTTTTCGGCTTTTAAATAGTAGAGGGGTATTTTTTGAAAACCCGGAATGGAAATGGAAGGAGAGAATGGGGTATAACCGGTCCATCCCTTAAGTGGGAGACCGGATATATGATAATCCACAAAAGAAAAAATGATTCATACAGGCCTGAATAAAAGGACGGGAGTAAGCCGTCCGTCGTACATTGACAACTTCATATCCAGCCAATCCGTTACATTGGCTGTCCGGTCGTGAGGAACGAAAGCGACGTGAGGGGTGCGCGATGACTGCCTGCAGGACATGGTCCTGTCCATGAATGTGTGTTACATCTTAAGGCAAGAGCGGCACACACCCGACTCCCAATCAATCATAAGCAGGGTTGAATCGCCATAATCCCGGACAGCTGACAATGATACTTCCGTCCAGTCACAGCCCCCTTGGCCGGGGACCACGCAATGAGGGCGGCCCCCGGAGAACCCGGAGGAGGTGGAATTCCTATGATGCCTGTACGCTGCAGGCAGGCGGACTGGCTGCCCTGTCCAGGTATCCTTCTGGACAAGCTTCGGGGAGTAGTGTCAAATAGAAGCACAAATAAGAGACAGAGAGAAGGTGGGTTCGATGCCAGATCATGCAGCCGTTCTTCCGGGATGACTGCATGGATGTGGAATGGAACGAGGCCAGAATGGATGAAGGTGTTACAGATGGGCATTCCCATAACAGCTTCAGGAGCGATACACATGAAGAAATCCGTGAGATGGAAATAGAGTATTCCTGGAGGAACTATGGAAACAATTGAGCTGCTTCCACACCTGCGATTCAGAGAAGTACAGAAGATACTGGATGAGCTGCTGCGCCAAAGACTGATTGACCCTGTCATGTATGACATGGTCCTTCGGAAGTACCAGAGGATATGTTCCCAACATGTTGTATAAAAATGTGAAGATTTGGAGAACTGATACTTGATATGGTGCAGGAAGTGTGGTAATGTGTCTTGTTGAAAACGGAGGAAAGGAGGTACAGCAAGTGGCAGAAGTATTGTGCATCCCAAAGACCATACCAGAGCATACAGGATACCAGATACGAAGCATTCGTGTGTGTGCATACTGCCGTGTGAGCACGGATGACGATGGCCAGTATCACTCTTACGACACACAGATGGAGTATTATAGAGGACTTATCCAGAAAAATCCGGCCTGGGAATTCTGCGGGATATATGCGGACGAGGGAATAAGCGGAACCAGCCGATGGGGGAGGGAGGACTTCCGGCGGATGCTGGAGGAATGTGAAAAAGGAAGGATAGACCTCATACTGACCAAATCAATCACCCGGTTTGCCAGGAACACAGTGGACACCTTATCCACGGTCCGCCATCTGAAGGAAATAGGGGTAAGTGTGTATTTCGAGAAAGAACGCCTGAATACCATGACGGAGGAGAGTGAAGGAATCCTGACCGTATACGGTGCGGTTGCACAGCAGGAGTCCGAGAACATCTCCCAAAACGTCCACTGGTCAGCGGTGAACCGGTTCCGGCATGGTACATTCGTGATAAGCAGACGGCCGTATGGCTACGATAAGGATGAAGCAAAGGAGCTGGCTGTCAAGGAGGATGAGGCCGTATGGGTCCGCAGGATGGCCAGCATGTACATGAACGGAATGAGCGGGGTGAGGATAGCCGAATACCTGAATCAGAACCAAGTAGCGGCGCCTTATGGTGGGCTCTGGTCCTCCGAAGCGGTCCTGCGGATCCTGTTCAACGAGAAAACAGTGGGTGACTGCCTTCACCAGAAAACCTATTCGACTGGGATGGTGCCGTTCCGGACAGAGAAAAACCGTGGGAAGAAGCCACAGTATTTTATAAGGGATGACCATGAGGGTATCCTTAGCAGGGATGAGCAGATTAGGTTACAACAGATAAAGGAGCACCGTCTTGGCAGACAGGCCAGGGCGAAATCATGTGGAAGTGAGGGAACCTATATCCTGAGCGGGAAAGTGGTATGCGGGGAATGCGGGAGAGCGTTCATCCGAAAGAAGGAGCAGAGACGAAAGGGAGTGTCCATCAAGTGGAGATGTCCGGGCCACCGGTCAGAGGCATGCCAGTGCTTTACCAATGAGATATGGGAAGCGGATATAGAAAGAATGTTTGTAAATACATTCAACACCCTGAAAGAGCATGCGGACGAGATATTGGACCCGGTCATCCGGGGGATGAAGAAGATGCAGGAAACCAATGGACTTTATGAGGCATTGGGTACCTTAAATCAAAAGAAACTGGAACTAAAAGAGCAGAGACATATACTCAGGCAGTTAAAAGCAAATGAGTGTATCGACTCTGCTCTTTATTTTGAGGAGAGCCAGAAGATTGAACAGGAGCTAAGCAGATGCAGGTCAGAAGAGAAACAGCTGCACAGTAGAGGTACCCACCAGGATACCATCACAGGGTTACAGGCCACCCTGCATCAGCTCCAGGGATATGATGGGAAGATGCAGGCGTTCGATGGTGACCAGTTTATCCTCCTGGTCCGGGAAGTCTCAGTGGGAAAGGAACGGGAGCTGGGCTTCCATCTGCGGTGCGGACTTAACCTATATGAGCCAGTCCTATGACAGGAGGGATGCCATGTGAACAACTATATCACCTACGGGTACCGTCTGGTTGACGGATACATGAGAATGAATCCAGAGCAGAGTGAAGCTGTACACCTTATCTTTGATGCATATGATGGAGGAGAATCCATCAAAAAGATAGTCGGGATGCTAAAAGACAGGAAGGCACCTACCACCCGTGGAAAACCGTCCTGGACACCCGCCCTTATCCGGAAAATATTGCGTAACAAGGACTATCTGGGAGTGGAGCCGTACCCAAGGATGATTGAAGAAGAGCAGTTTGACCGGGTACAGGAGTGTTTAAAACGCTCCCGGGATTTATGGAACCAGCGTCATTCAACCGGCTCCATCCAGGGAACATCCATGTATACAGGCCGGTTGATATGCAGTAGCTGCGGCGGGGTATATGCCATCTATAAGCAGAGCAGCAGGTGTGACAACAGGAACGTTCGGTATTGGAAATGCAGGCATTACGACCCTATCACGAAGGAACCATGTAAGATGCCAATTATGACAGAGAAGCAGCTGGATGGAATGTTCTTACAAGCTCTTATGCGGATGAAAACAGAGCCTACCCTGTACCATGAGGAAACGAAAAAGATACTGAAGGGGCTCATCAAAGAAAGACAGCGTATGGAATCGGAATTAAGTGTGTGCTGGAACAGATGCAACGAAGACGATGAAAGGATAGAGCAACTCTATTTTCAGATTGCTGCCAGGAGATACCGAGAGATAAAGATGACAGACTTGACCTGTCAGATAGAGGATTACCTTCGGGGATTGGATGGTTCCATCCAGGCAGAAAAAATTGATTCGTCCATATTTAAAATCATCAAGAGGGTAGAGGTACAGCCGGACAGAAGCTTGAGATTTCAGCTGATAAACAATGCGACAGTACTTCAATACCCAGAAATTAAAACAACAAAAGATAAGAAATTGAAGAACATACGCTACTGTGTCCCCTTCGGATACTGGCTGGATGGACAGGAAACGCCAATCATCCATGAGCAATACGGTCCAATTGTTCAGATGTTATTCCAATCCTACGCAGAAGGGATGTCGCTGACAGCACTGGCAAAAGAGTTAATACGCCAGTCCATACCCAACCAGAAAGGAAAGCCAGCATGGAGCCACAGCTGCATCCGAAATATTCTCACCAACCCTGTTTACCTTGGGGATAAGAAATTTCCCGCTCTGGTGACACGGGAACTGTTTACACAAGTACAGACCAGATTGGAAGAAAACGGCCGGAAGAAACGGGAGAGCCGGACTAAGGCGGCAGATGGAAAGGAGGAATTACATGCCAAGGGCGGAACGAATCGTAGAGGTCATTCCGGCAACCTGGAACCCGACAGATGAGTCATCCCGGGAAATTCGGAAGCTGCGGGTAGCGGCATACTGCCGCGTCAGCACGGAGCTGGAACAGCAGCAGTCCAGTTACGACATACAGATTGAATATTATACCAGGCACATCATGCAGAATCCCAACTGGATATTCGCCGGTGTCTTCGCAGATGATGGACGCAGCGCGACCAATACCTTCCGTAGGGATGATTTTAATCAGCTGATGGACCAGTGTCTGAAGGGGAAGGTGGACATGGTCATTACGAAATCCATCAGCCGGTTTGCCAGGAATACGGTGGACTGCATCTCCTGGGTGAGGAAGCTCAAGGAAAAGAACGTGGCCGTGTACTTCGAGAAGGAAAACCTCAACACCCTGGATGACTCAACCGAAATGATACTGACCATCTTGAGCAGCCAGGCACAGGAGGAGAGCCGTGCCATCAGCACCAACGTCAAGTGGGGGTATGCGAGAAAGTTTGAAAAGGGGGAATCCACAAGACAGAGAAGCTATGGATTCAGGAAGGCGCCAACCGGAGAGATGTGCATCGTGGAGGAGGAAGCGGCTGTTATCCGAAACATGGCCCGGTGGTTTCTGGACGGGGACAGCCTGGAACGAATCAAGCACAGACTGGAGGACGCAGGGATAGAAACCACTACCGGTAAGAAAACATGGAGTACGGGTACCATCTACAACATACTGACCAATGAAAAAATCATGGGAGATGTGCTGTTACAAAAGACGTTCACGGCAGACTACCTGACCAAACGGAGGGTGAAGAACTCGGGCCAGCAGAAGCAGTATTATGTGAAGAATCATCATGAGGCAATCATCCCGAAGACAGTCTATTACAAGATACAGGAGGAGATTGCCCGACGCTCCTCGTTAAAAAAAGCCGGAACCAGGAAAGGGAAGACGGCCCAGGGCGTATATAGTTCTAAATATGCACTGACCGGAATCATGGTGTGCAATGAATGCGGAGCCCATTATCGCAGGACAACCTGGGCAAAAAGTGGGAAGAAGGTAATCGTATGGCGCTGCATCAACCGTCTGGAGCATGGGACGAAGCGGTGCCATGAATCACCTACGCTAAAGGAGGAGGTCATCCAGGAAGCTATTATGGGAAAGCTGCACAGCCTGTCAATTGACCAGGAGGAAGAAAACTTCTTAAACGGGGTAAAGGAAGATATCCTCCGGGCGGCCAAGGTTGTTGGAGGAGCGTGCACAGCGGAAGAGATTGATAAAACCATAGAGGAACTGCGTGACCAGCTTATGGACTATGTGGGCATGGCAGCTAGGGAACATGGTGGTGAGAACTGGTACAGTGACCGAATGCGAAAGCTGGGATTACAGATAAGCGAATTAAAAAAGAGGAGAGAAAGCATACAAGAGCAGGAAAAGATAAGGGACGAGTATGAATATCTGGACCAGGAAATCAGCCGAATCATAGGTGAGACAGGCGGGGCCTCAGGAGCCGAATTTGATAATATCTTCATACGGCAGATCGTCCGGGAGATACGTGTGGTATCGAACGATAGACTGCAAATCCAGCTAAGGACAGGTATGATGTTGGATGTGAATCTGTAAACAAGAGTGGGGTTAGAAGTAATATTGTTATCAAAATGGAAATCGTTTGACAGGCGTTTGACAGGCCCTGGAGGCTAATATTGCTAATGGGTACCCGGAATGATAAAATATAGGAACAACAGTAGGCTATAAAGAAGAATTAAAAATAATAAGGTTTTCGTAAATGATAAATGGAATGGACAGTATCAGGAAGGGAGGACATAAAGATGTTCAAAGTTAAGTTGAGCTTTGATACAGATAGGCTGGAACAGGATATCCTGGAACAGCTTTATGATAAAGTGGACGAAATATTTGAGTCTGAGGATTTAAACTGCGTGGACAGAGCGCTGGTCCGGGTCTATGAAGATAAAGGGAGGGAGGAGGATTACGGACGTTTTTGGGCGGCAATTTTTGCACTGAAGCAAACACCAGAGCTTGCAGAGAATATAAAGGAGTGTATATGGTATAATGGTTCAGCAAAAGAAAACCTGCTTACAGGGTTTATGAGGAATTAGTATATGAATAGCGGGCAAAAGAAAGGGATAAATTTTGACCTGGATACAAACGCATTGAAAATATACTATACAGAAGGGGACTGGCGTAATGCATACCATGATGTCAGGAACTTTTTAAGAAAATGGCCGGATGAAAAAGGCAGTGCAGACATCTATATCGGTTCCTACGAAGGACGGTCTGCAGAAGCTGGCAGTTTCGGATATTTACTATATTGAAAGCCAGGGGCATGATACATGTTACCGGACGGCCAGAGGTGAGTTTCTGTCCAGGATCACATTAAAAGAATTGGAAGATTCTATGGGTGGGTATGGCATTTTCGTTGTGGAAAAGGAGATCTGATTAATATGAAGCATGTGGATGGAATATCCGGTAATGACTGTATCATCTGTGGTGAACGGATTCCCGTCAGCCGGAATAAGAAGAAAGAGCTTATGGAACTGTTGATACAATACATGAATGAGGGATAGCTCATGCTTTACAATCAGGTTATTCCCAGAATATGTACTGCCCTGGCAGAGTGGGGCGCCTGTATGGTATATTTATATCTGATTAATAGGAAAAAGCTAAGCGGTCTCTTTGATAAGGATGTTTACGAGAAACAAGTACGTCAAGGCACACAAACGAAACTGGTGAATTGTAAATCATTCTATCAAGGAGGCCGCTTATGGCTATCATGGACTTAGAGTAAATTGAAATTGAAGGCAGTGAGTTATTAAAGAATCTTGGAAAATATAGACAACTGCGCTTGAAATATCTTCACAGATTTAAGAAGGAAATATACCGGGAATTACTTTTTACAGGAAAGCTGGCAGAGCAATTGTGTCACGGTGGATATGCATGCGTATGAACTTTCTGAGCATATTCGAGCCGATTATCTAAAACAGCATCCTATGCCGGAAGAAGATGCGATGGAATGAATTGCTATTTCATAGCAAGCACAGAAGGTAGCAGACAAAATTATATTGAATGAGTTGGTTTAGGCCTAAAACGTCGCCCGCCTTGTAGATGCCTATTAATCTGCAAGGTGGTTTTTTAATGTTGATATTATTCCGACAATATCGTATAATGCAAAATGACGTAATACTATGGATATTATGACCGTAAAATAGACAAGTGAACTATGGGGTATTACCACACGGCGCGTTTCAGAGTTGTGCCGTCAAGGGAAGATAATAGATGCAACTAAAATAGGAACGTCATGGGTTATGCCTGTCGATACGAAAAAAACTAAGGATGGTAGAGTTACTACCAGTAAATAGGTTGGATATAAAAGAAAAGATGGAAAAGAGGAGTGGTATAATGAGGTACAAAATCTCTCAGAAAGATTATGATAAAATTGAAGAATTGGTTAAATGTGCGTTGTCAGCTTACAATAAAGCGGAAGCAAAAAATTATATTCAGCAAATCAGCTATGTTCCTTATAATTTGGCTGGGGCGGCAAATAACATCTTAGGCGAATTGATTTCGGCAATAGAGACTGCTTCAGGACAAGTACAGGATAAAGAGAGATTAAAATATTTTGCAGAAATAAGTTTATACAAGCTGAAAAGTTTTATCGAGGAGGATGCACCCAATGATTGATAAATTAGACGGGCTTTCAATGGATATAGAAGCCGAAAATAAAAACAAACTGAAATCCGTATTCCCGGAGTGCTTCATCGAGGGTAGATTAGATATTGACAAACTGCTTTCCCTTTGTGGCGAATATATCACAGACGATTTTGAGAAATACGAGTTTAAGTGGAAAGGCAAGAGCGATTGCTTGCGGTTAGCGCAGCGGCGCAGTACGGCCACCTTGCGCCCCTGCCCGGAGGAAAGCGTCAATTTTGATACAACGCAAAATCTCTATATTGAGGGTGATAATTTAGAGGTGTTGAAGCTGCTTCAAAAATCCTACTTCTGCGGAGTGAAGATGATTTACATAGACCCTCCGTATAATACGGGCAACGATTTTGTGTACGAGGATGATTTTGCCGACCCCATGCGGCGGTATATGGAGGTTACGCAGCAGACCACCAAGAGCAACCCTGAAACTATGGGGCGGTATCATACAAATTGGCTGAATATGATGTACCCTCGCTTGCGTCTTGCCGCTAATCTCTTGCGGGACGACGGTGTTATCTTTATAAGCATAAACGATAGTGAAATAACAAATTTACGCAAACTTTGTGATGAAACTTTTGGAGAAGAAAATTTTGTTGTCGATTTGATATGGACAAATAAAGAGGGCGGCGGTAGCTCCGATAGTAAATTGTTTAGGATTAAACACGAACATATCCTATGTTATTGCAAAAACTTAGAGTTGATTGAAGTCAACGGCGTTGTTATAAGCAACGAAGAAAGATATAAAAGTAGTGATGAATACGAAGAAATCAGAGGGAAATATTATCTGCAAAAACTTGGTATGGGTTCTATTCAATATTCAACAAGTTTAGATTATCCTATAACAGCACCAGACGGAACGGAAATAATGCCTGCGGACAACAATAATGGAAAAAAGGCTTGTTGGCGTTGGTCGCAAGATAAATTCAAATGGGGTCAAAGCAATGGGTTTGTTGAAATAAAGAAAGACCCAAATGATATATGGACTGTCTATACAAAACAATATCTTAACTGCGATAATGAGGGAAACATAATAAAAAGAACACAACGCCCTATGAGCGTAATTGATAAATTTTCAAGTACGCAAGCATCAAAGTTATTGCAAAATTTATTTGACGGAAAAGTTTTTGATTATTCAAAACCAGTGGACTTGATTATATATTTAATGCAAAGAGTGTTAAAAGAAAAGTCAAATGATTTAATACTTGATTTCTTTAGCGGTAGTGCAACAACCGCCCATGCCATCATGCAGCTCAATGCCAAGGACGGAGGCAACCGCCGCTTCATCATGGTACAGCTTCCTGAGGTGTGCGATGATAAAAGCGAAGCGTACAAAGCCGGATATACAAACATCTGTGAGATTGGTAAAGAGAGAATACGCCGCATCGGAAAGAAAGTTTTGGAGGCCGACGGCGGGCAAACCTCCCTTGACGGGGACAAGCCATCTATTGACGTGGGCTTTAAGGTTTTCAAATTAGACACTTCCAACCTGAAGTTATGGGAGGATACTCCCATTGAGGACGGCGACGTTGCGACGCTCTTTAACCGTATCGACAAGCATATCGACGGATTGAAGCCTGACCGCAGCGACGAGGATTTAATTTATGAAATCCTCTTGAAAATGGGCTATTCCTTGACCGCCGACCTTGCCGCATTGGATGTGGACGGGTTGACCGTTTACAAGGTGGATAACGGCGAAATGCTCATCTGCTTGCAGGATGGCATTACTGCCGAACATATTGAACAAATGGCGGCGTTTGCCCCACAGAAAATTGTTGTTGCGGATAATTCTCTTGCGGATAATTCCGCTATGTCAAACGCCCACTATCTGCTTGAAAATAAGGGCATTGAATTGAAGATAGTGTGAGGACAATTAGATGATAGAATGGATTACAAACAATAAAGAATGGATATTTAGCGGAATTGGGATAACCCTCATTGTCGGTGTTATTGCTACTTTTTGCTACTTGAAAAAGAAGTTATATAGAAAAAAATATATTTGGAAACCACAAACTCTAATGCGTAATAAGAGCATAGCAAAAGATATTTCTACACATCCGAAAGACATTGCTTTTGATATTGAAAAGGGAGATATTCAATTAGAGTATTATGTTTCGGGGCTTGACGCATTTATTCAATTGTTACAAAAGTTCATCTTAACGGAACGACGTAAATATCCGATTTATGGCAATACCTATGGTATTGATGAGTCCATAAGTATCTTTACAGAACAAGATGTCGTTGAGTTTCAAAGACAATGTAACAATATTGAGTTGCATTTGATAGATTATTTTAAGGAATGGATTGAAGAAATATATCAAATAAGACGGAATGGAAATCATCTAACAAATGAGTTAAAGGTTTCGGGAAAAGCTGAAACTGTAAAATGTATCGTTCCAAATAGGCATAAGGAGGGACGTGAGAAGTGAAATTAAAATTCAAACTGCAAGGCTTTCAAACCGACGCAGTAAACGCCGTTTGTGCCCTCTTTGACGGACAGCAGCGGGAGACATCCACTTTCAGCATGGAGCAAAGCGGTGGGCAAATGGAGCTTTTCGCCAATCTTGGTGTTGCAAATACCCTTTTGTTAAATGACGGAAAAATCATAGAGAATATGCGGGAAGTACAGCGAAAAAACGTATTGCCCCAGACTTTCGATTTACAAGGGCGGCAGTTCTCCGTTGAAATGGAAACCGGGACGGGTAAGACCTATGTTTATACCAAAACCATCTATGAATTAAACCATCTGTACGGCTTTACAAAGTTTATCATCGTCGTGCCGAGCGTGGCTATCCGTGAGGGAGTCTATAAATCATTGCAAGTAACACAGGAGCATTTTTCGGCTTTGTACGATAATGCATCTTGCCGCTATTTCATCTACAACAGCGCGAAGCTCTCCGATGTGCGGCAGTTTGCGACGAGCGCAAATATAGAAATTATGATTATCAATATTGACGCTTTTCGCAAGGCCGAAAACGTGATAAATCAGCAGCAGGACAAGCTGAACGGCGACGCGGCCATCAACTACATACAAGCTACCCGCCCTATCGTTATCATTGACGAGCCGCAGAGTGTGGACAACACCCAAAAGGCAAAAGCCGCTATCGCGTCCCTTGCGCCCCTTTGCATTTTCCGCTATTCTGCGACTCACCGGGAGAAAGTTAATCTACTCTACCGCTTAACCCCTGTTGACGCTTACCAAATGGGGCTTGTCAAGCAGATATGCGTATCGAGCAACCAGGCGGCGGGCGGCTTTAACAAGCCGTATATCAAACTGCTTTCCGTTTCCAATGAAGACGGATTTAAGGCGCGGCTTGAAATCGACGTCCAGGGAAAAGACGGGAAAGTGAGCCGCAAAGCCGTCACCGTCAAACCGGGCGCGGATTTGCATAAACTGTCCGGCTACCGCAGCTTATATGAAAACTATGTTGTTTCCGGTATCGACTGTACGCCGGAAATGGAACAAATCGAATTGTCCAATACCGATGTTGTGCGGTTGGGACACGCCATAGGCGACGTAGACGAAAAACTTATTAAACGTATGCAGATACGACGGACGATTGAGGCGCATTTGGATAAGGAATTGCGCTATACTGAAAAAGGTATCAAAGTGTTGTCCCTGTTCTTTATTGATGAAGTAAAGAAATACCGCAACCCGGAGGGCGGCAAAGGCATTTATGCGCAAATGTTTGAAGAACTCTATGCCGAACTGATGGGACTGCCGAAGTACGCGCCTTTGCGTGAACACTTTACCATAGACGCGAGCCGCGTCCATGACGGGTACTTTTCGCAGGACAAAAAAGGCAATTATAAGAACACCAAGGGCGACACGCAGGACGATACAAACACCTACAACACGATTATGAAAGACAAGGAATGGTTGTTGTCCTTTGACTGTCCCTTGCGCTTTATCTTCTCACACTCCGCCTTAAAAGAGGGTTGGGACAATCCGAATGTGTTTCAAGTCTGTACGCTGATTGAGCAAAAAAGCACCTTGACCGCGAGGCAAAAGGTGGGGCGCGGTTTGCGCCTATGCGTCAACCAAGACGGGGAGCGCATCGAGGACAGGAATATCAACCTGTTGCACGTTATGGCGAACGAGAATTTTGCGGAGTTCGCCAACACGTTGCA
The DNA here is from genome assembly GCF_002234575.2 of Enterocloster bolteae. Lineage (NCBI taxonomy): Bacteria > Bacillati > Bacillota > Clostridia > Lachnospirales > Lachnospiraceae > Enterocloster > Enterocloster bolteae. The sequence continues at coordinate 5,134,818 of NZ_CP022464.2, read as the reverse complement.
AAAAGAGATTGAGGAAGAAACGGGTGTTAAATTTGGCATTTTGCAGCTTGACCTATTCAGCGGCATGGTATTTGAGGAAACCAAGACCGAGGAAATGCCGCTTACCGAGCAGCAGACTGCAATGCTCCTATCTCACCTTGCGGGTGAGGGTTTTATAAAAACAGACGAGCCAATGCCTGAGGTTACGAAGTTGCCGCAGGAGCTTGAAGCAGCAAAGACAAAAGCTGTGGAACTTATTGCCCGCGAGGGTGATATTACTCCCGCAACGGTTACGCAGCTTACCGTGCAAAAGACCGTTGTTGTCCAAAGCGCCTTGACCTACGACGATGCGCAGCAGCTTATGGCCCATTTTAAGCAAAATGGTTATGTCACGAAATCCGGCAGAATCAAAGACAGCATGAAAGCCGCGATACAAACTGGTACGCTTGATTTGCCGCCGCATTTGGAGGGCGCAAGGGTGCAGATTGAAAATATGGTACGCCGCATTGATACAAAACCACCTATCCGCGATGCTTCGCGGGACGTTACTGTGCATTTAAAGAAGGAAGTAACCGCTTCGCCGGAGTTTTTGGAGTTATGGAATAAAATTAAACAGAAAACTACCTATCGAGTGCAGATAGACGAGGATGAATTGATACGTAGAAGCGTCAAGGGATTGAGGGACATGGAGCCGATACCCAAGGCGCGGATTATCACGCAGACCGCTGATATTCAAATTGACAATCCGGGTGTTACCTATACCGAGCGCGGCATTAAAACAGCAACACTTTCAGATAGCTATTTATCGCTTCCAAATATTCTCACGATTGTAGGCAGTCAGACATTAATAAAACGCGCTACCGTTGCGGAGATACTAAAACAAAGCGGGCGGCTTGGAGATTTCCTCAACAACCCACAGATGTTTATTGAGAATACAACGCAGATTATTTTAGATGTGCGCCGGACCCTTGCAATCGATGGTATCAGCTATAAAAAGTTGTATGGCGCGGAATACTATGTGCAGGAGATTTTTGATAGTGCAGAGCTTATCGCCAACCTTGACCGAAATGCCGTTGCCGTGGAACATAGCGTATATGATTATATTGTCTATGACAGCACAACGATTGAAAAGCCTTTTGCCCTCGATCTTGACGATGACCCTGACGTAAAGATGTTTTTCAAACTGCCGAGCCGTTTCAAAGTTGATACGCCGATAGGTACATACAACCCCGATTGGGCGGTGTATGTTGAACTTGAGGGTATGAAAAAATTGTATTTCATTCTTGAAACAAAAGGAAAAACAAATGAGCTTGATTTGCGAGGACGTGAGGATTTGAAAATATACTGCGGTAAGGAACACTTCAAAGCGATAGACAGTGGGGCAGAACTTCACGTTGCGTCGAAATGGAAAGATTTTAAGGTGCGGAATATCTAAAGCATAAACCTATAGCAACAATATATTTTGAAACCACGGCAGAAAAGGCCACACTACAAGAAGCGAATCGAAGCAAAGCCTGACATACCCAGAGCATTGAGCGCCTGGTATGTCAGGCTTTTTATTCAGGCTCTTTGTCAATAGTTGGGGTGGGATTTGTTAAAATCCCGCCCCAATTCTATGAAAAGGGCCCTTTTTATGTTTAGTTCCAGGTTTTACTGATTTTGGGCATGCCAAATAAGCCTCCGCATTACCGACCTTTTTATCCTATGATGTACAGTGAAGTATCCGGGTTCGGAACCGTTTGAAATTCCGGATTCCGTAGCTGCTCCGTTTTAACACCTTTATCTTGTTGTTAAATCCTTCTGTGGGACCATTTGTCAATCCGTATTTAAAGGCATTCAGGATTTCTTTTCGCCAGGCCCTGTAGGTCTTAGCACAGGCCTCAAATTCCTTAATCCCACAGCTCTGTGCATTCGCAATCCAGTCATCAAATTCCCTCTGCTGCTGACGATACGCTTCCATCTGGCAGATATCATAAAACCACTCTTTCATGCGGTGTGCCAGACGCAGATCCTCGCTATAGTGAAGCATTAAATCACAGGCCTGTTTGTTCTCATCCTTCAGCTTTTTATAGCGGGTCAGAATGAGTTTCCGGCTGCGTTTATAATACTTACGCAGAGAAACCGGCATGGAGCGCTGCAGCCGTTTGCGTACATTTTCAATCGCCCATGTCACCTGCCGGATGAAATGATATTTATCCACGATGATTGTAGCGTTTGGAAAGAAGGTCTGTGCAAGTTCGGTGTAGGGGCGCCACATATCGCAGACGAAGAACTTTACCTTCAGGCGTTCTTTCCTGGGAATGTTCCGCCAATAATCAGCCAGATGGCTCTGGGTCCGATCCGGGAGAATGTCGAGGATCCGGCGCTTTTTCGGATCAACCAGAAAGCACTGATATTTACCGGTAGAAGCATTGCCTTTGAATTCGTCAATGGAAAGCGCTTGTGGAAGCTGGTCAGGCGGAGGATAGCAAATCGTGTCCAGAAGGCGGCAAACCGTCTGGACGGAAACACCGGTAAGCTCTGCGATCTGTTTTAAGGAAAAGGTCTGCCGGAGCAGGGAGACAATGTAAAATGCCAGTCTGCGGGTCCTGCGGTGGTAGCTGGGGAGGAACGAATAGGGTTCCGTGAACCGTTTGCGGCAATATGGGCAGAGGTAGCGGCGTTTGCGAAGTAGCAGGATTACTTGTTTTCCCAGTAAGGGAATGTCCTGGACTTCTTGTAAACGGTAATCATGAATCCGTTTAGTTTTAGCCCCACAGCAGGGACAAGTCTGTTCTACCGGTTGGGACTGGATGAAAATTTTAATGAAAGAGTCTGCCTGAACCACTTTTTTAATAAAAACACCTTCCAAGTTAAGGAAAGCCTTGGTATAATTAGGGTACATCTATAAGGGGTCACCTCCGTAACATTAAACTTTGGTCGGGATAATGCGTTTAGGAGGCTTCTTATAGATGTATTTTATTACAACGAAAAGAATGTTGGAAGTGTGCTTTTCAGCACACCCCAACATTCAGTATAGAACCTTTATTCATAAGCAGACAGTATGGACATTACGGCTATGTAGTCTGTTCATATATCGAGAACGAAGCTTCTGTAGCTATTGATATTATAATATTTCCTTTATATAATATAGTAAAGTTTTAAGTGGAAAATAGTATTCATGTAGAAAATGTGCTATTATCTAAAATAAAATCAGGATGCGTGCACCGAAAGAGAGATTAAGGAGGGGAGAATATGGCATTAGACAAATTGTTTTTAGGTGAATCAAAGAGCATCGAATATAAAGTAGATGTACCGGGAAAAAGTGAAAAGTATATGAAAACGGTAGTTGCCTTTGCCAATGGACGTGGCGGAAGGATTGTATTTGGTATTGATGATTCAACATTAGATGTAACAGGCATGAATCCGGATACAATTTTCCAGACAATAGACTCTATCACCAATGCTATATCAGATAGTTGTGAGCCGAGGATTATCCCGGACGTGACGTTACAGACAGTTGGAGATAAGACCGTTATTGTTGTAGAAATCAGTTCTGGTAAAATGCGCCCGTATTACTTAAAATCAAAGGGAATAGTAGACGGAACATTTATCCGGGTTGCAGGAACGACCCGTCTTGCACCTGATTTTATGTTAAAGGAATTGATACTGGAAGGACAGAACCGCTATTATGACAGTGAGCCGTGTGATGGCTTGACAGTTACAAAAGACGACATTAAAAAACTATGTGACGATTTAAAAAAAGTCGCCCTCGAACATGCATTGACCAATGCAGCCAAAGCTGAGATTAAAGATGTAACAGAGAATGTACTGTTATCCTGGGGGATTTTATGGGAAAAAGATGGAGAAATTGTACCGACGAATGCATATGCTTTGCTGACAGGGAAGAATACCATGCAGCAAAACATCCAGTGTGCTATCTTTAAAGGTAATGACCGTGCGTACTTTGTAGACAGGCGGGAATTTAACGGTCCAATTCAGGAACAGATGGAGGCCGCATACCAATATGTGCTGGAGAAAATTAACCGGGGAATGAAGATAGATGGTATTTACAGGCAGGATGTTTATGAGCTTCCGATAGACAGCATCCGTGAGTTGATTGCCAATGCTGTAGCCCATCGCAGTTATTTGGACCCGGGCAATATCCAGGTAGCGCTTTATGATAACCGATTGGAGATTACTTCTCCAGGTATGCTAATGAATGGTGTGACGATTGAAAAAATGAAGGAAGGATACTCTAAAATCAGGAATCGTGCAATAGCCAACGCATTCTCTTATATGAAAATCATTGAAAAATGGGGCAGCGGTATTCCTCGAATAATACGCGAATGCCAGGAATATGGTATTCCAGAACCAGAGCTGATCGATTTTGACGGAGATTTCCGTATAAATATGTACAGGCAGCCGTTATTAAGCCAAGCTGGCACCATTGGCACTAATTGTGGCACCATTGGCACTAATTCTGACACCATTGGCACCATTAATGGAATTAAGGTAACGTCTCCTGAAGAAAGAGTGTTGACCATTATGAAGCAGAATGCAAAAGTCACACAAAAGGAATTACAAAAGGAGTTAGGAGTTTCATTGCGCACTGTAAAAAGGATGATTGCAGAATTGCAGGATAAGGGATATATTGTCAGAAGTGGAAATAACCGTTCAGGTGAGTGGATAGTTAAGGGATAGATAGTATTCCAATGTATCAATAAAATAATGTAGATGCAGGCATCTATTCCACCGCAGCACCACATTAAGCTACGGTAGTTTAGATGCCGAATTGTGGTTTTGGAGAAAAATAGAGGATAAAACCACAAGATGTAGTGGTTTTTGGGGAAAAAATGAGTGGATTTGCGGCCTGAAAATGGGTGTTTTTCAGGGCGTGAGAAATAGATGCCTTGGCCCTGGGAGATGAGTCTTCCAGGGTTTTTGGCTTGTAAAGATTACTTTCTTTTGAGATGTTTGTCGCAAACGCATTCTACGATAAAGGACTATGTACAATATTTTTGAATATGCTGTAAAGTGATAAGTTTTTATTTATGTAATAACCTGAAAAAATATCAGGCACTGTTAGTCATAGAAAATAACCGCAACTTTCCCGTATTACCAGTTCGTATGGTAAATATTCTTGACTGACTGCAATAGGTTCATTCTGCATGAGGGCCAGCAGTTTCTGGAATGCAATCCTTCCCATCATCTCCTTGGGCTGACGGATTGTGGTAATCGCTGGTTCCCATACAGAAGAAAGATCAATATCATCAAAGCCGACAACAGCACAGTCTTCAGGAACACGCAGTCCCTGATCTTTTAATGCTTTCATAGCACCGATTGCCATTGTATCACCTGCGGCAAATACAGCGGTGAATTTTTTTTGTTTTGCAAGTAATGTCCACATCTGATCATAGCCGCCCTTGATGGCGGGTTCTCCGTAACTGATCAGTTCATTATCAACAGGAATTTTGTGTTCTTCAAGAGCAGAAATATAACCGTTGAGACGATCCTGATAAGGCATCTGCAAAGGTGATACAGTGAGGTGTGCAATCTCGCGGTGTCCAAGCCGGATAAGATGAGTCATAAGCGCTTTTGAAGCTGCCATATTATCAATGGAAACGCTTGGTATTTTGTAATTGGGTACGCATTGCACTACCATAACTAAAGGGTATTTTTCAGTAATCAGTGTTTCCAGCTTTTGTGTCATATTAGCGGATAGGGAAATGATTCCGTCCACCTGCCGCTGCTTAATTGCTTCAATGTAATGCTTTTCTAAGGACGGCTGGCTCTTTAAATCAGCAATCAGCATTTGATATCCTTGCCGTTCAGCTTCCGTACCGATACCTGATAATATTCCATGAAAAAAGGAGTTTTCTATATTAGGAACAATAACAATGACAGCTCTTGTTGTCTGAGTCCGAAGCTGACGTGCAAGAACGTTTGGCTGGTAATTCATTTCTTTGATTATCCGAAGTACATGTTCTTTAGTTGCCGGTTTGACAAGATCGGGGTTACTGAGCACTCTGGATATGGTTGCAACGGAAACTCCTGCGGCATTCGCTACATCTTTTATGGTTGGTGCATTCATATTTATCCTCCCAAGAAACAAAAATTGAAGAACGCATTTATATGGAGCGGAACTATTTTTTAATGATAAAAACTGTAATCGATTACATTTTATAACATTAAAGTGGGCATTGCAAGAAAAACATGCAAAATAATTTAAATTGCTATTTGACATGACTGTAATCGATTACAATTTAAAAAAATCCAAACAGATATCAACAAAGCTAAAATTGGTAAAAAGTAATAATAATTACAAAATAATATCAGTAAAAATAACAATTGACAACAATGACGATATCCATTAAGCTATAGACATAAATTGTAATCGATTACAGTATAATTCAATAAGGAGGGCAAGATGACTTTTAAAAGGTTTGATTCTGTGGTTGCGTGGATTGAGGACATTGTTTCTGCGTTCTGCCTGGCAGGGATTGTGGTGATCGCAGCGGGAAGTGTATTTGGGCGTTATGTTTTACATACGGGTTTTCTATGGGCGGACGAAGTGAACCAGATGCTGCTTGTCGCCATGGGCATGTTTGGGAGTGCAAGAGCAGTGCGTTCCAATGGTCATGCGGAATTCACCTCTTTTATTAACAACCGGAAATCAAGAGCGGCGCGAATTGCAATGCGGGCTGCAATCAATATACTTACAATTGTGTTGTTGGTGTTCATGTTCGTGATTTCAATGCAGTTTACCTTAGGCGGAACTATGAAGAGTACGGTACTTCGTATTCCGAGAATGTATTTTTACATGTCAATTCCCATGGGATTCGGGCTTTGCATTTATGAGTATCTGAAAGTGGTCAAGATAAAGATATTAACGGACGCAGCGTCCGAGAAAGAATAGGAGGAAACATAGATGGGAGAAATAATTGCGCTCCTGGTCATTTTGACCTTTATTTTTATCATTGCAGGTATCCCGATTTACATTAGCCTGATGTTTACCGGTTTGCTCAGCCTTGTGGCACTGGCATCATCCACAGCAACTCCTCTTGCCACACTGGTTATTCCACAGTCTATTTTTAACGGCATAGGGAGTCTGCCCCTTTTGGCTATACCGTTTTTCATGCTTGCAGGTGAGATTATGAACCGGGGAAAGATTACGGAGAAGCTGATTCGGTTTGCAATGCTGCTGATTGGACGCCTGCCCGCCAGTCTTGGCCTTTCCAGTATTGTGGCGAGTATGTTCTTTGGCGGCATTACCGGTTCCGCACAGGCAAGTACCTCCTGCATGGGTGGTATCCTGATTCCCGCCATGAAAGAGGAAGGATACCCCACAAAAGAGGCAGTTGGAATTATTGCTGCGGCTTCTACCTGCGGGCCAATTATCCCGCCGAGTATCATCATGGTTGTATTTGCCACCGCGGTTGGGTGTTCGGTCGGAGCAATGTTTATGGGAGGCTTGATACCGGGGATTCTGGTGGGCTTAATACTGATGATTGTTTTGCTGGTCCGTAATCACATGTATCATTTTCCGAAGCACGATGAACGGCTGAGCCGCAACGAAGTTGTGAAGGTTGCTCTTGATGGTATCATTCCATTGGGCATGCCGGTTATTATTGTAGGAGGTATCATGGGAGGTGTATGTACTCCTACAGAAGCGGGAGCCATTGCGGTTGTTTACAGTCTGCTGGTCAGTCTTTTTGTCAGTCGTACCTTAAGGCTTCGAGATATTTGGTCCCTGCTGCTTGCAACGGTTAACAGTGCGGCGCCATTGCTGCTGATTATTGCCTGCGCCCGGGTATTCAGTTACGGTCTGACAGCGCTCCAGATGCCGGTTATTGTGAATGACCTGATTCTTTCCTTAACAAGTAACAAATACGTATTTCTGATGCTTGTGAATATCCTGCTTCTTATTATGGGAATGTTTATGGATGGAGGCGCTTCCGTTATTATCCTTGCTCCGATTCTGGCTCCAGTCGCGGCTGCGCTTGGTATCAGTACAATTCATTTTGGTGTTATCATGGCGCTTAACCTTACCATTGGTAATATTACGCCTCCGCTGGGATACTGCTTATTTATAGGAAGTAGAATTGGAGATATTACGGTGGAGGAAGGCATCAAGGGCATTATTCCATATCTGATTGCAGAGATTGCCGCATTGCTGCTGATTACCTATATCCCGTCGCTGGTCACCTATGTTCCGGTGATGCTGGGATACAGTGTGGTATAACCGTATAAGGAAATAAATTGTAGGAGGAGAAATATATGAAGTTTAGTGCCTGTACCGCGGCCTTTGGCATGGCGGATCTGAAAAAAATTATTGATACTTCGGCAAAGCTGGGATATGACGCCGTGGAGCTTACCGCGGCCCTTCACCTGCCGGTGGAATCCACACCGGAGCGCCGAAAAGAGGTTTTAGGCTGGATTCATGATGCAGGAATTGTTTGCAGCGCCCTTCACTATATTTTCGACGGAACCATTCGGCTTTTGAGCACGGATTCGGAGATGATGAATCAGTCTGCTGCCTATTTGAAACAGGTAGTGGATGTTGCATATGATATGGAATGCCCTACCGTTATAGTGGGAAGCGGCGGAAAGACCAGAAGCTTTGAGCCTGACTGGGACAGGGAGGCAGGAGTGAAATGTATGGCTGAGGTAATACGCCAGGTTGGTCTGTATGCCCAGGAAAAAGGGGTTACCCTGGCTGTGGAGGCAATTAACCGGTATGAAACCAACTTCCTGAACACATTGGAAGAAGCGGTAAATTTTGTGAATATGGTAAACCTTCCAAATGTGCGTACCATGGCGGATACCTATCACCTAAATATAGAAGAAGTAAATCCGGCTGAAACCATCCGCAATTATGGACATACCTTGGCAAACCTGCATCTTGCGGACTCAAACCGCCAGGCGCCAGGAGACGGGCATTTTGACTTTGCGTCTGTGGCAGAGGCGCTGCGGGAAGTGGATTTTAAGGGGTATTGTTCCTTTGAGGTATTTGGGCTTTATCCGTGGAAGCTCTGGTATGACACCTTTGAAGAGTCAGTTGAACATATGGGTAACGGTATTAAATACGCCCGTTCTATTTTTGGATGATTTATGCTGTAAATAGATACCGGGACATACGTCTGGAAGTATGGAAAGGATGGATATTATGAGAAAAGTGGCATTGGTTGATTATGGGAAATTAGAATTACAGGAAAACTGCGGTGACATTAAGACCCTTGAACCGGGAACGGTTAAGATTGATGTAACAGCCTGCAGCATCTGTGGAAGCGATATAGCGCTTTACCGTGGAAAACGTTCCCTTGAGAATGAAAGATATTTCGGGCACGAGTTTTCCGGCGTGGTAGTGGATCCTGGCGACGGCGCAAATGGTATTAAGAAGGGTATGCGCGTGGCAAGTGAGCTTTCCAGAGCCTGCGGACACTGCTGGAATTGCCGCAACGGGCTTCCAAATTATTGCAGGAGCATGAACGATGCCCTTTTGCCCGGAGGATTTTCAGAGGAAACCCTGGTGTTAAATACGCAGGAATACAGTTTTATCAGTCCTGTTCCGGATACCATTGATGATATTACAGCAACTCTGCTGGAGCCAACCAATTGTGCTTACCATGTGGCACGTCAGGCTAATGTGAAGCATGGGGAAACAGTGGTTGTATTTGGTATGGGACCGATGGGTCTGATTGCGTCCCGCATTATAAAGAGCATGGGCGTAGATGTGGTTGTGGGAGTGGATAATAGTAAGGCACGTTTGGAAAAAGTGCGGAGTCTTGGATTTATTGAGGTGATTGACAGCAATGACGGGAACTGGCAGGACCAGATATTTGAGATGTGTGGCTCAAAGGGTGCGGATGTGATTATTGAGCTTACCGGAGCGCTCCCGGTCCTTCAGAGCGCGTTCCAGGTGGTCCGTCCGGGAGGACGTATCGTGGTGGGCAGTGTTTACAGCGGCTTTGCAGAACAGGTGGAGCTTTTGCCTATTATGCGCAAAGAGCTGACCATCCGGGGCTCCAAGGGACCGTATCCACATCTTAAGACAGATGGTACCAGCGCGGCAGTTGATATTCTGGTGAGGCTTCAGGATGATTTAAAGAAGCTGATTACGGTTTATGATTATAAGGATGCCCTTAAGGCGTTTGATGACATGATGTCTGGTTTGGCAATCAAGCCGGTTATCCGGTTTCGATCATAAAAAATAGAATGGTAGAATAATTTCAGGAAAAGGAGATTTTGTAATGACAAACAAAGAGCATGTATTGAAATATGGAGGAAAGTTTAGTATCAGCGGCGGTGAAGTGTGGACAATGCCAAATGGACACGATGTTCATTTCGCTTTAAATCCAAAGATGGGATGCCGCGGAGCAAATATCGCGGTTGGATTTCATAAGCCAGGTAAGGAATTTGCGCCCCATAAGCATCCCATTTCTGAGGAAATCCTCATCATCCACAGCGGTAAGGGTGAGTGTTACCTTTATGACAAGTGGATTCCGGTTGAGACAGGAGATATTGTGTTTGCGCCTCCCGGCGTCCTGCACGGTACCCGCAATCCAGCGGAAAATACAGAGGACTTTGTAACGCTTGGTATCGCGACGCCGCCCCAGCTTGACCTTTACCTGCGCGCAGGCTATGACATACTGGAGGATAACTCCGGAGAATATGTGGAAGAAGTATAAAGAGGAAAATGGAGGAAAGAAAAATGTTCTTTGATACATATAGTGAAATGTTAAATGATACGATTGATGGCCTTAAGAGAGAGGATATACAGAAACTGTTTGATTTGATTGAGGAGACTAGGAATAACGGAAAACATCTCTTTGTGCTTGGCAATGGTGGAAGCGCGGCCGCCGCATCCCATTGGGTATGTGATTTTGGCAAAGGAATTAACAGAGGAGATTCCAAACGCCTAAAAATTTTTTCACCGGCAGATAACGGGGCAATTTTCAGCGCTCTTGGTAATGACTGTGGATATGAAACAACGTTTGTTGAGCAGATGAAGAATTTTCTGGAGCCGGGCGACCTGGTATTAACCTTTTCTGTTTCAGGAAGCTCATCAAATCTTGTGGAAGCTCATCGGTACGCAAAAGAGATTGGTGCAAAAACAGCCTGTGTTGTTGCGGATAAAGGTGGTAAGATAATCGGCATGTCTGATTTTGCAATGATTATCCCATCTGAGAATTATGGTGTTGTTGAGGATATTCATGTAATTCTGGGACATGCAATCTCACAGCAGATTTATGCAGACAATGTGGGGGCGTAAGGCATATTGGAGGATGAAGATATGTATATTGCGGCACTAGACATTGGCGGAACAAAAACCATTGTTGCTATACTGGATGAGAATGGTGGAATTTTGATACAGGAAAGTTTTCCGTCCATTGTCGAAAGATATGAGACGCATCTGGAATTATGCGTACAGGCAATGAAACGTCTGATGCATCAGACTGAGTTACAGGCGGAGGACTTCGCCGGACTGGGGGTGTCGCTTCCGGGAATTGTGGACAACGAAAAGGGAATTCTGCTTTACGCACCTTATGCAAACTGGAAAAATGTGGAAGTAGCGGGCTATTTGAGTAAAAACCTTGGGATTTCAAGGGTGCGGTGCGAGAATGATGTCAACGCCTGCGCTATTGGCGAAAAGCGGTTTGGACTAGGAAATAACTATACGGATTTCATATGGATGACAGTGAGTACAGGCGTGGGCGGCGCCGTGGTGGAAGGTTCAAAACTGGTACGGGGAGGCCTTGGTTTTGCTGGTGAGCTGGGACACTTAAAAGTTGAATATAAGTCGCCGGCGCATTGTCCCTGTGGTCAGTATGGATGCCTGGAAGCACATGGTTCCGGAACAGCGCTGATACGGGAGACAAGGAAGCGCAGGCTTACATCTCCCGCATTTGCAAAAGCGCTGGATGAGATGGGGTTAAAGCCGGATGGGGCAGGATGCGCAGCTCTTGCCAGGGCAGGAAACACGGATGCCCTGGATATTTTGAATCAGATTGGTACATACCTGGGACGTGGTATTTCCTATTGCATTAATATTTTAAATACCCAGGCAGTTGTGATTGGCGGTGGGGTTGCAGCGTCCCTTGATCTTCTGCTTCCATCTATCCGCGTTTCCGTTCAGCAGAATGCATTTAAACAGATGCAGGATATTGATATTGTAAAGACTCCGCTAGGTTATGAAGCGGCCCTTCTCGGGGCGGCAGCCCTGGTTCTGGAGCAGTAAGGGCATAAGCATAATATGAGACAGGAGGAGAGAACGGATATGAAACGTTTAAAAGCAGCGGTTATTGGGTCAGGATTTATCGGAGCGGCGCACGTGGAAGCGCTTAAGCGTGTGCCGGGTGTGGATGTTGTGGCATTGGTAGACATTGTAGACCCGGTACAAAAGGCAGAGGAGCTGGATGTTCCAAATGGATTCTCAGACTATCGTGAGATGATTGAAGCAGTAGAACCGGATTGTATTCATATTTGTACACCGAACCATACGCATAAAGAAATTGCCCTCTACGCATTCAAACATGGAATTCATGTAATCTGTGAGAAACCCATGGCAAGGAATGCTGGGGAAGCAAAAGAAATGCTGGAAGCGGCAAAGAAAAGTAATCTTGTCCATGCAATTAATTTACATAACCGATTCTATCCCGCCAACCATCAGCTGCGCAATATGATTCTGGATGGGGCTCTGGGTAAAATATACGGCGTACATGGAGCATATTTACAAGATTGCTTTTCCAAGGAATCAGATTTTAACTGGCGTATGTTGTCCGACAAAGGCGGAAGTACCCGCGTCACATCAGATATTGGTTCTCATTGGATTGACCTGGCGGAGTATGTAATTGGAAGTAAAGTAAAAGAGGTATTTGCGGAGTTCCAGACCAATCTGCCAGTGAGAAAGATGAATCTGGCAGGGGATTTAAAGGACGTAGCAGTGGATACAGAGGATACTTCTTATGTTATGGTCCGCTTTGAGAATGGAGCTGTTGGCAGTGCTGTATTTTCCCAGGTGTATCAGGGCAGGAAAAATCAGACCACGATTCGTGTATCCGGTTCGGAAATTTCTGCTGAATGGGACAGCGAAGCCATTGGTGATTTGAAGCTTGGATACCGAAATGAACCTAATCGCCTGCTGACAAAAGACCGTGGGCTGGCTCATCCGGATACTGCGCCAATCATAACCTATCCGGGCGGTCACGCAGAGGGGTTTCCGGATGCTTTTAAACAGAATTTTATTGCTGTTTATGGGGCAATTCGTGGAGTAAAGCCGATTAATCCATACGCAGACTTTGAAGATGGGCTGCATCAGATGCAGGTTCTGGATAAGATATTTGAAAGCGCGAAAACAGGCCGTTGGACCAGTGTTAATTAAAAACGGGAGGAAACAATCAGAATGAAGATTGGCATTGTAGCAAATATTATGCAGGACAAACCCCTGGCAGAGGCCCTGGACTATTTTCGGAACATAGGAATCCAGACAATAGAGCCGGGATGCGGCGGATATGCCGGCAAGTCCCATGTTAATCCCGCGGTTTTGCTTGGGGACAAAGAAAAGATGGATGGATTTAAGCGGACCATAGCGGATTCCGGTTTGACTATCAGCGCTCTTTCCTGCCATGGTAATCCCATTCACCCGGATCGGGGAATTGCAGCTGCCTATGACGAGGATATGCGGGACGCGGTACGCCTTTGTAAAGAACTTGGACTGGATACGATTACCTGCTTTTCCGGATGTGCCGGAGACGGTCCGGATTCAAAATACCCCAATTGGGTGACCTGTCCCTGGCCGGATGATTATCTTAAGATTCTGGATTATCAGTGGAATGAGGTATTGATTCCATACTGGAAGGAGTTTGCTGCTTTTGCAAAGGAGAATGGCGTGACGAAGATTGCATTGGAACTGCATCCGGGATTTATGGTTTATAATTCTGAAACCTTGAAACGGCTACGGGGGGAGGTTGGAAGGGAAATTGGGGTGAATTTTGACCCAAGCCATCTTCTTTGGCAAGGAATGGACCCTGTTTCGGTCATCCGGGAACTTAAGGACGCAATCTATCATGTACATGCCAAGGACGTAAAGGTGGATTCAATCAATACCGCGGTCAACGGCGTCCTGGATACCAAACATTACAGCAATGAAATTAATCGCTCCTGGATATTCAGGACCATTGGTTATGGCAATGATACGGCTTACTGGAAAAATATTTTTTCCACACTGCGTATCATAGGATACGATGGGGCGGTCAGTATTGAACATGAGGATAGCCTGATCAACCGGTTCGAGGGCCTGGAAAAAGCGGTCAGGATTGTCAAAGAATCTCTGATAATGGAAGACAAAACAGAGATGTGGTGGGCGTAATTAACTAATAAAGAATGATAAAGGAGATTAACCATATGAAAAAGAATCTTATATCCATGTTACTTATAACAGCCACAGCAATCAGCCTGGCCGCCTGCGGCAGCTCTAAGGCCCCTGCTTCTGCCGGCAGCAGCGGCACATCTGCCTCGAAAGACACCGCGGCATCTGTCAATGCTTCACAGGTGGTTGTAAAGTATTCGGTAACGTATCCATCCACCGGTACGCAGGCAGAGGGGGCGCTGAAATTAGGAGAGCTGATTGAAGAGTGCTCAGATGGGCGTATGAAGATGGAATTCTATCCATCCTCCCAGCTGGGGGATAAGACCGCAACCTTTGAGGGCCTGGGAAACGGAACCATTGAGATGACGGAGTGCGCTGCCACGGATCTTTCTGCATTTAATGACATGTGGTCTGTATTCTCCCTGCCGTATCTGTGGGAAAACGGACAGCAGGCCTGTGCAACAGTAATGGACCCGGCGGTCCGCGAGATGCTGGAAGCGGACGCCCAAGCCAATGGATTTGTCATCATTGCGTGGACTGACATTGGAAGCCGCAGCATAATGAACCAGAAGAAAACGGTCAATACCCCGGCAGACCTTACCGGACTTAAGATTCGCTGCATGCAGGATCCGATTCTGGCGGATTCAACCAATGCTATGGGTGCAATCGCCACGCCTCTTGGTGCAAGCGAGATTTATACCGGTCTGCAGCAGGGGACCATTGACGGCCTTGACCATACCCCCTCTGTAGTGGTTGCCAATGGATGGCAGGAACTGGCGAAGCATTTCTCCCTGACGGAGCATTTCACTATACCGGACCCGGTATTCGTAAGTAAGGTATGGTTTGACGGCTTGTCTGCTGAAAATCAGGAAGCTGTTCTGGAAGCCGGCAAGAAGTTCTCTGATGTATGGAATAATGAGATCTGGCCAGAAGCAACCGAGGATGGTATGAAGGCAATGAAGGAACAGGGCGTTGAAATTGTGGAGGTTGATAAAGCGCTGTTTGAAGAGGCTGTAAAACCGGTTGTTGATAAATTTCTGGCGGATGCCAGCGAGGATCAGAAGGCGCTGTATGATTTGCTGACAAAGACACGGGAAAACTATTAGTGGGAGGAAATACGTTATGTATGAGAAAAGGCTGTGTGGGGTTGTTATTCCCACCATTACACCGATGAATGAGGATGGATCTATTGATGACGCGTCGCTTGCGAATTTCACACGGTATCTATTAGGAGCCGGTGTAAATGCCCTGTATCCCAACGGGACAAATGGCGAGAGCCTGCTCCTGACAAAGGAGGAAAGGGACCATGTGGCAGAGGTTATGGCGAACGTGAACGCTCACCGCCTTCCGTTGTTTATCCAGTGTGGTAGTATGACAACAGGAGAAACCGCATCCCACGCAGTACATGCGGTTGATATTGGGGCAGATGGGATTGGCATTATGAGTCCTGCATTTTTCCAAATGGATGAAGAATCGCTTTTACAGTATTACCGTGACGTTATAAAAGGCCTTCCGGAGAATTTTCCCGTGTACATATATAATATTCCCGGTTGCACGACTAATGATGTAAAGCCTGGATTGCTGCAAAAGTTGATGGAGGAGTTTCCTAATATCGTGGGAATCAAATACAGCAGCCCGGACCTTATGCGGGTAGAAGATTATCTTGAAACAGATGGAAGAAAGCCAGAGCTTTTAATTGGCTGTGACAGCTTGTTTTTGCAGTGCCTGATGACAGGGGGCGTAGGAACGGTAACCGGGCCAGGGAGTATTTTTCATGAAAGGTTTACGAGGCTTTACCGACAGTATCAGCAGGGGGATTATGCAGGCGCGGCTATGACCCAGAAAAAGATTGTGGAAACGGACCGTAAGCTGGCTGGGATTCCTGGTATCCCGGCGCTTAAAACACTGCTTAAGTTGCGCGGCGTTATCCGTACGGATGTATGCCGTGGTCCACTGCGCCCGCTTAAGGAAGATGAGAAGCGCATTTTAGAAGAAATCTATGATGCATACTGTGAGGAGGAAGGTATTCATGAGTAGGAATAAACTGCGTATCGGAGTGATTGGAGTGGGCTATGTTGCCAGTAATAATTTCCTACCGGTTTTTCCAAGATTTGATGATGTGGAGCTGGCTGGGATCATGGCAAATCATCTTGAGAGTGCCAAAAAGGCGCAACGTCTGTGCGGCGCCCAACAGGTAGTGCAGTCTTTGGAAGAACTTGTAAAGCTCGATTTAGATTGTGCCTTTGTGCTTACTCCAAAGGCATGCCATGCTGAGCAGATATCCTTTCTCCTAAAAGCAGGTATAGATGTCTATAGTGAAAAACCTATGGCAACAACATTGAAAGATGCTGACCATATGGCTGAATTGTCAGAACAGACTGGACGCAAACTGATGATTGGATTTAACCGTCGGTATGCTCCGGTATGTCAGAAAGCCAAAGAAGTCTATACAGATATCCTTCCGGATGTTATCATAGGACAGAAAAACCGTCCGGCTACGGAATATCACGCAACATTGGAAAATGCAATCCATATTGTGGACTTGATGCGTTTTTATGGCGGTGAAGTGAAGGAGGTACATGCAATTTCTAAATTCACAGATCCGGATTACGAAAGCTTTACCACAGCGCAGTTATTGTTTGAAAGTGGTGCGTCAGGTATGCTGATAGCTGACCGCAGTTCTGGCCAGTGGGAAGAAAATATTGAGATTCATGGTGGCAACCGCTCTGTTTTTATCAAAATACCTGATAGCATCACCATAACGGATGCAGAGGAGCAGCATACCACAGAGATGACTCCCCTTGCTATGGGATGGGCACGGTCAGAAGATAAGCTTGGTTTCAGCTATGCAATCCGGCATTTCCTGGACTGTGTAAAAGAAGACAGGGTACCACTTACAAATGCTGTGGATGCATATAAGACACATGAATTACTGGATAGGATATTGCGAAGTGCAGGCCTTCCAGGGATGGAGTAGAGGTGAGGAGACACATGAAAATTGCCGGACATACAATGGGTACGCCGGAATATACGGTGAACGAAGCAATTGAGCTGTTTCATAGGATTGGAGCGGATGGAGCAGAAATTGTTGTTCAGGATGGATACTGTTCAGGAATTCCTTGTGATTGTGATGAAAAAAGCCTTTCTATTGTGAAGCGTTGTGCAGAGGAAAATGAAATTGAAATTTCCTGCCTGACTCCATATAACTCCTACTTTAATTCACTTGATAAAGAAGTTCGACAGGCGGAAATCGAAAGTATTCGTAACGTGATTGATTATTGCCAGTATCTGAATGCGCATTACATTCGTATTTATGGTGGGAATCTTTTGGCAGGGGATACACAAAAGTTGGAAGAACGAAGAGAGAAACTGATAGAATCACTGCGGTATCTGGGTAATCTGGCTGCCCAGAAGGATGTTGTGTTAATCGTTGAAAATCATTTTAATACAATGGCGGTATCTGCAAAGGATAGTGCCGCATTAATCCGGGATATTGACCACCCGGCAGTCCGCATCCTATATGACCAGGCCAATCTGACCTTTACGGGAAATGAAGGATATGAAGAGGCCATTTCTCTACAGCAGCAATATGTCAGTTATATGCATGTAAAAGACTTGGTATTTTTGGAAGGTAAGGATTTTGTATCATCTGACGTATCCCATCCGGATGAATCAGAGAGAAATGTGCGCACTCGTATTGTGGGAGAAGGCATTTTAGACTGGCCTGCAATACTGAAATCCGTGAAGGCTCACGGATATGATGGGTGGCTTTCTCTGGAATATGAGAGAAGGTGGCATCCGGATGACATTCCGGATGCGTCCATTGGAATGAAAAAATCGATTGACTATTTAAAAAGTATACTTTTTTGATTCCGAAGGGGGAAAAAATGAGTGAAAAGATGAAGATTGCCTTGCTAGGAGTCAGTCATTGGCATTTACCGCTGTATCTTCCGGGACTTCCTGAGAATTCGGTAGTCGGTATCAGTGATGATAACATTGGTATCGCTGAACGCTATGCCGGGAAGTACAGCTGCCCTGCATATCAGGATTACCGTCAGATGGTAATGGAAACAAAGCCCGATTTCGTATTTGCATTTGCGCCTCACTACCGGATGAAAGACACTGCGGAATATCTTTTAAAGCTGGGCATCCCATTCTCAATGGAAAAACCAGCCGGCATGAATGCTGGCGAGGTGGAATCCTTATATGAATTTTGTGAGAAAAAGAACGGTTTTTGTTCCATTCCTTTTGTCTGGCGCTATAGTGATACTGTTAATGAGCTGAAAAACAAATATCTTACCAAACCAATTACTCATATGTCCTATCGTTTTATTGCAGGTCCTCCATCCCGCTATCTGGAGACTTCTTCCTGGATGCTTTCACAACGTACAGCAGGAGGAGGATGCATGACTAATCTGGGTGTCCATTTTATAGATATGGCTTTGTTTTTGACAGACAGTTGCAGCGCCAAAACATTAGCGTCCGCTTATCAATATAGTTCTCCATATGACATTGAGACTTATGCGACTTCATTGCTGAAGCTGCCAAATGGAACTTCCCTGCTTTTGGAAAGCGGCTATGCTTATCCCATGTCGGAGGAATCGAAACGGGAGAACCGCTGGACAATTGTCACAGAGAATGGGTATTATATACTTGCGGAGAACCGTCTGGAAATCAGGGAATATGATAGAGAGCCAGTGGGTATTCCGTTAAACACGGATAGTGACATATACTACACTGTTTATACAAAGACAACATTGAACGATTGGTTGACTGGGGCTAAACCCCGCGCATCGTTAAAAGAGATGCTGGATGTTAACAGGATTCTTGATGATATGAACGCAAAAGCAGGATTATAACAAGAAGAGGAAAGGGAAAATTTTATGAGATTAGGCGGCTTTGGACGAATCGCAGACTATGATAATATCCGGCAGGCTGGATTTGATTATGCGGAACTGGATGTACCGGAGATTGAAGCATTGACAGAAAATGAGTTTCGTATTTTTTGTGATAAGGTGCATGAGATTGGTTTTCCGGTGCTGACAGGAGCAAGGGCGCTTCCGGTTGCCAAGCCATGGTTTTTTACGGATTCTTTTAACGCATTGGAATATAAGGCTTATCTTGAGCATGCTTGTCATAGGGCGAAGTTACTTGGGATGGACAGGATTATTATTGGAAATGGTAAGGCTCGTCTGCTCATAGATGAAACCAGCATTAAAAAAGAAAATCGGTTTATTGACTTTATGCGCATGTTTGCAGAGATTGCAGGTAATTATGATGTAGAGGTTATCTTGGAACCCCTTGGTCCTATGTATTCCAACTATATTAACTCACTGCCGGAGGCGGTACGGATTATCCGGGAGGTAGATATGCCAAATCTGTTCACAATGGCTGATTTACGTCATTTGGTTTGGGCAAAAGAGCCGCTAACGGATATCGTGTCCTATTCAGATTATGTACACCATATACACATGGACTACCCAATCTCGTATCCCGAGCGTCCCTTCCCAAACGCCAACGATGATTTTGATTATACGGAATTTTTGGATGTCTTAAAAGAATCCGGATATCAAGGAACTTTAACAATTGAAGCTGATATTCCGGAGGATTGGAAACGGGCATACAGAGATACGGCGGTTATTTTGCAAGCTTTTCTGTGATTGATAGTTTTACATTGGTGCAGGTGGGGATAACGGGTTTTTAAATCATGATAACTAGAGTAAAAAATTTGAATGGTTATCTTGAATCATATATACTTTTAGTATAGTTATCTACTTGTGTGTCATTATTTGAGAGACAGCGAAAGGGAATTATCCTAGATACTATAAAAAGGAAGTATTAATTGAGTATAAGCTGTAAAGCGTTTCGAAAAGACGGCTTGAATTAGGACTTTGTAACGCTCTGTAAGCCACTGTGTTGGCTTTTGGGGCAAGGGATGGAGTAATGGGCCATACCGCAATAAATCTGGCTAAATTGGCCCAATATAAGAAAGCCCCTTTTGGATAAGAATAATTGATATCTTAACGTCGCATTCGTCGCCATGAATCAAACCGTATCCCCCGTTCGATTTGTGTGCAGGTTAAAGGGAGGTGCACCTAAAGGCGCCCCTCCCGGCCACAATCGCCCGCAATGCGGGCGTTTTTCTGCTTCCACAAAGGTGCACCTGTTTGGAGCCTTGGTCACCTGTCAGGTGGTCGGTTTTGACTGGAGACCACGCAAGTACAAGGAAAATGGCGTATTTATAGGTGCACCCTGTAGGTGGTTCTGACGTATTTGGAGCAGAATCTTTATGACATGTGGATATGGACTTCCGCCGGGATATTCGATATGGTGTTGGCGGAAGGAGGAGTGTCCATGAAGAAAACTACGAGGGAACAATGTGAGGAAGTCATAGCAACCAGGGTAGAATGGCTGGTAACCCGATGGCAGGAAGAAAAGACACAGGAAGAAAAGAAAGCAGACCACAAGCTGAACGAACGGATGGACCATTGGATGAAGGAAATCACCAAGGAGCAGAGGGAGGCCATAGAGGATTGTATTGATGACATGCTGGATGGAAATGGGATGTGTCAGCTGTATCTGTATGAGGAAGGGGTAAAGGATGGGATACGGTTGATGAAGATGATACGGGATATGTGATAGTATGTTTTGAGGGTAGCCGTCATATTATGTGGCGGCTTTTTGTTTGTTTAGAGAGGAAAACAGAGGCGAAAAAAATCAAATACAGGCAGCTCCCGTACAAAAAAATACATGCCACGCCAAGGGTGGAGTCTGTCTATCCGGTGGGCCATGCCCTGGCCCATGGTGGCCCGCCAAGAAGTACCCAATGGAATATCTAGTACAGAGGGAAAGAATATAAACCATTTGAGGCGTGACAAACTGAGTAAAAATAACCAAAGTTATATGTGCACTTTTAACGAAAATGAATTTTTGAGGTTATCAAAAGGGGGCTGAAACTGGACTAATAGTGAGGGGTATTTTTTTGGAAATGTAATCTGCAAGTCTGGTTGTATACCGAACTTGTGTATCTTAAGAAAATCGTAAGAAGAAATCTGGTTATCAGAAGGCCTATTTTTTACCACTAGTAGTAGGGGGATATTTTTTAGAAGAGGATGAGGAACTGGCTCGTCCATGCATTTGTAAAGAAAAACATAAGTCCATCTCCATTGAAATTGCCCATTCATGAGAGGGGAATGTATAAATACAGGGGAGGTTGACCCAACGAAGTTATCTGAAGGATTCGCATGAAGGAAGAAAAGAGCTGCTTCAATACCTGCGTTTCAGAGAAGTTTATATATATTTAAGAAAAAGTTTGGTTATCAGGAGGCCCTTTTTTTACCTCTAAAAGTAGGGGGATATTTTTTGCAGGCATTTTGAAGGGAAAGATTGCAGAAGAATTCAGGGGAGGTTAATAAAGTTTTTGTAAGTAAGTTGGTTATCAGTAGGCCTATTTTTCGGCTTTTAAATAGTAGAGGGGTATTTTTTGAAAACCCGGAATGGAAGGAGAGAATGGGGTATAACCGGTCCATCTCTTAAGTGGGAGACTGGATATATTATAATCCACAAAAGAAAAAATGATTCATACAGGCCTGAATAAAAGGACGGGAGTAAGCCGTCCGTCGTACATTGACAACTTCATATCCAGCCAATCCGTTACATTGGCTGTCCGGTCGTGAGGAACGAAAGCGACGTGAGGGGTGCGCGATGACTGCCTGCAGGACATGGTCCTGTCCATGAATGTGTGTTACATCTTAAGGCAAGAGCGGCACACACCCGACTCCCAATCAATCATAAGCAGGGTTGAATCGCCATAATCCCGGACAGCTGACAATGATACTTCCGTCCAGTCACAGCCCCCTTGGCCGGGGACCACGCAATGAGGGCGGCCCCCGGAGAACCCGGAGGAGGTGGAATTCCTATGATGCCTGTACGCTGCAGGCAGGCGGACTGGCTGCCCTGTCCAGGTATCCTTCTGGACAAGCTTCGGGGAGTAGTGTCAAATAGAAGCACAAATAAGAGACAGAGAGAAGGTGGGTTCGATGCCAGATCATGCAGCCGTTCTTCCGGGATGACTGCATGGATGTGGAATGGAACGAGGCCAGAATGGATGAAGGTGTTACAGATGGGCATTCCCATAACAGCTTCAGGAGCGATACACATGAAGAAATCCGTGAGATGGAAATAGAGTATTCCTGGAGGAACTATGGAAACAATTGAGCTGCTTCCACACCTGCGATTCAGAGAAGTACAGAAGATACTGGATGAGCTGCTGCGCCAAAGACTGATTGACCCTGTCATGTATGACATGGTCCTTCGGAAGTACCAGAGGATATGTTCCCAACATGTTGTATAAAAATGTGAAGATTTGGAGAACTGATACTTGATATGGTGCAGGAAGTGTGGTAATGTGTCTTGTTGAAAACGGAGGAAAGGAGGCACAGCAAGTGGCAGAAGTATTATGCATCCCAAAGGCCGAACCGGGACATACAGGATACGAGATACGGAGCATACGGGTGTGTGCATACTGCCGTGTGAGCACGGATGACGATGGCCAGTATCACTCTTACGACACACAGATGGAGTATTATAGAGGACTTATCCAGAAAAATCCGGCCTGGGAATTCTGCGGGATATATGCGGACGAGGGAATAAGCGGAACTAGCCGATGGGGGAGGGAGGACTTCCGGCGGATGCTGGAGGAATGTGAAAAAGGAAGGATAGACCTCATACTGACCAAATCAATCACCCGGTTTGCCAGGAACACAGTGGACACCTTATCCACGGTCCGCCATCTGAAGGAAATAGGGGTAAGTGTGTATTTCGAGAAGGAACGCCTGAATACCATGACGGAGGAGAGCGAGGGAATCCTGACCGTATACGGTGCGGTTGCACAGCAGGAGTCAGAGAACATATCCCAAAACATCCACTGGTCAGCGGTGAACCGGTTCCGGCATGGTACATTCGTGATAAGCAGACGGCCGTATGGTTACGATAAGGATGAAGAGAAGGAACTGGCTGTCAAGGAGGATGAGGCAGCATGGGTCCGCAGGATGGCCAGCATGTACATGAATGGGATGAGCGGGGTGAGGATAGCCGAATACCTGAATGGAAACCGAGTACCGGCGCCTTATGGCGGGCTCTGGTCTTCCGAGGCAGTCCTTCGGATCCTGTTCAACGAGAAAACAGTGGGTGATTGTCTTCACCAGAAGACCTATTCGACTGGGACGGTGCCGTACCGGACAGAGAAAAACTGTGGGAAGAAGCCACAGTACTTTATAAGGGATGACCATGAAGGCATCCTAAGTAGGAATGAACAGATGAGGTTACAACAGATAAAGGAGCACCGTCTTGGCAGACAGGCCAAGATGAACCCGCGTGGATGTGGAGAAGCCTATATCCTAAGCGGGAAGGTGGTGTGCGGGGAATGCGGGAGAGCCTTCATCCGTAAGAAGGAGCAGAGACGAAAGGGAGTGTCCATCAAGTGGAGATGTCCGGGCCACCGGTCAGAGGCATGCCAGTGCTATACCAATGAGATTTGGGAAGCGGATATAAAAAACACGTTTGTGAATGCCTTTAATACTCTGAAAGAGTACGCGGACGAGATATTGGACCCAGTCATCCGGGGGATGAAGAAGATGCAGGAGACCAATGGACTTCATGAGGCATTGGATACCTTAAATCAAAAGAAACTGGAACTAAAAGAGCAGAGACATATACTCAGGCAGTTAAAAGCAAATGAGTGTATCGACTCTGCTCTTTATTTTGAGGAGAGCCGGAAGATTGAACGAGAGCTAAGCAGATGCAGGTCAGAAGAGAAACAGCTGTACAGTAGAGGTATCCACCAGGATACCATCACAGGATTACAGGCCACCCTGCATCAGCTCCAGGGATATGATGGGAAGATGCAGGCGTTCGATGGTGACCAGTTTATCCTCCTGGTCCGGGAAGTCTCAGTGGGAAAGGAACGGGAGCTGGGCTTCCATCTGCGGTGCGGACTTAACCTATATGAGCCAGTCCTATGACAGGAGGGATGCCATATGAACAACTATATCACCTACGGGTACCGTCTGGTTGACGGATACATGAGAATGAATCCAGAGCAGAGTGAGGCTGTACACCTTATCTTTGATGCATATGATGGAGGGGAATCTATCAAAAAAATAGCTGGGATGCTAAAGGACAAGAAGGTACCATCCGTCCATGGGAAACCATCTTGGACACCCGCCCTTATCCGGAAAATATTGCGTAACAAGGACTATCTGGGAGTGGAACCGTACCCGAGAATGATTGAAGACGAGCAGTTTAAACGGGTACAGGAACATCTGAAACGCTCCCGGGATTTATGGAACCAGCGTCATCCAACCGGCTCCATTCAGAGAACATCCATGTATACAGCCCGGTTGATATGCAGCAGCTGCGGCGGGGTATATTCCATCTATAAGCAGAGTGGCAAGGAGGACAGGAGAAAAGTCCGGTATTGGAAATGCAGGCATTACGACCCAGCCACGAAGGAACCATGTAAGATGCCCATCTTGACAGAGAAGCAACTGGATGGACTGTTCTTACAAGCTCTTGTGCGGATGAAAACAGAGCCGGCCCTGTACCATGAGGAAACGAAACAGATACTGACCGGAATCATCAAAGAAAGACAGCGCATGGAATCTGAATTAAATGTGTGCTGGAACCGATGCAATAAAGACGATGAAAGGATGGAGCAGCTATATTTTCAGATTGCTGCCAGGAGATACCAAGAGATAAAGATGACAGAATTGACCCGTCAGATAGAGGATTACCTTCGGGGATTGGATGGTTCCATCCAGGCAACGGCATTCGATTCGTTGATAGCAATCCAGGCATCCATATTCAAAATCATCAAGAGGGTAGAGGTCCAGCCAGACAGAAGCCTGAAATTTGAGCTGATAAACAATGCGATAGTACTTCAATATCCAGAAATAAAAACAAAAGATAAGAAATCGAAAAACATACGTTACTGCGTCCCCTTCGGATACTGGCTGGATGGACAGGAGGTGCCAATCATCCATGAACAATACGGTCCAATCGTCCAGATGTTATTCCAATCTTATGCGGAGGGGATATCGCTGACCACTCTGGCTAAAGAGCTGGTACATCAGTCCATACCCAACCAGAAAGGAAGGCCAGCATGGAGCCACAGCTGCATCCGAAATATCCTCACCAACTCTGTTTACCTTGGGGATAAGAAATTTGCCGCTCTGGTGACACGGGAACTGTTTACACAAGTACAGACCAGATTGGAAGAAACCGGCCGGAAGAAACGGGAGAGCCGGACTAAGGCGGCAGATGGAAAGGAGGAATTACGTGCCAAGGGCGGAACGAATCGTAGAGGTCATCCCGGCAACCTGGAACCCGACAGATGAGTCATCCCGAGAAATTCGGAAGCTGCGGGTAGCGGCATACTGCCGCGTCAGCACGGAGCTGGAACAGCAGCAGTCCAGTTATGACATACAGATTGAATATTATACCAGGCACATCATGCAGAATCCCAACTGGATATTCGCCGGTGTCTTCGCGGATGATGGACGCAGCGCGACCAATACCTTCCGCAGGGATGATTTTAATCAGCTGATGGATCAGTGTCTGAAGGGGAAGGTGGACATGGTCATTACGAAATCCATCAGCCGGTTTGCCAGGAATACGGTGGACTGCATCTCCTGGGTGAGGAAGCTCAAGGAAAAGAACGTGGCCGTGTACTTCGAGAAGGAAAACCTTAACACCCTGGATGATTCAACCGAAATGATACTGACCATCCTGAGCAGCCAGGCACAGGAGGAAAGCCGGGCTATCAGCACCAACGTCAAGTGGGGGTATGCGAGAAAGTTTGAAAAGGGGGAATCCACAAGACAGAGAAGCTATGGATTCAGGAAGGCGCCAACCGGAGAGATGTGCATCGTGGAGAAGGAAGCGGCTGTTATCCGAAACATGGCCCGGTGGTTTCTGGACGGGGACAGCCTGGAACGAATCAAGCACAGACTGGAGGACGCAGGGATAGAGACCACCACAGGTAAGAAAACATGGAGTACGGGTACCATCTACAACATACTGACCAATGAAAAAATCATGGGGGATGTGCTGTTACAAAAGACGTTCACAGCGGACTACCTGACCAAACGGAGAGTGAAGAACTCGGGCCAGCAGAAGCAGTACTATGTGAAGAATCATCATGAGGCAATCATCCCGAAGACCGTCTATTATAAGATACAGGAGGAGATTGCCCGACGCTCCTCGTTAAAAAAAGCCGGAACCAGGAAAGGGAAGACGGCCCAGGGCGTATATAGTTCTAAATATGCACTGACCGGAATCATGGTGTGCAATGAATGCGGAGGCCATTACCGCAGGACAACCTGGGCAAAAAATGGGAAGAAGGTAATCGTATGGCGCTGCATCAACCGTCTGGAGCATGGGACGAAGCGGTGCCATGAATCCCCTACGTTAAAGGAGGAAGTCATTCAGGAAGCAATCATGGGAAAGCTGCACAGCCTGTCAATTGACCAGGAGGAAGAAAACTTCTTAAACGGGGTAAAGGAAGATATCCTCCGGGCTGCCAAGGTTGTTGGAGGAGCGTGCACAGAGGAAGAGATTGATAAAACTATAGAGGAACTGCGAGACCAGCTTATGGACTATGTGGGCATGGCAGCCAGGGAACATGGTGGTGAGAACTGGTACAGTGACCGAATGCGAAAGCTGGGATTACAGATAAGCGAACTAAAGAAGAGGAGGGAAAGCATACGAGAGCAGGAAAAGATAAGGGACGAGTATGAATATCTGGACCAGGAAGTCAGCCGAATCATATGTGAGACAGGCGGGACCTCAGGAGCCGAATTTGATAATATCTTCATACGGCAGATCGTCCGGGAGATACGTGTGATATCGAAAAACAAACTTCAAATCCAGCTAAGGACAGGTATGATGTTGGACGTGAATCTGTAAACGAGAGAAGGATTAGAAGATATACAGTTATTAAAATGGAAATCGTTTGACAGGTGTTTGACAGGCCCTGGAGGTTAATATTGCTAATGGGTACCCGGAATCATAAAATATAAGAACAACCGTAGGCTATAAAGAAGAATTAAAAACAATAAGGTTTTTGTAAATGATAAATGGAATTGACAGTATCAGGAAGGGAGGACATAAAGATGTTCAAAGTTAAGTTGAGCTTTGATACAGATAGGCTGGAACAGGATATCCTGGAACAGCTTTATGATAAAGTGGACGAAATATTTGAGTCTGAGGATTTAAACTGCGTGGACAGAGCGCTGGTCCGGGTCTATGAAGATAAAGGGAGGGAGGAGGATTACGGACGTTTTTGGGCCGCAATTTTTGCACTGAAGCAAACACCAGAGCTTGCAGAGAATTTAAAGGAGTGTACATGGTATAATGGTTCAGCAAAAGAAAACCTGCTTACAGGGTTTCTGAGGAATTAGTATATGAATAGTGGGCAAAAGAAAGGGATAAATTTTGACTTGGATACAAACGCATTGAAAATATCCTGAGCCCTGGATATGTTCCAAGCCATTTTTCTTAAAAAAGTTCCTGACATCATGGTATGCATTACGCCAGTCCCCTTCTGTATAATGTATTATACCCTTATGCCGATGTCAGAACCTGATGTAATGACCATCGTGTATCGGATGACGAAAAGATTTCCATGGATTAATTACTGTGTAAGTGTTTGTACACTTGCAGATGTTCCGGAAGCGTTTGATATTTTGCATGTCTTTGTCCGGGAGGCAGAGAGGCTGGACGAGGCTATGACGTCTACGACGCAGGGAATTGATACTTTAAGCATGTAGGTAATGATGTCCCTCAAATGATGAAGCACATAGTATCTTGGATTAATTTGGTTAAGAATTATATCATCCATACAATAGGGAATATGCGGATGGTGTCAGCTATCCATCGTTTTGACGGCTATTTTTTTGCTTTTTTAGAGTGTGTGAAGAAATCTCTGTAAAAGCAGCTCTTCTATGATAATGGCAGGGCTGAAAGCTTCTCTATGAGCGTTCAGCCCTTGGTTTATATATACCGCACAATACTGCATATGTCAAGACCAGGCGGATTCCCGTCTGGTTTGAACGGTCCTGGATTCTCTTACATCGGCAGTCGGCCCTCATACATGAGGCTCAGTTCCCCATATACCTGGCCCCAGTTGCGGATTGGCATCGTCCACTTCTTTGTTGCTTCAAATGTTGACAAGTACAGCGCTTTTAAAAGGGCTGTATCGCTTGGAAACACGCTCCTCTGACGATTCAGCTTCCGGTATGTGGCGTTCAGGCTTTCGATTGCGTTCGTGGTATATATAACCTTGCGTACAGTCGTTGAAAACTTAAAGATGGGGATGATCGCGTCCCAGTTCTGGTGCCAGCTTTTCATGGAATTCGGGTACTTTTCTGACCATTTTTTTGTGCCCCGCTCCAAGGCTTCTAATGCCTTCTCTTCTGTTGGCGCCTGGTAAATCGTTTTGAGATCTGCCGCAAAGAGCTTACGGTCCTTGTCTGATACGTATTTTAACGTATTCCGCACCTGATGGACAATGCACCTCTGGTATTCCGTCTTTGGAAAGGCAGCGGCTATCGCTTCCTTTATCCCTGTCAGTCCATCGGCACAGAGGAGCAGGATGTCTTTTACTCCACGGTTTTTTAAACCGTTCAGAACGGAAAGCCAGTACTTGGCACTCTCATTTTCGCCAACCTCGATGGTCAGAACCTCTTTTAAACCATCTGAATTAATCCCCAGTACAACATAGGCCGCCAGCTTACGGATCACGCCGTTATCCCGTACAGAATAGTGGATTGCATCGATATAAAGCACCGGATAGACATCGGAAAGGGGGCGGTTCTGCCAGTCTTCAATCTGGGGCAGAAGCTTATCCGTCACATCCGAAATGAAGCCTTCGGAGGCCTCGAAGCCGTAGATATCCTCCAGTGTTTCCGAGATCTGCCGTGTTGTCATCCCTTTAGCGTACATGGATATGATCTTGTGATCGATATCAGAGATATCTTTCTGGCGTTTCTTTACCACCTGTGGTTCAAAGGTGGAGTTACGGTCCTGTGGGACTTCGACTTTCATGCTTCCATAGCTGCTATTCACCTGTTTGGT
The DNA here is from genome assembly GCF_002234575.2 of Enterocloster bolteae. Classification (NCBI taxonomy): domain Bacteria; kingdom Bacillati; phylum Bacillota; class Clostridia; order Lachnospirales; family Lachnospiraceae; genus Enterocloster; species Enterocloster bolteae. Next base: position 5,105,354 of record NZ_CP022464.2, on the reverse strand, counting down.
TTTATAGCCATTGCGATAGTCATCGCAATCGGAACGTTCTGACTTGCGATAGCCAAGATGCTCGTCCATCTCGGATTCCATCATCTCTTTGATGGTACCGCCCAGTAGATCTTTGAGGGCATCCTGAATGTCCTGGGCAGATTCAATCTCATACTCCTCAAGAAGCTGCCGGATGATGTTTCGCTTTCCATCCGTCATTTGCACTTTGTGTACAGATTTCTTTTCTCTTGCCATAATAAAAAGGCCTCCTATGATTTTTATTTTATCATAGAAGACCTTATAAATCTTTAATTACAGAAAAACTTTCACAGACTCCTTTTTTAACCATTTTGCCAGCTTCTTCAGATTCATGCACGCAAACATCAGCCCTGCTTCATCTCCTTCCGGGCCTTCCCTATCATCTGCGTATACCGGAAGCCATGATTCTCTTTTGCTGTTCCAAACAATCTCTCTATGGTTTATCCGCAGCGCATATAGTTCGTTCATTCCTGTGGAATGACGAATATCTTCGCACATCTCCATGTATGGTACCCAGATGTGGCGCGTCACCGTTTTTACATGGTCGCGGCTCCCTGTATTGGGAAAGATAAGGGCAGCTTTCACACACATGCCCACAGCTTTTGTACTCCCGATACTCCTCACGGTATGTTGCTCTGTATTCCAACACTTCGTTATTCGGACAAATATTACAGTTGGCCGTCCTGCATCCAGAGAGTATTGATTCCGCACCAGACCGTAGATGAAACTCCAATCAGTTGCTTTATCAATCAATCGAAGCGGATGATCCGGCAAAAACCAAGTCGTCTACAATAAAACTTTTGAACTGTATTCCATGTTTTATTTAACACAAAAAATCAAAGAAACACCATAAATGAACCTATTACAAACCTGGCGCCAAAGGATTAGAATAAGCATACAAGGAAAAGAAAATGAACGAAAGGAGAGGATTGTATATGGCTGCACAAACACTTTATCTGGGTACGGTGCTGACGGCGGGACTGCTGTCATTCTTTTCTCCCTGTATCGTCCCGCTGCTTCCTGTATATATTTCCGTTTTTTCCGCGGGCAGCGGGGCGGCACAGGAGGATATTTTTCAGAGAAGGATACGGACATTGTTTAAGAGCTGCCTGTTTGTAGCAGGTATTTCCACCTGTTTTATCATTCTCGGTTTCGGGGCCGGGGCATTGGGATCCATCATAGGAAGCAGTTTTTTTATGACTGCGATAGGATTGATTGTGATTGTTCTGGGGCTTCATCAGACGGGACTGATTCATATCAAATGGCTCTCCTATGAGAAAAAAGTGAATTTAAAGCGTTCTCATCGAAGCGATTACTTTGGTGTGTTCCTTCTGGGACTGACATTCAGCTTTGGCTGGACACCCTGTATCGGTCCTGTGCTGGGTGCAATCCTGGGACTTTCGGCCACAAGCAGCCGGCCGTTCTATGGCGGTTTTCTGATGGCTGTTTATTCCCTGGGCTTCCTGATTCCATTTCTGATACTGGCACTTTTTTCAGATGTGCTGCTGCAGAGAATAAAAAAGCTCAATAAGCACTTGGGCAAAATCAAAGCTGCAGGGGGAGTTGTCATTATCATGATGGGGATACTCCTGATGACCGATAATCTGGATAAGATATTAATGCTGATTAATTAAAGAAGAAAGGGCGGATGATACTATGAAACGAAAATACTTCATCATACCGGTTCTGTGCCTCGCGTTTTTTGCATTTGCCGCGTATGGCGCCAGGAAACCGCGAAATGCATTTCCTATGGTAAATAGTGAAGAGATGGGCAGCGGGGTGGATAGGAACATGGATACAAAAAAAATGAATAAGGGTAATCCGGCGCCCGATTTTGAGATGATGGATTTAAATGGAAATACGGTAAAACTGTCTGACTTTGCCGGTGAGAAGGTCTATATCAAGTATTGGGCCTCCTGGTGTCCAATCTGTCTGGGCGGGCTGGAAGACATCAACACTCTTTCCGCAGAGGACAACGGGTTTAAGGTACTGACCATTGTAGCTCCGGGCAGCAAAGGGGAGAAGAACGATGAGGACTTTAAAACCTGGTTTGCCGGCGTCGAACATACGGAGAACATCACGGTATTGCTGGATATCGATGGCGTATATACAAACAGGGCAGGCGTCCGGGGATTCCCTACCTCCGAGTATATCGGTTCGGACGGTGTTCTCATAAGCCTGGCTCCGGGCCACGCTGATAACGAAACCATTAAGAGTACATTTGAGGCAATAAACTGATTAAAAACAGCGGATCGACGCGAAAGGAGCAGATCATGAAGAAGAATTCAGTAAGATCAGCAGGAGTGTTTCTTTTGGCTGCGGCCATCCTCACATTGGCCGGGTGTTCCGCCTCTGCCGCCGAGGCAGGAATGGCGGCCGGCGCCAAAAGAGAAACGGAAAGTCTGTCCATGGATGATAGCGTGATGGACAGCGGAAAGGAGAAAAAATTGACAGCAGAACAGGAGGACATGATGATAAGTGGGGAGGATTTACACACGATTTATTTGGCGGGAGGATGCTTTTGGGGGATTGAAGCTTATGTAAAGAAGCTCCCCGGTGTGAGCAGCACCGATGTGGGGTATGCCAACGGAAACACGGAAAATCCGTCCTACAAGGAGGTGTGCTACAACAACACCGGCCACGCCGAGACGGTGAAGGTGGTTTATGATACCTCCCGCATCTCAACGGATCAGCTGTTGGATGGCTTTTTCAAGGTGGTGGATCCCACCAGCGTAAATCGGCAGGGAAATGACCGGGGAAGCCAGTACCGTACCGGCATCTACTATGTGGATGAAGCCGACCAGGCAATCGCCAAAGCCGCCGTGGCCAGACAGGAGGAAAAATACAGTTCCCCCATCGCCACAGAGGTACTGCCGCTGAGCAATTTCTATATGGCAGAGGACTATCATCAGGACTACCTGGATAAAAACCCGGGCGGCTACTGTCACATCGATTTAAATGACGCCGACGAGTTCATCAGGGAAAGCGGACTTGATATGGCTGATGTGGCCAGCCTCATAAAAGTGGAGGATTATCCTGTACCGAGCGATGCCAAACTGAAAGAAACGCTCACTGATATTCAGTACAGGGTGACACAGATGGGAGATACAGAGCGTCCGTATACGAACGAGTATAGCAGTACTTTTGAAAAAGGACTTTATGTGGATGTTGTGACCGGAGAGCCGCTGTTCAGTTCTGTTGATAAGTTTGAATCCGGCTGCGGATGGCCCAGCTTTTCCAAACCCATTATAGCTGATGTGGTAAAGGAGAACCAGGACACCAGCTTTAACATGGTGCGCACTGAGGTACGCAGCCGGGCCGGGGATACCCATTTAGGCCACGTCTTTGACGACGGTCCCAGGGAGTTAGGAGGGCTTCGCTATTGTATCAACAGCGCTTCAATCCGGTTCATTCCATATGGGGACTTGGAGGCGGAAGGCTATGGATTTTTAAAATCCATTTTCGACTGATACGGTACGATGACCTTAGAATTCACGATTAAAAAGACTTTGAAATGTTTGACACCGGGGCTGACGGTCTTGTACCGTTGGTCCCGGCGTTGTATAATAGACTTAAAAAACAGCTGTTAAAAACAGTTATAAACGTGCCATGAAGGAGGAATCGGTATGTATAACCTGCTGGTTGTGGACGACGAGAGCATTCTCCGCCGTGGAATCCGGGCGTTCATCGACTTTGACGGTCTTGGAATAGGAGAATATTTTGAGGCGGAAAATGGTGAAGGTGCTTTGAAAATCATAGAAACCAGCCAGGTTGATCTCATTCTGGCCGATATCAATATGCCCAAAATGAACGGTCTTGAGTTCTGCAGACAGGCAAAGGAGCGGGACCCTGCGGTAAAAATAGCCATACTTACGGGTTATGACTATCTCGATTACGCAATCCGCGCCATCAAGATTGGTGTGGATGACTATGCGTTAAAGCCCCTTTCCCGTAACGATGTGCAGAAACTGCTTTTCCGCCTGATTGAAAAGAAAAAGGATGCGGAAGGTTTTGCCGCTGTGCGCCAGGCGGTTGGACAGTTGGCCCGGATTGCAGGCAGTGACAGCGATGCGGGGGTAAAAGGTCAGTTGGCCGATGTGCTGGAACAGCATCTGGCCGATCCCGGCTTCTCCCTTGGTGCGATGGCTGAGCAGCTGGGCTACAGTCTCAGCTATTTAAGTACGCTGTTTAAAAAGACTTTTGGAGAGAATTTCAGGGATTATCTGCTTGATCTCCGGTTGGAACGGGCAAAAATCCTCCTCCTGTCCACAGAGATGAAAAACTATGAGATATCCGCGGCGGTTGGAATTGAGGATCCCAACTATTTCAGCGTCTGTTTCCGTCGTAAGTTTCAGAAAACGCCTAAAGAGTTCAGAATGGGGGCGGGACATGGCAGGTAAAGCAAAAAAAATCAGCATTAAGAGCTGGTTCCGCAGGTTCGGTGTGCAGATATCCATGTTTTATCTGGCTGCCGGTCTGATGATTGTGATGGTGCTCAGCGGGGCTATCTACTTTTTTGCGGCCAATCTGATGATGGATGAAACGGTTTTAAAGACACGTGATCAGCTGGAGATGAGCGGTGCCAATATTTCTACCTACATTGCCCGAATAAAAGGGGAGTCCAATGTCTTTGCGGCGGATCCCATGCTCCGGCAATATCTCTCCGGAAAGGAAGATGCTCCGGAGCCAGATCTGATGGGGCAGATTATGACGATTCTTAGTAATGATGCTTACATCAAGTCGCTCGTGGTGGTGTCCAAGGATGGGCGCATCCTTTCTAATGAGGAAAATCTGGATATGTCGGTCTCTGAAGATATGATGAAGGAAGGTTGGTACACGGATGCAATCCATAATACCATGCCGGTGCTCACCGGCGCCAGAATGCAGAGTTTTTCCGCCGACAAGGACAATTGGGTAATCTCCGTGAGTACGGAAATCACGGACAGCTCCGGTGAAAACCTTGGCGTCCTCCTGATGGATATGAGGTACAGCGTCATTGAGGACCATTTGCGCAGATTAAATCTTGGAAAAGAAGGGTATGTTTTTCTTTTAAACGATAAGGGGGAGCCGGTTTATCACAAAGACACCAGCTACTTTTCTGATCCCGAAAAGAAGCGGCAGCTTTTGGAAATCCTGAAAGCAGAGGACGTTTATAATAAGAGGCAGAATCAACTGACTTACCGGACCAACATTGAAAATGCCGGCTGGACCATGGTTGGCGTGGTTTCCCTGGATAATCTGAAAATGCTGGAGCAGCAGCTGTTTGAGGCATTACTTTTAACCGGCGGTCTGCTTTTTCTGGCCGTGCTGTTCATTGGAATTCTTTTTACACGGCGATTAGCCGCTCCCATGGCTGATTTAGAGCGTGGGATGAGTGAAATAGAAAAACTCACGGAGATTTCCGTGCACAGGAACAGCTTTTATGAAGTGGAACTTCTGGCGGGAAATTATAACCGTATGATACGCCGTATCCGGGCTTTGATGGATGAGATTAAGGAGAAAGAAGAGACGCTGCGCCATTCCGAATTAAACGTCCTGGTCAGCCAGATTAATCCCCATTTCCTTTACAATACCCTGGACACGATTGTCTGGATGGCTGAGTTTAATGACAGCGAAAGAGTGATAGCCCTTACAAAATCCCTGGCTGCTTTCTTCCGCCTCTCCTTAAACGGTGGGAGAGAACTGGTCTCCGTGGCCGATGAACTGGATCATATGCGGCAGTACCTCTATATCCAAAAGGAGCGGTATGGAGATAAGTTAAACTATGAGATTGGCGAAGCAGATGAGCTGTCGGATTATACGGTTCCAAAGATTATTCTTCAGCCGGTTGTGGAGAACAGTATTTACCATGGCATCAAACCATTGGACGGTCCCGGCTATGTTACAGTGACAGTGAAGGAGATGGGTGAAAGGCTCATATTCACGGTGGCGGATAACGGGGTGGGATTTGATCCTGAAGAGCCGCAGACCGGTAAGAGGAAAGGGAAAGGCAGTGTGGGCCTGAAAAATGTGGACGAACGCCTTAAACTTTATTATGGTCCGGATTATGGCCTCCAGATTGATTCCAGCCCCGGGAAGGGCTGTACCGTCTATCTCATTGTTGGAAAAAAGATACTGGGTGCAGGTGTCTGCATATCTGGTGCAGAGGATGCTGAGGGTTATATAAAATAGGAAAACTGCAAAAAAGCCCATCACACGGGCAAAAAATTAAATAATAAAAGCTATCACATGACAGAAAACGCCGCCCAATGGAGAGAAGGGGCGGCGTTTTCCGTTGTGAGGCGGAAAAGGATCACTCTTCCGCCCTGCCGGCAAACTTCTGAAGTTTGATAACCCGCCGGAAAATCCTGCCCTATACCAACTGTTGCTCCTCAAAACCAAGCTGCAAAAGTAGAAGCTTCGTCCCCTTGAGGAACAGGCCCATCAGCTCGGCATACTGGGAGGCAAAGCTCTCCGCATCCCGGCGGCTGAGCGCATCCCGCAGCTTGTGGGCATAGGCCTCGTGCGTTTGGCTGGCGTCCATCTTTTGAGAGAAGAAATGCAGGGCATGTCCCCACAGGAGCAGGTGGTAAAGCTGATGGTAAACCTCCTTAACAAAAGCAGAGGGACTGTGCCCGCCGATAAAGCGCAGGCAGGTTTCCGCCAGCAGGAATGCCCTGCGTTCTTCTATATGCCGGCCAATTATCCGGTCGAGCGTGTCATAGCCATCGTCATCAAGCGAAGACAGAGTGTGTATGGCAACGTCATGGCAGGACAGGGCTCCAATCTGCAGAGCCTGCAGATACAAAACAAGAATCTTCTGGATTGGCTGGAAAAGCTTGGGCATTCCAGCAGACTTTCCAGAAAGCACCCGGGTTCCAACGCCGTTAAGCGTTTCGGTCACACAGATATTGTTTAAAAGCTCCAGCGTCCGCCGCATGGTGATAAGAGAAACGCCGTATTCCTGCGCCAGCGCCTGGCAGGAGGGAAGAAACTCCCCCTGCTTGTAAGCCTGAGCGTCGATTTTGCTCATCAGTTCCGCAGCCAGCGTATAGCAAAGCTGCGGATGCTCCCGGTAAATCTGCCATTTGAATGGGATTTGTTCCACTGGCGGCTCCCCGTTCATCATAAACGGCAGGCCCTTGATGAACAACCGCGGCCCGTCCCGGTTGAACGCCTGCATGACTTCTACCGCTTTTTCCGCGTTTCCCGCCTCAATCAGTGTCAGCATCCGTTCGATATGGTCCTCCGCCTGAATTCCTGTGTCGCCGAAATTAGCAGCCTCGAAATAGGGAATCCGGAGGTAGCGGACAATCTCCCAGTGCAGGTTGATAGCCAACGGGTTGTTCAGTGGCTGCATCGCTTCGGCGTAGAACATGGTGATTTGCTTGGCGGGATGACCTTTCCTCTTTTTCAGCTGCGTCCGGATTTGATGGATGGAATCCTCGGTTTGTTTTTGCATATAGACTTGGGCCATGGAGCCGAAGATAATATCGGAATGCCGGCAGATGTCCTCCATACCCTCCCTGCGGGAAAGAAAGGATTCCCGGTACAGCCTCCCCTGCTCTTTGCCGGGCCGGTAAGTGACGGTGCTGCCTTTGCGTTCAATGGTTTCAAGCATGCCCTCCTCCCGCAGTCTGGCGAAAGCGGTCCGTACAATCAGGGCGCTCACCTGAAACTGACGACAGATATAGCTGATGGAGGGGAGCTGGTCCCCCGGAAGAAAATAACCGAACAGGATGCGGGAATAAAAATAATCGTAGATAATGTCGGTCATGCTGCTGTTTTGCACCGCAACTCCTCCTTCTGATAGACCCTCTATCCTTTAGGCCTGCATTCTTTTAAAAAGAAGCGCAGCCCCATAACGGTGACGGCAACCTTGTATTTGACGGTTTCACCGACCTGTTTGTCCGGATAGGCAAATATGTTCTCGATATCCCGTTCCTCTACGCCCGCCATTTATGCGATGTTTTCTATTGACAGGCAGTGGTGAAACAGTAGAACGGACAGGAACGTTTCCGCACCTTTCTTGATATCTCATTATAGCACGGCTTTGAGGAGAAAGCCAGACTTGACAAAAACTCAAGACTGATACAACATTGCACTTTTTGTTGCATTCTGTTATAATAAACTGATAAAGTAATGAGCAAGGTAAAAAAGGAGAAATCTACGATGGTAACGAACTGGATGACAGCCCTCAAGGAAGCCGGTGCGGATTCGGATGGAGCGCTGCGGCGCTTGTCCGGGAACATCAGCCTGTATCAAAAGATCCTGCGGATGTTCCCGCAAGATGAAACCTATAAACAAATCGAGCCCGCACTGCAGGCAAACGACTGGGCGGCATTGCTGGCGGCGGCGCACACGCTCAAGGGTGTAGCCGGGAATCTGGGGTTGATTCCTCTGTCAAACGCCCGTTCGGATACTGTGGCCTTGCTGCGGGCGGAGCAATATGTGGAAGCTGTGGCCTCCTGTGCAAAGATACGGGACGCCGATACGGGATTTATCGAAATCATCCGGTTACTGGAGGAGGCATAATGCTATGCTGGAGAACGAAGAGACTGTAAAACAGTGGGAAAAACAGGCGGGAACTGATTATGAATACCGTATCCTGGTGGGCTTGCTGAGTGTCGGAATCAGCAAGCATCTGCTGGACGGTCATTTCACGCTGATTTGGGCCAATGACTTTTTTTATAGCCTGATCGGTTACTCGCAGGAGGAGTTCGCAACCCGGTTCCACAACTGCCCGGACGAATATTTCTATAACAATCCGGAGGGCTACCAAGCCCTTGAAAAGTCAGTCAGGGACGCGCGCGCCAATGGAGAAAAGGGGAATTCCATCTGCGTGCGGCTGGTCACTTCGGACGGCTGTTCCCTTTGGGTCAAGCTGCAGGCAGCGTTTACGGACGAGTATGTCGACGGGTACCAAGTGGCCTACACCACTTTGACCGACGTCACCGAAATGATGGAAGCGCAGCTGGAGCAGGAACACACACAGCAGACACTGGAGCAGATGGTCCACGAACAGGAAATGCTCATGAGCATCCTGAAGGTCAGCGTCAGTAAGCACATGGTGGATGAACACTATACTTGTGTCTGGGCCAACGAGTATTACTATCAACTGATCGGCTATCCGAAGGAAAAATATGAATCCCTGTTCCACAATCATCCCGACGAGTATTATCAAAACAATCCCGAAGGATGGGAACAGCTTACGGCCACGGTTGCGGATGTGTTGGAAAACGGCAAAGATCAATATGATATTATTACCCGTATGAAGCATGAGGACGGTTCCAGCTTCTGGGTCAAGCTGTTCAGCTACTTTACGGACGAATATATCGACGGTTACCGCAGCACCTACACGGTCATGATGGACGTGACCGAGCTGGTTCAGATGAAAAATGAACAGGAAATGCTGATGCGGGCCATGGAAGTCAGCGTCAGCCTGCATCTGGTGGACAAGCATTTCACATTGGTCTGGGCCAACGACTTCTATTATGATTTGATTGGATACTCCAAGACGGAATATGAGACGCTGTTCCACAACCACTGCGACGAGTATTTTGCGGAAAACAAGAACAGCTGGAACAAAATCCATGAAAAGGTTCAGGAAATAACCGAAGCGGGAAAAAGGAGCTATGAGCTTTTTGTCCCGCTGAGGATCCCCGACGGCTCCACCCGTTGGGTCAAGATGACAGGCTTTTTCACCGACGAATACCAGGACGGTAAGCAGATGGCCTATACCACCATGGTGGACGTCACGGAGCTGATGCAGATCCAGCAGGAAAAGGCCGTCGCCTACGACAACATCCCGGGATTTATCGTCAAGCACCGCATCCTTCCGGATAAAATTGTCATGGCCGACGCCAGCGACCGTATTACGGATATATTCAATGTGGATACAGGCAAGCTGGATTCTTTCGATATCTATTCTGTGCTGGAGCCGGAGAGCCGGACGATGATTGAGGCCAGCCATGAAAGCTTCCGACAGGGAAAACCCTTTGATGGGACGATATGCTTAAGGGATCGGTACACCCGGGAGCGGTGGTTCAGCATCCACAGCACCTGCATTGATTCCATTGCCGACGACCCGGTCTATCTGACCGTATTCATCGATGTCACCGACGTCACCGAGCTGCGGGTAATGCAGAAAAAGCTGACCGAACAGAAGACGGCCCTGCAGGACGCGCTGGAAGCGGCGAAACACGCGAACCGGGCCAAGTCGGACTTCTTGTCCAGGATGAGCCACGATCTGAGAACGCCGCTCAACGCCATTCAGGGGATGGCCAGGATTATCAAGTCTCATGTCTACGACCCTGAACGGGTCTTGGACAGTACCGACAAAATCATGCTTTCCAACGACCTCCTGATCAGCCTGATCAACGAGGTGCTGGATACCTCCAAGGTCGAAAGCGGCCAGATGCTGCTGGCAGAGGAGGAAGTCAACCTGGCGGAGCTGGTACAGGGCGTGGTCAACATGGTACAGCCGCAGCTGGGCGAGAAAAACCTGAGGTTCAAAACCTATGCCAATAGAATCACACACGAAACGGTCGTCAGCGATTTGCAGCGCCTGCAACAGCTGCTGCTCAATTTACTGTCCAACGCCGTGAAATACACGCCTGAGGGCGGGAGTATCACGCTGGAAATCAACGAAAAGCCCTCGGAACAGACCGATATGGCTTATTACGAGTTTGTAGTCTCGGATACCGGCATTGGCATGAAGCCGGAGTTTCTCGCCCGGGTATTCGAGCCCTTTGAACGGGCGGACGACGCCAAAATCCAGGCGGTGCAGGGAACAGGGCTGGGTATGTCCATCTGCAAGAAAATTGCTGAACTGATGGGCGGTACAATTGAGGTTGAGAGCACCTATGGAAAAGGCAGCCGGTTCACCGTGTCGGTCTATCTTCGAGTGCAGGAGGTCAAAATCGACGACGGCGTGCTGGCCGGTCTGCGTGTCCTGGTGGTGGACGACGACGAAATCGCCTGCCGCAACACCTGCGAACGGCTGGAGGAACTGCAGATGACGGCGAAAAGCGTCAGTGACGGCCAGACGGCTATCTCCGAGGTGGAAGCCGCGCACGCGGTGTATCAGGACTATTTCGCCGTACTTCTTGACTACCGGATGCCGGGGCTCGACGGTGTGGAAACTGCCCGGCAAATCCGGGAAAAGGTCGGAAACAGCCTCCCTATTATTATGCTTTCAGCCTACGACCTCTCAGACCAGGTGGACGCCGCCAAGGAGGCGGGGGCCAACGGCTTCATCACCAAGCCGCTGTTCCGGTCACGGCTCGTGTATAAGCTGAAGCAATTTATCGGGGCCGCTGGCATGGAAGAACCAGAAACCTGGAAGCCTGCCCGCTGTTCCTACGCAGGTAAGCGGATCCTGCTGGTGGAGGACAACGCGCTGAACCAGGAGGTCGCCATAGAAATGCTGGTAGAATCCGGCATACCGCCGGAAAACGTGGATGTGGCGGAAAACGGGCAAGCCGCGGTGGACAGGATAAAAGCCTCCCGGCCCGGCACCTACGATTTGATTTTCATGGATATGCAAATGCCGGTGATGGACGGCTGTACGGCGGCTATTCAAATCCGCGCGCTCCCCCGTGACGATGTGAAAACGGTTCCGGTTATTGCCATGACGGCCAACGCCTTTGACGACGACCGCAAGAAGACAAAAGATGCGGGCATGAATGGGCATCTGGCGAAGCCTGTCGAACCGGACCAGCTGCGGCAGGTGCTGGAAACGTGGCTGTGAGCCATTAGACTCTGCATAGAAAGAACAAAAAAGCTCCTGGGGAATGAACGGAGCGTAATGAATCCAGGAGGTAGACCATGCAGGAATCATTTTTTGAGAAGACGATCATCGACCAGCAGCATCTGATTGCTTACGCCAGTGATCCGGACACTTATGAAATCCTCTATATGACACAGGCCGCGGCCTCTCTGTGCGGCTTGAACGCACGGGAAGCCTACGGTAAAAAATGTTATGAGCTGATTCAGGGCCGGAACGCGCCCTGCCCATTCTGCACAAATGACAAGCTCAAGCTGGACGTCCCCTACCGTTGGGAGCATTATAACGAAAAGCTGCAGAGATGGATGGATATCACCGATATTCTGGTTCCCTTCCAGGGGAAAAACCGCCGGCTGGAATTCGCGCGGGATATTACCGAACAGAAAGAAACATTTGACCGGGTTTCCAATCGTCTGAGCGTGGAGGAAGCGCTGGTCGACTGCATCCAGACACTGTCCGGCGAGACGGATGTCACGGTGGCGGTCAATCGGTTTCTGGCGCTGATCGGCCGTTTTTATGCAGCCGACCGGGCGTATATCTTTGAATACGGAGAAAACGTCATCTATAACACGTTTGAGTGGTGCGCCCCCGGGGTCTCACGTGAAATCGAGAATTTGCAGGAAATCCCCTTGGAATACATTGCGAATTGGAACGACAAGTTTGAGCACGACGGGGAATTTTATATCACATCGCTGGGCCGGGAGTTGGTGGTAGATTCCAACGAATACCGTATTCTGCACGACCAGGGAATCGAAAGCCTTTCGGCCGCGCCGCTGATGAAACAGGGGAAAATCATCGGCTTTCTCGGCGTGGACAATCCCACGGAGAATGTGGAGGATTTATCCCTGCTGCGCAGCGTCTGCGGCTTCGTGTTGGACGAAATGGAACGGCGCCGGCTGATCGAAGAACTGGAACGGTCGAGCTATACCGACCTTCTTACCGGCGTGAGCAACCGGAATTGCTATATCAAGAAACTCAACCAGCTGTCCTGCAGTACGTTACATACCCTGGGTGTCATCTACATCGACATCAATGGGATGAAGAAGCTCAACGACAACTTCGGCCATGAGTACGGGGATCGGGTGATTCAAAACGTGGCGGACATTCTACGCGCGCGGGCCGAAAGCAACGCTTTCCGTGTGGGCGGCGATGAATTTGTGGTGCTTTGCGAGAACACAAAGCAGGAGGATTTCCAGGCTCTTGCGGAGAGCCTGCGCCGGGATTTCGAGGAAAGCCGGGATTTTGAGGTTTCAATCGGCTGTACCTGGAAGGACCGCGATATCTCGGTCGACAATGAGATCATGCGTGCCGACGATTTGATGTATGCCCAAAAGCAGGGGTATTACCATACCATTCTGCATGGCGGCGGGCACACCCGAACCGGCATTGCTACGGAGATCCTGCGGGAAATCGCCGACCGCCGTTTTGTGATTTACTATCAGCCGCAAATCAGCCTGAAAACCGGGCGGATCATGGGGGCGGAGGCGCTGATTCGGAAACGGGATGACTCCGGCCGGCTCATTCCGCCGGATCAGTTTATTCCTTATTATGAGCGTGAGCGTGTCATCAGCCATTTGGATCTGCATGTGTTCCAAACCGTTTGTTCAGACCTTCGGGAGTGGGCAAAGCAAGGGGTCAAGACCCGGATATCCTCCAACTTTTCCCGGATGACGCTGATGGCTTCCGATATTGTGCAGCAGCTGGCCCAGATCTGCCGGGACTATGACGTGCCGACACAGCAGCTTACCATCGAGGTCACCGAAAGCATCAGCAAGCTGGAAGCGGGGCAGCTGCTCACTCTGATGCGTCTGTTGCTGGGAGAGGGCTTTTCCATTTCACTGGACGATTTCGGTTCTCAATACTCCAACCTGTCCATCCTGACCATGTTGGAATTTAATGAGATCAAATTTGACAAATCCCTGGTGGAGGAATTGGGCAGCAACATCAAAAGCCGGGTAGTGATGAAGAACGCCATGCAAATTTGCAGGGAACTGCCAAAGACATGTTCTCTCGCGGAAGGCATCGAAACCATCGAGCAGCTGGAATTGCTGCGTCAATATCAGTGCGAATACGGACAGGGATACTACTTTGCAAAGCCGATGAAAGTGGAGGCGTTTTTGGACCTGCTGAAAAAGGAGCAGGCGCTGGACGCGCCTGTTTTGACCGGAAACAATCCCCCGGACGAAGAGTAACCAGACGAACGCTCCGGCGGAATAGACCAAAAAGTGGATTGAGGAAAGCAAAATGGCTGCAAAGAAAAAAATTTTGATTGTGGAGGACAACCTGATAAACCGGGAGGTGCTGGGCAGCATCCTCTCCCCGGTCTACGAAGTGTTAGAAGCGGAAAACGGCGAAGAAGGTCTTGCTTTCCTGAAAGAGCAGAAAGCCGGACTCTCCTTGATTCTACTGGATATTGTGATGCCGGTCATGGACGGATATGCTTTTTTGTCCCGTGTCAAGGCGGACGCAGAGCTTGCCCTGATTCCTGTTGTGGTTACAACGCAGGGCAGCAGCGAGGCGGACGAGGTGGCGGCGCTGTCCTATAGCGCTGCCGACTTCGTGTCAAAGCCCTACCGGCCGGAAATCATCCTGCACCGGGTTGCGAATATCATCAACCTGAGGGAGACCGCAGCCATGGTCAACGAGCTGCAATACGACCGGCTGACCGGGCTCTTCAGCAAGGAATACTTTTACCGCTGCGTCAGGGACCAGCTGGACGCTGCGCCCGGAAAGATGTACGATATCATCTGCTCCAACATCGAGAACTTTTACTGGCAGGCAGTATTTTTTTGAGGTGAACCATGGGAAACCGTGCAATCTATTAAATTATTGAAAATAGTGGGAGCCATATCTTTACCGCCCACAACAGCGCAAACGCCCTGTTCCCGTTGTTGCGGCTGGCACAGGCAATTAACAGGCCTTAGTGGCTGATATTGCTAATAGGTACCCGGAATGATAAAATATAAGAACAACAGTAGGCTATAAAAAATAGTGTCGGATTCAGTTTGTACGATCGGGTTCATGTAAAGACAACGGGGCTGGAAAGGCTGATGATTAGGGCGTTTGACGGCTCTTACCAGCTTGCGTTGTAAAATATTTACAGATCATAATATAACCAAAATCCCGCCCGATTCCCACCCTGATTTCATAAGGACTCAGGGCACAATATAAAAATTGATGAAGCAACTTGACAGATTTGATATTAAAATTTAGGGTATAGGAAACAAGAATATTCGCCTTAGGCGGAAAAGGCGAACTCGACAAATCGGAAGCTATGGAGGGGAATTCGTATGGAGGATGTTTATAAAAATTGTCCTATCTATGAAGATAAGGATTACACTTTAAGATTGGTTCGGCTGGAGGATAAAGTAGATTTACTAAAAGTTTATTCTGATGAAAAGGCTATACCATTTTTTAATGGTGATAATTGTGGCGGTGACGATTTTCATTATACAACTGAAAATAGAATGGAACAGGCAATTGAATATTGGCTTTGGGAGTACAGCAGACAAGGATTTGTACGTTGGACAATCGTTTCAAAAGCAGCACATGAAGCAATCGGAACGATAGAGCTTTTCCACAGAGAAGGGGGTGATTATTTCACAAATTGTGGTTTGCTTAGACTGGATATTCGGAGCGACCACGAAATTCAAAGTGAGATTATACAAATCCTAGCGTTGATAATTGAACCCACATATACCTTGTTCCATTGTAATAAAATTGCGACAAAAGCGATTGCGTTAGCGACAGAACGTATCAAGGCGTTACATATTTTGGGGTTTGAACCTACGGATGAAAAATTGGTAGGGCATGACGGAACAAAGTATGATTCATATTTTGTAGTGAAAAAGAATTAGTAGGACTTTAAATCCGAGTGTGTGAATAAAAGGACCTATTGACAAATAAATTCTTTTAAATGTTTTCCGGATTTTTTGATATTTAATTTAAATCAAAGGATGATAAATGGGCTCCTTAAGCCACCTTTATCATCCTTTTTAGGTTCAATGACGCAGCAGAAAGCAGGCATTCTTCACCTGTTTTATGAATGCCTCTCTTTTTTATTGTCTTCAGGTTGTGCTCTCGCTTTAAAACCGCAAAAGTACCCTCTGACCAAATTTTTCTAAGCCTCATCATACACAGATATTCAGCTGTTTCATATTTCTGCTTGTTTCGATAAAAAGCAGGATAATTAGCACTGGCGTTGCTCCGTATACTTCCCTTATCTATCTCACGATGCGATAGCTTAGGACACTCAATGTATATTTTGCGTGGACACATATATAAACAATAGTGGTTCTGAGTTTCAGATGGGCTGCTTTATGGACTGTGTGCCAGAGGCGTCTCTTATGGCAGAGAAGCTGACCGGGGGACTCCGCCGGCTGGTGATTGAGAAATGTCTGGGACCGGGAGGTATACAAATGAAGGCATCTGTAAGGGGGGAAATCCAACGGGGTAAGATTTGCGGAAAACCCTTAACAGGCGGGGAAAAACGGGGACGGTTCCGCGCTTAAATGTACCCAGGGAGGGAGTGAACCGGGTAGGGAAAAGAGAAAGATGGAAAACTGGGAAAAGAAAGACCGGACATTTGCGGAAGCCGATAAGCTCTTGATTAACCAGAGTCTGGAAACCATTGACGGGAATTTTGATAACCTGCCCACCACGCACCCGGCTAAGAGGCCGTACCAGAAGTATGGCAGCAATTACAATCGTAAAATCAATAACCAGAAAAAAGTCGTTAAGAATCCGGTGTGGATGACAAATCTCAGAAAAAGAGCCTGCAGTTATTGCAACGAGCTTGCAGCAGTATACGGTGATGGATACAGCCCTGCGGTGTCAAATTACAGGCTCCTTTTGGATATTATACATTTTTTGAGGGAGGGGACACCGATTCTCTGACCGTGAGTTTCGTGCCAATGCGGATTTTCCTGGAGCGGAATTCCTGGGTGGATTTGTCCGGGTTCTGAATCATTCGCATCAGTTCGTCCACAGACTCCCCTGCCAGGCCCTGTTTAGAAACATTGATGGAAGTCAGCGGAGGCGTAGTGACCTCACAGTTTGGCCGGTCGTTGAAACCAATGATGGAGATATCCCCAGGTACTTTATAACCATGTTCCGAGAATGCGCGAAGGGCGCCGCTGGCCATGGTGTCATCGTCACAGACAAATGCGTCGGGTATATCGTAGGAGGGGTGACTGTCAAAAAACTGCCGGATATCCCGGTAACTTTCTTCTTCCGAATAATGGACATCCAGGATATGGCCGTCAGAGAAGGAAAGGCCAAAGTGGGCAAGGGCATCCTCGTAACCGCTCTGGCGCTCCTTGAAACTGTTAATGCGGATCAGGCTTTTTAAATAGCCAATCCGCCGGTGTCCCATCCGCACCAGGTATTCCACGGCTTGAAATGTCCCCATCTGATTGTTGATGGAAACACTGTTGCAGGAAAGGCGGGAGAAGTCATTGTCCAGGGCAACCATAGGAATTGGAAGCTCCTGAAGGAGTTCCATGTCTTCATCTTCCATTTCCGTGGCAAAGACGATGGCGCCCTGGCAGTCCAGTTCCTCTAAGTGGGCGAGCTGGGGCTCCATGGATTTTCGTTTATCAAGATTGCATAGAAGGATATTATAACCGTAGGAGCGGGCCCGTGTTTCTATGCTTTCCATTAAAAGGAGGAAAAAGGGATGAAGATCCAGAACCTCCCCATGACGTTTATAAATAATGAAGCACAGGTTGTTGCTTGGCACAGCCGGTGCTTTTTTTATTAAATTATCACAGCCCATCTCCTGAAGTTCTGTGAGCACCCTGTCCCTGGTTGAATCGGATACGCCGGGTTTATGGTTGATAATTAGGGACAGAGCGGCTGGTGATATGCCAAGCTTCTGAGCGATTTCCCGATTAGTCATAGATAGAATCTCCTTTATCAATTTCTACTATAAATTATAGATGAACTAAATGAAGAAGTCAATCGTTTATAAGAATATTTAGTGAACGATTACTGAATACTATTCTGACTTATGAATTTACTGTGATGGTTTGAGATGGATACAATAAAAGTAATTAGTTTTGTGTGGCGCAAACGCTGCGTTTAGTCAACGTGCACAAAAAAATAACTTTAAAAATGTTAAATATTCAGTATTTACAAACTAAATATTTAGAAGTAGAATCTAAATATAGATAAACAAAGAAAAAATATTTAGGAGGTAGTAAAGATGATTCAGTATGAGAAGGTAAACGGAAATTTTGATTTAACGGGAAAAGCAGCCATCGTTGTAGGAGGCGCAGGTGGAATCGGAGAGGCCACAGCCCAGATGTATGCAAGAAAGGGAGCCAGGGTAGCCATCGTTGACTGTAAGGATAACTGCCCGGAAGTAGCAGCAAAGATTGCAGAGGAGTTTGGAGTACAGGTGATTGGCGTAAAATGTGACGTGACCAGCCAGGAGAGTGTGGACGCCATGATGAAGGCAGTATTAGAGGCATTCGGAGAAATTAATATTCTCGCTGCCATGCCTGGATTCGTGGATCTCTACCGCGCATCGGATATCTCCATTGCTACGATTGAAAAACATATGTCTATCAATGCGGTTGGAGTGTTCCGGGTATGCCAGGCGGTTGCTAATCAGATGATTAAACAGGGCAAGGGCGGAAAGATGGTATGTGTTACCTCCCAGGCTGATTTTATTGCAATTAACAAGCATGTGGGTTATACCATGAGCAAAGCGGCTGTGGTGGGCATGATTAAGGTATGCGCATTGGAATGGGCGGATTATGGTATCAACGTCAACGGCGTGGCTCCAACCGTAGTGAACACCTACATGGGTGAAAAAGCATGGCAAGGTAAGGTTAAGACCGACATGATTGAGAAGATTCCGGCACACCGCTTTGCCGAGACAGATGAGATTGCGGCGGCTGTGCTGTTCTTATCCTGTAATGAGTCTAACATGATTACTGGCGAGGACCTTGTTGTGGATGGTGGATTTACAATCTATTAAATTTGTGAAACCATAATCAGGAGCTGATAGAAGGAGAGGATATAAGATGGATGCGTTGACAAGAAAAGCCTATGAACTGCGCCGCGATATCATTGAGATGGTACATAATTCCAGGGCGGGGCACGTAGGAGGAGATTTAAGTGTAACTGATATATTGACTGTCCTGTATTTTAAGGTAATGAACGTATCACCGGAAAAGGGAGAGAATCCTGACCGCGACCGCTTTCTTTTGAGCAAAGGCCATTGTGCAGACGCGCTGTATTGTGTCCTCGGAGAAAGAGGGTTCTACGATAAAGAAGAAACAATCAAAACCTTCAGCCAGTTTGGGAGCCGGTTTATCGGCCACCCAAACATGGAGGTTCCCGGGGTTGAGATGAATTCCGGTTCCCTGGGCCACGGGATTTCCGTGGGCGTTGGTATGGCTCTGGCGGCCAGGATGAACCATCAGTCTTACCGGACTTATGTGGTGCTGGGAGATGGGGAGATGGCGGAGGGTTCCAATTACGAGGGCATGATGGCAGCAGGCCATTATAAGCTTGACAATCTCTGTGCCACGGTGGACTTAAATCGTCTTCAGATCAGCGGCACCACCGGCCAGGTGATGGACAGCGCCAGCTTGGCGGACAAATTCCGTGATTTTGGCTGGAACGTCATTGAGGTTTTGGATGGAAATGACTGTGCCCAGTTGGTCAATGCCTATGAACAGGCGGCGGCTTATAAGGGAAAGCCAACGGCGGTCATTGCCAGTACGGTGAAGGGAAAGGGTGTTTCCTTTATGGAGAACCAGATTTCCTGGCACCACGGAGTGATGACAGAGGAACAGTATGAACAGGCGGTAAAAGAACTGAAGGAGGCATTGCAATGAATAAAATAACGAACAGACAGGCAATATGCGACACACTGTTGGAAGCGTCCAAAACAGACCGGGACATTGTTGTACTGTGTTCAGATTCCAGAGGTTCCGCATCTATGACGCCCTTTGCCAAAACTTATCCGGAACAGTTCGTGGAGGTCGGCATAGCGGAACAAAATCTGGTATCCATATCTGCCGGGCTGGCGGCCTGCGGCAAGAAAGCTTTTGCTGTTTCACCAGCATGTTTTTTATCGACCAGAAGCTATGAACAGGCGAAAATTGATGTGGCATATTCCAATACCAATGTTACCCTGGTAGGTATCAGCGGAGGTATCAGCTATGGCGCCCTGGGAATGAGCCATCATTCTTTACAGGACATTGCCGCCATGTGCGCACTGCCGGATATGCGGGTCTATCTGCCCAGCGACCGGTTCCAGACGGGTAAGCTGATTGAGGCGTTGCTTCAGGATGAAAAGCCGGCTTATGTCAGAGTCAGCCGTTCAGCCACGGAAGATATATATGAGGAACAGATGAAGTTTGAACTGGATAAGGCCCATGTACTGTCAGAGGGTGAGGACGCCATGATCATTGCCTGCGGCGAGATGGTGCCATATGCCCTGGAAGCTGCAAGGATTCTGGAAAAGGACGGTATCCGGGTCGGAGTCGTGGATATGTACTGCTTAAAGCCTTTGGACGAGGAAGCGGTCTTACAATACGCCAGTAGGGTAAAATGCCTGATAACGGTGGAAGAACATTCGGTATATGGCGGACTTGGCAGTATGGTAGCGGCCGTGACGGCGGAGAAACACCCGATTAAGGTTAAGAAAATCGCCCTTCCTGACGGTCATCTGATACCAGGCTCTAATACGGAGTTATTTGCCTACTACGGAATGGATGGAGCCGGAATTGCTGAAACCGTTAAAAAAACACTGACAGAGGGGTAAATGATGGGGTACATATTGGGGATAGACCAGAGCACACAGGGAACGAAAGCAATCCTTGTAGATAACAAGGGAAGATTACGGAGCCGGGCGGATCAAAGTCACAGACAGATTGTGAATGAACGGGGCTGGGTTTCCCATGATTTAGAAGAAATATACCAAAACACATGCAGGGTGATACAGGACGTGGTGAAGCGGACTGGTATCTCAAAGAATGAGATTGAAGTAATCGGAATCAGCAACCAGAGGGAAACCACAGCAATCTGGGACAGAGACGGAACTCCTTTAAATGGAGCGGTTGTATGGCAGTGCTCCAGGGCCAAGGAGGTATCTCAGGCCTTGGCCCCCTATGGGGATCTGATAAGAAATAAAACAGGACTCATGCTATCTCCATTTTTCCCGGCTGCCAAGATGGCCTGGCTGCTGTCAAATACAGAGGGAGCGAAAGAGAGGGCTCCGGAGGATCTGTGTCTGGGCACCATAGACAGCTGGCTGATTTACAGGATGACACGGGGAAAGGCATTTAAGACGGATTATTCCAATGCCTCAAGAACTCAGTTGTTCAATATCCATACCCTGTCCTGGGATGAGGAGTTATACGAGCTTTTCGGGGTTTCGGCAAAATCCCTGGCCCAGGTATGTGACAGTAACAGTTTATTCGGGATGACGGATTTAGACGGATACTTTGACCATGAGATTCCGATTCACAGCGCGGCCGGGGATTCCCATGCGGCTTTATTCGGTCAGGGCTGTCACAGCGCAGGCATGATTAAGACTACTTATGGAACCGGCTCCTCCATCATGATGAATACGGGGATGGAGTGTGTGTCCAGCAGCCACGGCCTGGTGACTTCCCTTGCGTGGGGGCTAGACGGCCAGGTGAATTATGTGCTGGAAGGGAATATCAACTATACAGGCGCGGTGATGACCTGGCTGAAAGATGAGCTTCATCTAATCAGCTCTCCGGCTGAAAGCGAAGCGTTTGCAAAGGCTGCCAACCCTGTGGACAAGACCGTATTGATTCCGGCCTTTTCCGGCTTATCGGCGCCCTATTGGAGTGACACGGCGAAAGCCGTGATTTATGGGATGACTCGCACAACAGGAAAAAATGAGATTGTCAGGGCAGCCTTGGAAAGCATTGCCCTGCAGATCCAGGCAGTGTTGGAAGCGATGGAGAAGGACAGCAGTATCTGCATAAAGGAACTCCGGGTAGACGGAGGGCCTACGAGAAATTCCTATCTGATGCAGCTTCAAAGCGATCTTTCAAAATTAGATGTAGCAGTAGCTGGGATTGAGGAATTATCTGCGATGGGTGCTGCCTACATGGCCGGTATAGGGGCTGGTATCCTGAATCAATCCGAACTGTTTTCAGAGGAAGGCAGAACCCTATACAGTCCGCAAATGGCGGAAGAAGAACGGAAGGAAAAAATCGGGAATTGGAATGAGGCTATCCGGCTTGTATGCGGCGCGACCGTCCAGTAGGGGGAGTAGTGATGGAGAAGATGAATAATAGGTATCAGTCAAATGAAGATTTAAACACATTCCGTCTGACTCCTATGAAAAGAATGTATTACGCTTTGGGGGATTTCGGTTACAACTTTATGTACTACTGGCTCAGCACCTATCTGATGATTTATTATACGGATACGATTGGGATTCCGGCTGCCACGGTATCCGTCATGATGCTGGTAGTGAGGATTTTTGACGCATTTAACGACCCGGTCATCGGTTCACTGGCGGACCGCACCAACAGCCGGTGGGGCAGGTACCGTCCCTGGTTCATGCTGGGTTCCATAGCTATGGCTTGTTTCATTGTGCTGATTTTTGCGGCCAGCCCCGGGTGGCAGATGACAAGCAGGCTTCTGTGGATGTGGGGCATATATCTGCTTCTCACGGTGGCTTCCACTTGCAGCAATATGCCTTATGGAGCGCTGAACGGCTGTATCACTCCGGATTCGGAGGACAGAGCAAAGGTTTCAGGTCTTCGGATGATGTTTGCCAACGTGAGTTCCATGGTGACCGTTATCATTGCTGTACCGCTGATGATTGCATTTTCTTCCGACGGTTCCGCCAGCAGCGCCAGGGGATATTTTTGGGCTGTGCTTATCACCTGTATCCTGGGACTTCCCACGATGATTGTGAGCTGTTGCAAGACGAAGGA
Organism: Enterocloster bolteae; assembly: GCF_002234575.2. Lineage (NCBI taxonomy): Bacteria > Bacillati > Bacillota > Clostridia > Lachnospirales > Lachnospiraceae > Enterocloster > Enterocloster bolteae. The sequence goes on along the minus strand of NZ_CP022464.2, from coordinate 5,082,629 downwards.
GGTACTGACTCCGCCGCCCACCCAGAACAAGATTCCGATGAACCTGCAGATGAAGTCTCTGGTAAAAAACAAGGCAGTTCTGATTCTCATTATTGGACAGTTTATTCTTGGATGTGTCTTGTACGGCAGGGCGGCAATGCTTGCCTATTACTGGCAATATAATGCTGGAAACGCAGCGTATGCAACCACTTACGGGTTGATTGGTCTGGCGGCTACAATTGTGGGAACCGGGTGGTTTGGCAATTTCCTCTTTAAACGCGTCCGTCATAAAGGAAAGGTCTGCGCAGTATTGAACTTCATAACTGCAGGCGCATATTTCTTCATGTATTTTACTACCGCACCGTCGGTCATGTTCTGGTTTCTGACCTTCGTGAGTAGTATGAGCTTTTATGCCTATATGGGAATCCATTTCGGGGCTATCGGTGACGCGGTGGACTTTGGGGAATTTATTTCCGGCGTGAGGTGCGATGGCTTTTTATCTTCCTTTGTGTCTGTAGCAAACAAAGCGGGGGGAGCGGTGATGCCGGCCATCGGAGCAGCGGTGTTGGCTGCCATGCATTATGTGGCGGGCGGTGCCCAGCCTGCACAGATTTTGAACGCGGTTAACTGGTTTATAACGCTGATTCCGGCGATTCTCAGCCTGATTAACGCTGTTTTTTACCTGATGTATCCCATCAGTACGGAAAAGCATAAAGAGATTATGGGAGAGTTGATCCGGCGCAGGCAGTAGCATAGACGAAGGAGTATCCATATGGGCGTTTCACGGCATAAATGTCCTGTATGGACGCTCTCCGCACAAAAGTATCAGGATAAGGAGAAAAGAATACATCATTGTGTAGTGGAGTAAGCTGATTAAATGTGTAAGTTATAAACGGAATGATATTTTATTCTGGACGGCTCAGACACCGGAAGCTCTTATGATGTTTTTATTGGGAAAAATCGCCATGGGAAGAGATAGCTTTGACGGTAAGCGTAGTCTCAGTAAAAGCAACACAGTTGAGGGAATCCTGCTCAATGAAGTGCGTTAATTTTTACCGAAAATTCACTATGGTAATATGCTATTGCCCTTGAAGACAGCGAGATATTAGAAATCTCCGGCAACCTGCTTTTAAAACCCGATGCGGAATACTGTGATATTCAGATTACCATGATGCGTAATATAATGGGAACTTTTGTGAAAAAATAGATAATCTTGGCGATAAAGTTAAAATCCTATCCTATGCCTCTGTCCGGGAACGGATTACTTTTATCTGTATCATAATCAGCATAAAAGCCAAAGGTAAATATTGAATGCAACCAGAGAAGAAATCGCTGATTATTTAGGGGGTGCAAGGCCATCACTCTCAATGGAGCTGGGACGTATGCAGTAGGAAGGAATCATCCGGATAGACGGACGCGAAGTGTTCATTTTGAGCCAGGAGTTGTTTGCTAACCTGTTTGAATAAAATGTAAAACCGTAGCCATGGTTACAGAATAAAGCGTTTTCTTTTGATAGACTAAGGTCAACAGATCAAGAGAAGATGCTTTTTACTATGCATTTGCCGGCAGATGCCCCCGTTCCATTGATTTAAGCCACTTTTTAATACTTGCATCATCTGTTCCGTGCGGTTGTGGATTTTATATTCCGTGCCATCTTTTATAAATATATTTCCGGTCTGACCGAATGCGGGAATGTTACATACACAAAGTTATATCTTGATGGAACGTTCCGTCAGTTGAAAAGAGAGATTCCCGACAAAGGAGCTGCTGCAAAATATGATACGCAGGGACTGCCCGGATGAATCAGCTTTATGATAACCTTTGATGAGGAGACGTGCCTCGTGGAATATCCAAAGCTGCCGCTCTATTCTTAGGTAGAAGGTGCGGACGTTTTGTTTGGATGCAGAAGTTGGATCAAAACGGCAATATGCTTTTGGAAATAACGGTACCAAACCATGGCGCTGCTATTCGTGATTTTACCGATGATGGCGCTTCCATCACCCGCTATAAGGGATCTTGGGGCAAGCTACGCCTTTCCATGAGACACCTGGATGAACAGGAAATCACGGATGAGATTCCGGCATATAGCTTTGACCGGGTTGAGAAACTGGAGAAAGGCCAGATGGTGGAGGATGATATCGTAATGAGTCCGGTTGGTATGGCATTTCACAAAGGAGAATCCATCCGCTTAATCTTATCATCTAAGAAAGAATACAGAAATAGTATGATGCAGCCCCCGCCCCCCACCGGCTGTATACCAAAGAACTGGGGATGGCAGGTAATTTATACCGGCTCGGACAAAGCTTCCTATCTTCAGCTTCTGATATTAAAAATATGAAAGTATCACAAGCTCTTCCTGTAAAAAGCACAAGGTAAAATGAGATTGCTGGATGAAATTATCTTCCCTGCGTTATTATATTGCGGTTGCAAAATATGGCAATTTTATCAAGGAATCGGATTGGCTGTTTATCTCCCAGCCGACCCTGAGCCGGACGATTCAGGAGCTGAAGGAAGAACTTGGAACACAGCTGTTTATCCGGGAGCGCCGTTTCCTGAAATTGACAGAGGATGGCGTCTGGCTTTTAAATGGAAAACCCTGTTCTAGAAATATATCAAAGGTTGTTAACGCATAAAAGCCACTTGTCGTGATAATGTTTTCATGGTTGCGAGGGAAAGAAGTTAATATTGGCTAAGTAGTGAGATGAACCGCGCAGCAGGTAGAAGGACAAGAGACGCAGAACCATGAAATTTTAGGTTAAATCTCACGGCATATGCGGCAAAGCATGACACCCTAACAGCATACTTTACTCAGAAAGAACAGGTATGGTATACTGAGCTGGTAAATTATGTGCTTCCGGACAAGTCAAAGGAGAACAGAGGATGAAAAAAAGACAGATTTAAAACAGGCTATATTCTATGTGATATGTGCAGCAGTCATCATAAGCAAACCAACCACAGTGTCGGCCAGCAATGAACAGACTGCCGTGGAAGATACCGGAGAGCAGCAGCCATCGCTGCGACAAGAGATTCCGAAACTGAAAAAAGAAAACTGGGTTAACCAGACCGCGTAACAGAAGCTGGAGGACCTGGATATCCTGTATCAGAAAAGGGGGATATGTTATGAGAAGAATCACCGGCATGTTTGTTTGTATCTCTTTATTGCTTAATCTCAGTTTTACGTCATATGCATCAGAACGCTTGATACATTCAGAAGGAAACGAGTATCAGGAGATTCTTTCTATGAAGGATGAGGTTTTATATCATATCAATTATGGTGGAGCACGTGGAGAACTCAACCGGGATGTGGAAGCGGATGAGGTGGAAATGGAAAGAGCATATAAAGTTTATGCCAATTCCGAGTTGTTAAAAACAAATGATGTTAAAGAATCATTGGAAAACAGTTATTATAAGTGGCAAATTCCCGTATACACAGACGGTTTTACGATTTTGGTTGATATAACCAAGGTGATATCCATTCCTGCTGATATTCCGGAAGATGCAAAAGAAACGCTCAAACAGAAATTAAATATTTGGACTGTGGGAGCTGTCTATGTATATGATGCAGAAACGGTTGATTATGACAATACTGTAACAACTTCTCTTGAGGAGGCGGGGTACAACAGTGATGAGTATTCATACGAAGTTGTTTCAGGACTTTCTGGAATTCGATATCCTGCAGCTATCATATTTAATGCTGATGAAAAACCTGAATTTGTGATTCCTGCGCAGAAGTCTACGACACATGCATTTATTGGGGAATGGCCTACAGCAGCAAAAAATAGGGAGAAAACAGCTACACCTTTAAATGCACAGAATAGTAATAATGATAACATAAACGGTTTCTCCATTTATTATTATGATGATGTTGTAAGGGTATCAAATTCCTACAATCAGTCAGGAGTTGGGCTATCTTACAAAAAGGATATAATTGAAAAAAACACCATAGCAGTGTCGATATTCGGAGCCGCTGGAATCTTATTGATTATAGGAACAAAAAAAAGAAATAAGAAAAGGATGAAATGAAATTTTACATTCCGTATGCAAGACTAAATTCCACAGATTGACTTGAAAAAAGATAGTTATCGGGCGGTGGTTTCTTAAGTGATTTTATTTTTTCAGCAGCTTGGGTGACAATATCACTTCATTTGGAACGATGAATTTAAGCTGAAAAGACCGATTTTTGTATTGTTGCATAAAAATAAATTTATGAAAAGTTTATCTTTTTGTTGGCAGGGTGTTATTTTTCCATTCTAAGATATCTTTAGTATAGGAAACGATACGAAATTCAAATTGCATGAATTCATAATAATGCCTCAACTTTTAAAATACAGGCTGGCTATGGCCTGTATTTTTATGTGCTGATATCTGAAATAGTGATATCAGAAAAATTTTATCAATATGTATACTCAAAAGGTATGTGTATGTATTTAATATAGGCATTTGATATTATTGTGTTGGCATAATAAAATAGATGTAAAGGAAAGGAGGCGGAAATGAAGAAGAAAATATGCCATTTTGGCACAGATAACAGCGAATTATCATGCAATATATGGATGCTTCTCTTCTATGGTAGGGCAACTTGGGGCGGCAAAATCGGCTTCCATTGGCTTAAACCATAAGGATTCAATAAATATTAAGATTAGGAGGATTTGAAAAAATATAAAGAGAAAATGGATTGTGACAGCGGCTGCTGTACTGACAACAGGACTTTTGGCGGGCAGTGGTTCTTTAAATGCCGGGGCGGGAACCATACCTGCAGAAACTACGGTATCAGGAACCACGGTGGAGGCTCAGACAGCTGGGGAAGATGCTGGAACAGAAGGGGAAAAAGCAGCTGACGGTGAGAGTACAGACGGTAGATGTGAAGGGGCTGGGCTTCCGGGATTGGGGATAACTCTGGATGCATTCCCATCGGCCGTAGTTGTATTTTCTGTTAATACCGGAGCCTATGCGTCCGAGACCATCCGGGCTGCTATAGAGGCAGTTCCGGCCGGACAGTTGGAGGCCGGATACTGTGTGGGTTTGTCCTATACTCAGACCATGATGCGGATTATTCTGCCCCAGGCTCTCAGAATCGCATTTCCGCCGCTGAGTAATTCCCTGATTGGGCTGGTGAAGGATACGTCCCTGGCAGCCAATATCACAGTGATGGAAATGTTCATGTCGGCCCAGAGAATTGCTGCCAGAACGTATGAACCATTTGCACTGTACCGTGAGGTTGGCATCATTTACCTCATATTTTGTACGGCGCTGACCAGGCTTCAGAGCGTATGGGAACAGAAACTGAGGCTGGAGTGAAAATAAGGAGAAAGACCGCATTCATCTTTCAGAACTACAATCTTTTCCGGAATAAAACGGCCCTGCAGAATGTAACGGAGGGGTTAGTCATTGCTCGGAAAATGCCAAGGTCCCAGGCTGAGAAGGCCGGTAAGAGGGCTTTAGATAAGGTGGGACTCTGGGACCGGTATGACTATTATCCTCATCAGCTGTCCGGCGGACAGCAGCAGAGAGTGGGGATTGCCCGCGCGATTGCCATGGAACCGGAAGTAATCCTGTTTGACGAACCGACCTCGGCCCTTGCCCCGGAGCTGATTGGCGAGGTATTAGAGGTGATGAGAAAGCTGGCAGGGGAAGGAATGACGATGCTGGTTGTCACCCACGAAATGAACTTTGCAAAAAATGTGGGAACAAAGGTGATTTTCATGGATAAAGGCGTGGTGGTAGAGGAAAATACGCCGAAAGAATTTTTTGAGTCCCCGAAAGAAGACAGGGCAAGGCAGTTTATGAGTTCTATAAAATGGAGCGGATGATAAAACATATAGGAAGGGGAATTTATTTAGTAAATGTGATTAGTGGGTTAAGGGGTAAAGATACTGTATGGCCCTTCTGCATTTTGAGTGGTTATGCTCCACTTTCCTTGTATGAAGAAGTAATCCGGATTTGTAGAAAATCTGTTATTACATAAAAAATTATAAAAGAAAGGAAGAACACAATGAGAAAGAATTCGCAGAGAATCATAGCAGGGGCGTTAATGCTCACGGTACTCGTAAGCACAGGCTGCTCTGTACAGAATAGCCAGCAGACTGTAACGGAGCAGCAGACACAGCAGAGCACAACATCGGAGACAGAACCGGAAACCGGTGCACCTGTTGCAGACACAGACGAAACAACAGACGGAGTTGTAAATTATGGTATGATGGAGGATACCTCCATCAAGGTGGAACCGATTGAACTTACTGACGAATGGGATAAGGTATTTCCACTCAGTGATGAAGTGAACCATAGAAAGGTGACGTTTGTCAACCACTTTGGCAATACATTGGCTGCTGATCTTTACGAACCAAAAGAATATACAGGGAAGATTCCGGCCATTGCTGTAAGTGGCCCCTTTGGCGCTGTAAAGGAGCAGAGTTCCGGTCTTTATGCACAGGAAATGGCAGAACGAGGTTTTCTTGCTATTGCCTTTGACCCATCCTTTACAGGAGAAAGCGGCGGATATCCGAGGTACTTCAATTCGCCGGATATCAACGTTGAGGATTACCAGGCTGCGATTGATTTCCTTTCCACCCAGGACAATGTTGATCCAGAACAGATTGGTATTATCGGTATCTGTGGCTGGGGCGGTATGGCACTTCAGACAGCAGCGCTGGATACCAGAGTTAAAGCCACGGCTGCCATGACGATGTACGACATGAGCCGGAATACGGCACTTGGTTATTTTGATTCCATTGATGAGGACGGAAGGTATGAGTCCCGTGTTGCTTACAATCAACAGAGAACAGATGATTATAAAAATGGAACTTATACGCTGGGAGGCGGCCTTCCGGAAGAAGCACCGGAAGAAGCTCCGCAGTATGTTAAGGACTATGTGGCTTATTATAAGACCGACCGTGGCTATCATCCCCGTTCCGTCAATTCCAATAATGGGTGGGCGGCTACCGCTCCGGGCTCTCTGATGAATATGCGTTTGTTTGAGTATGCCCCTGAAATCAGAAGTTCGGTTCTTCTTGTGCATGGCGAGGAAGCACATTCTTTAATGTACAGCCATGATGCATACGAACTCCTCCAGGGTGATAATAAGGAACTGTTGATAATTCCGGGAGCAACCCACACAGACCTGTACGATCAGATGGATAAAATTCCGTTTGACAAATTAGAGAGCTTCTTTACGGAAGCATTCCAGTAACCGGTGGATTACGGAGGTTGTGCGCTTTAAAAGGAGCACAGGAAAGGACACTTTATGAAGAAAGCAGGATTAAAAAAATATGCCGTGGCAATTATGGTAGTCATTGGATTGACAGCAGCTCTTACAGGAGTTGCAAGTGCGGAAATGACAGGAGAGGTTGTAACTGCATCCCAGTTGGAGGTGCGTTTTGGTGATAATGGAGCAGCCTTCACAATGACACTTGAAAATAATGATACGGCCGCAGCTATAAAAAAGCATGTAGGGACAGCCGACTGGAGGCTTCCAATCTATCACTTTGATGATTATGATAATTGGGAAGTGATGCAGTATTATGATATTTCATCGCGGTATGAGATTCCATCGGTTGATGTGAAAACAGTGACCTCCCAAAAAGCAGGAGAAGTGTATTACTCCCACCCAAACAGGATCATCCTGTTCTATGGGGACGGGGAGGTGACCGGAGACTATACAAAGATCGGAGAAATTGAGGCTGCCGATGATTTAAAAAAAGCGGTTGTTAACAATCCGATCTTACAGGGCTGGGGTAATAAGATTGTCCAGATTAAGAGCGTAAAATAAGCACAACACTGTGATTGCCAATATGGAAAGTTAATTTTCAAATACAGACCTTTCTGCGGGGGTCTGTATTTTTTTCATCATTGTATGGATTGCTTCAAACCAGGAAAAAGTTCAAGGGGTTTATGAAAAGTTTATTATTTTGTTAGGTGGACGTTATTTTAGTGGTTTAAGATAGAAAAAGAGTAGAAGATGGAACGTGCCAGGTTGGCGTTTCTATCAGAAGTTATGGATAAAGCCATAGTAAAAAGGCATATGTAAATATTTAGTATAGGTATTTGATATTAAATACTACTGGTATTACAATGGACATAAAGAAAGGGGAGACATAAACAGAATGAATAAAATGAAAAGAATGCTGCTGTTTACAACACTGACCATAACAGGAGTGTTAACAGGGTGTGCAGGAGGGGCGCCTGTATTACAGCAGACCGCATACGCACAGAACAATGGGGCTTTGACTCAGACGGTTACGGCTGCCGGGAAAGCATCAGATGCGGCCATCACCCCGGGAAGCGAAATCATGAAGCTGGAAGACGGTTTTTCAGCAGTAAGCTATGACGGGAATTACTGGTTTGATGACTTTCTCGCTCAGGGAGGAGCCACGAACGATGCAGGAGTCATTGATTTCCTTACCAGACATATGATGGCCGGTGAGTCACGACCGTCACTCCGGACAGGCGGTTTCGGATGCAGCACCTTGGCGGTGAAAAGCCCGGCAGGAGAAGCTCTGTTTGGAAGGAATTTTGACTGGCAGCCATGTGAAGCCATGGTGGTCCGTTCCAGGCCGGAGGGTGCATATGCTTCTGTTTCCACGGTTAATATGGATTTTATTCGTTCCGGCTATGGGGCAGGCCTTTCACAACTGCCGGATGAGGTCCGTACCCTGATTGCCTTATATGCTCCTCTTGACGGCATGAATGAAAAAGGTCTGGCGGTATCGGTCAATATGATACAGGATTATGATGCCATCTGTCAGGACACAGGAAAACCGAATCTTACCACGACCACGGCTATCCGGCTGTTTCTGGATCGGGCGGCCAATGTGGAGGAAGCACTGGCTCTGTTGGGACAGTATGATATGCACTCCTCTATGGGAATGATGGTACATTTCGCACTGGCAGACAGAAGCGGCCGAAGCGTGGTGGTGGAGTATATTGATGACGAAATGGTTGTGACGGATACGCCAGCTGTGACAAATTTCTATCTGGCCGAAGGAAGAAAGCAGGGAATTGGAACAGCACAGTCCCATACCCGGTATGAGAGATTGATGAAACGTCTGGCAGAAGATGAGGCGATGGACATGGATCAGGTCAGGGATGCCTTGGACAGTGTCAGTAAGGACAATTTTGGAGAATTTGAGTCAACAGAATGGAGCATTGTTTTTAATTTAAACAACGGGGAGGCTTGTTATTATCACAGGGAGAACTATGGGAACAGTTATGTGTTTTCTGTAAATGAAGAAGCTTAAGTGAATGCCAGACAGTATGAATGGAACTGTCTGGGTATTCAGTGGAACATATGGAGGTTATGATGAATTACTTTAATTTACTGTGGAATTTATACCAGTTAAAAAGAAACACGGGAATGAGACGGGAACAATTAATAACGCTCCAGGAAAAAAAACTGAGAGAATTGCTTGTGTATGCCTATGACAATTCAACGTATTACCACCGGGTCTTTGAGGAGGCAGGGATTACAAGAAAGCAGATTCCGCTCATGCCCCTGTCGGCATTTCCTGTTTTGGATAAACAGCTTTTGATGGAGCATTTCAATGAACTGGTTACTGTTTCCGATTTAAAGCAGGAGGACCTGCGCCGGTTTGACCGGGAGGAAAGCACAGAACAGAAAAAATTTAAGGATGAGTACCATGTGGTCCATTCTTCCGGCAGTACAGGGACCCCAGGATATTTTGTTTATGATGAGGCGGCATGGAGCCAGATGCTCCTTGGGATTATCCGGGCCGCGCTCTGGGATATGACCATGCCCCAGATATTAAAATTGCTGTGGAAAGGCCCGCGGATCGTGTATATTGCCGCAACAGACGGCCGGTATGGCGGGGCCATGGCAGTGGGGGACGGGATAGAAGGCGTCCATGCGGACCAACTTTTCCTGGATGTCAAGACACCCCTTGCAGCATGGATTCGCCAGATTAAAGAGTTTAAACCAAATATGGTGATCGGTTATCCGTCAGCAATCAAGATTCTCGGGGAACTTGTGGAAAAAGGTGAAGTCAGCGTGGATATATTCCGCATCGTTTCCTGCGGAGAACCTCTTGGCGCCAGCTTACGGAATTATCTGGAGACAATATTTGAAGCGGACGTGGTTAATATTTATGGAGCCAGCGAATCCCTGGCCCTTGGCGTGGAAACAAGTCATGCGGAGGGAATGTATTTGTTTGACGACTTAAATTATATCGAGGTAGAGAACGGCGCCATGTACTTAACCTCCCTCTATAATTATGTACAGCCTCTGATTCGATACCGTATATCCGACCAGCTTAATTTACGGGAACCGGAGGATGGGAGCCCCTATCCGTTTACGCTGGCAGGCAATATTATGGGGCGGAATGAGGACATGATGTGGTTTGAGGATGGACGTGGAAACAGGGATTTTCTGCATCCCCTTGTCATTGAAGGATTCTGCCTGGACGGGCTTTTAGATTACCAGTTCCGCCAGCTGGACAGTCATTCCTTTGAGATGCTGGCAGAAGTGTCAGACACAGGAAAGATAAAAGAAATCCGGGAAGAAATGATGAAGCAGATGGCGCTGCTCCTGAAAGAAAAGAGCCTGGAATATGTAAGGTTTTCCATTCGCTTTGTGGGAGAAATCCGGCCGGATCAAAGGACAGGAAAAAAGCGGCTTATTGTGGCATGACGTGTTAAGTGCTCATAATGAGCCACTGCACTAAGCTCATGGAGGACCTCGCTAAGTGCCAGTGTCATGTATCGCACGTAAGCGGCCAAAAGACACCCGCTAAGTGCTCATAACGAGGAGGAAAAGAAACTTGAAAAAGACATTATTAGCTGCCAAAGATATCAGCAAAGAGTTTGGGAAGGACCGGGGAGCGGTTCCGGTGCTGGACCATGTATCCGTGGATATTTATGAGGATGACTTTACAATCATCATGGGGCCGTCCGGGGCAGGAAAATCAACTCTGCTGTATGTCCTCAGCGGAATGGACCGTGTTTCTTCCGGGACTGTGGTTTATAAGGGAAAGGTGATTAGCCGTTTCAAAGAGAGCCAGATGGCCAAAATCCGCTCACGGGAATTTGGTTTTGTGTTTCAACAGACCCATCTGGTAAGCAACTTAACGCTTTTCGAGAATGTGACGGTTGCAGGATATTTAGGGAAGGAACGGAAGCCGGAAGAGACCAGGAAGCAGGCAGAAGCCCTGCTGGAACAGATGAATGTAGGAAGCGCCAAGGACCGGATGCCGGCAGAGGTTTCGGGCGGTGAGGCACAGAGGGCAGCCATTGCCAGGGCCATGATCAATGAACCGGGTATCATTTTTGCAGATGAGCCAACCGGAGCCTTAAATAAAAGGAATACAGGGGAAGTTCTGGATCTTTTGACTGAATTAAATAAGGAAGGCCAGAGCATTCTGATGGTTACTCACGATCTGCGGGCAGCTGTCCGCGGGACACGGCTTCTTTACCTGGAGGACGGTAAGATTCTGGACGAACTGTCCATGCCTGTTTTCCATCCGGAAGATGAAAGGACGAGGGAGGCAGCGATCAATGACTGGCTTGCTTCTTTCCAATGGTAACGAGGGGGTTCTATAATGGAAGATACAATATTATTAATGGCTGATCTAAAACGGCACAAAGGCAGCCTGTCCGGCATATTTATCTTGGTACTGCTTGTCTGCACGGCGTTGGGAACGGTTCTTTCTATATGGATGAACTCAGAACGCTATCTCAGGGAAGAAATGGAGCGGGCGGGGTTTGGGACCCTGACTGCATGGGTCTCCAATGTGCCTGATATGGATGCTCTGGCGGACAATATTGCTGATTTGGAGGCGGTTGGTAATGTGGATACGCAGGTAGTCATTTATTCGGACTATACGGTGAATGACCAGGATTCTGATAGTGAAGGCCAGCTGATTCCCCATGGGACGGAGGATAGACGGTATAAATTCTTTGAAGATGAGCTGTCCGGGTACCGGGGAGATATACCGGAAATCCGGCCGGGAGAGATTTATGTCTCCCCTTCCATGATTTCCATGTTCGGTGTGCAGATTGGGGATGAAATCAGATTTCAGGTTGCCCGCGGGGGACAGGCGGCAGACTTTACGGTGAAAGGGTTTTATGAAGATCCATTTATGGGCAGTTCCATGATCGGAATGAAAGGATTTCTAATCAGTGAGGCCGATTATTCCGGAATCATCCAGACAATCCGGGATACTGGTATTGATGCGCTGGCCAGGGACGGAGCTATGCTGCATATATTTCAGGCGGACACAAACGGGGAAGGCGTCACGGTTTCCCAGCTGAATCAGCTCATCAATGAGAATACAGAGCTGCCGCAGTATTTGGAATTCCTCCACAGTGGGAATGCCATTGCCGGATTCATGCTGATTCTCCAGAATGCTTTCAGCGGCCTTTTGGCGGCGTTTGTAGTGGTACTTATTTTTGTGGTCCTGATCGTGCTGGGGCACGGCATAGGAAGCTCCGTTGAGGCAGATTATGTGAATATGGGGATTTTGAAAACCATTGGTTTTACAGGCGGGAAATTACGCCGGATTCAACTGGCGCAGTACATGCTCGTCATTTTAACAGGAATGGTTTTGGGTATCCTGGCGGCTGTTTACGTCAGCCGGATTGTGAGTGCGGCCACACTTACGACTACAGGAATCCGCATTCCTACAGACCTGCCTGCCGCCTGGTGTTTCTTAATCAATGGTCTGCTATTCCTGGTATTGACCGGTTTTATTGTATTTAAAACGGGAAAGCTCAAACGGATCACACCGATGAAAGCAATTGGAGGTGAGGCTTTTATCTACGGAACCAGAGTGAAAAAAGGCTTCCCAATCCGGGGGAACTATCTAAAATACTCCATGGCGCTCCGTCAGCTTACCGCAGGCGCCCGAAGATATAGCGGGGCCTGTATTGTGGCAATCCTTCTGGTGTTCTTTGCCTCCATGATCGGACGGATGGATACCTGGCTGGGAGCGGACGGAAAAGGGATGATGGATGCATTCAATCCGGCGGATCACGATATCGGCGTCCAGATTTTTGGGGAACATACCCCGCAGGAAGCGGAAGAAACCGTGCTTTCCTATACCGGCATTACGGACCGTTACCTCCTGGCGATGCAGGGGGTGTCTGTGAACGGAATTGATTATACGGCCAATGCAATCACCGATCCGGAGCGGTTCCACATTGTGGAAGGGCGGACTTCCAAGGCAGATGATGAAATCGTGATGACAGAGTTTGTGGCCTCTGACCTGGGAGTAGCAGTCGGTGATACGGTCACGGTACAGGCTGATCTGGGCAGTGAGGAATATGTGATATCTGGCATTTATACCTGTGCCAATGATATGGGCGATAATATCGGAATGAGCCGGGAAGGTTACCTGAAAATCGGATCGGATGACCCGGCTATCTGGTGCCACCATTATTTTCTGGAGGATGCTTCACAGAAAGAGGCCATCATAGTGGCTCTTGATGAGTCTTATGGCGGGGATGTCCATGTCCATGAGAATACATGGCCCGGTCTATATGGAATCATCTCTGCCATGCAGGCGCTTTTGGTATTCCTGTATGGGATGGTGGCGGCTTTTATTCTGATTGTCACAATTATGACTGGCAGTAAAATACTTTCGGCAGAACAGAGGGATATCGGGATTTACAAAGCAGTTGGCTTTACCAGTGGACAACTGCGAGGCACATTTGCCCTGCGGTTTATGATTGTTGCTGTTCTTGCTTCCATCATCGGAACCATTCTGGCTGCAGCCCTGACCGATTCTCTTGTGTCCATTGTCATGCGAATGGCAGGCATCAGCAATTTCTCTTCCGGTATGACAGCCGGCAATACGTTGGTTCCGTCCGCGGTGGTGATCCTTTTGTTTACCGGATTTGCCTATGCCGTATCGTGGAAAGTAAAAAAAGTGGACTTAACCGTGCTGATAACGGAATGACACATACTAAAAAAGCATAGATAACTATTTGATATAAGTATTTGTTTCGTTGATACCGCAGATATATAATAAAAAAAACAGAATACAGCATTTAGAAATTCAGAGAACGAGACACAGGAAAGGAATCAGGATGAAAAAGAATATAGTAAGAAAACAGTCAATCATATTTATGCTGGCCCTGGCTGCGGCTTCCATGCTGGCGGGGTGCCAAAAACCAGATGAGACCAGGAGAGAAAACAGCAATCCTTCCACATCTGCCGGTACTACAATGAGTGCTGGTCGGGATAATAGTACAGGCAATGCGGGAACAAAGGCAGAGGAAGCAGGGGAGGAACTCACAGGAGCATTGGCACTGGAAGTCCGTTTTGGCGATGACGGAGCCCCTTTTGTCATGCAGATGGAGGACAATGCAACCGCAGACGCAATCGCCGGATATGTGGGAACCGCCAACTGGAGACTGCCAATCTACCATTACGACGATTATGAGAATTGGGAAGTAATGCAGTATTACGACATTCCCAGCCACTATGAGATACCCTCTGAGCCAGAAATGGTTACCGCAGAAAAAGCGGGTGAGGTATATTATTCGGAGCCTAACCGTATTATCCTGTTTTACCAGGACGGGGAAGTTACCGGGGAATACACAAAGATTGGGACGATTGAAGACACCGGGGAGTTCAGGGAAGCAGTGGAGAGCAATCCGGTACTGGAGGGTTGGGGCAACAAGATTGTCCTGATTAGCAGCTTAGTGAATTTATTTTGAAAAATCTTGCTGCCAGGCCTGACCATGACGGTTCCGCTGACCATAATTTCCTTCACTCAGGCACTTTGTATAGCGGTTCTGACAGCGCTGGTCCAGCTCTATATTGTTTTCCACGATTTTGACAAAATTGCAGCGTTTGGGAGAGAAGAAAATGAATTTCCAGGAAAAGCAGGGAGTGCCGGCACACGCGGAGCGCAGGAATCATAATTTCAATCCAATTCCAATCATGGTCAGAATCAGGGGCAAAGGAGAATCCTTGGAAAAGAAATGTTTGCAAGAGAAATAGATGCAATGAAAAGAAGGAGACAACAATGAAAAAGGGTGTACGAATCCTGCTGATTGTGTTAATGCTGCTGATTTCGGGTGCCGCTTATCTTTATTTCCGAATCAGGGCTGGCGTTGATTCGGCTGTCAATGTACAGAAACTGGAAGACGGTTTCTATTATATGGAATACAGGGACGATTATGGGTTCGACCGCTTTCTGGAACAGGGTGGAGCAGCTTCCGATCTGGATGTGGCAAAGTTTGTCGGTAAGGCTCTGTTCAAAGGATTTCTATATCCCCGTTTTTTAGGAGGCAGCTTCGGATGCAGTACTCTGTCGGCCAGAAATCCGAAGGGCGGTGTGATGTATGGCAGGAACTTTGATTGGATGGAATGCACCTCCATGGTTGTCAAGTCAAAACCGGAGAGAGGATATGCTTCGGTTTCTACTGTAAATCTGGATTTTCTGAATCTGGGTACGGAATACGATCCGGAAAAAACCGTATCTAAAATCATATCGGCCGCAGCCCTGTATGCCCCAATGGATGGGATTAACGAAGAAGGTCTCTGTGTAGCCGTGCTGATGATTGATGACTCAGCGGTTACGGAGCAGGATACCGGAAAGCCGGACCTTACAACCACAACCGCTGTCAGGCTGCTTCTGGACAAAGCCGCCAGTGTGGACGAGGCGGTTCAGTTATTGGGACAGTATGATATGCATTCCTCCGCAGGCATGATGCTTCATTTGGCTCTGTCAGATAAAAGCGGTCGTTCGGTGGCAGTGGAATATGTGAACAACGAGATGTCGGTGGTTGAAACTCCTGTGGTGACAAATTTTTACCTGACCCAGGGAGATAAATATGGGATTGGGACAGAACAGTCTCATACACGATATGAAATGTTACTGGAACGTTTGTCAGAACAGCCGGCCATGGATATGGAGAACATGAAAGACGCGATGAGCAGTGTCAGTAAAAATAATTTCGGAGAATTTGCGTCAACTGAATGGACCATAGTATATAGCCAGGACAGCGGAGAAATCCGGTATTATCACAGGGAAGACTATGATAACTATTATTCGTTTTCAGTGGAGTAAAAGGTAAGGAATATGCTGGAGAATTATTTATTAAAAGGTTTGGTAATCGGGGTTGTATTCGGGGTACCCGCCGGGGTCGTGGGTATATTATCCATACAGCGGGTGCTGACCCAAGGTGCATTTGCAGGTTTTTTGACCGGGATTGGTTCCTCTGCAGCAGACATCTTTTACGCATGTGTGGGGGTGTTTGGGCTTACCTTCATCTCGGATATTTTGCTGAAACATCAGAGCACTATATGCATGGTTGGCTGTCTGATGGTGGTTGCCATTGGAGTCCGTACAATCAAGAAAAAGGAGAGTCATTCCTTCGCCAGTGCGGCAGAGAACAATAAGGAGGAACATCCCGGACATATTTTCTCCTGCTTCCTGTCCTCCTTTGTGATTGCGATTACCAATCCCGCAACGATTTTATCTTTTATGGTAGTATTTTCCATGTTCAGGATTGGCGGTAATGAATCTGTGGGAGAGAATGTCCAACTGATATGTGGTATCTTTGCAGGTACCTGTATCTGGTGGCTTGCAATCGCGGTGATTGTTAGCCTGTATCGGAAAAAGGTTACGGACGATGTTTATTTCATATTGAATCGGATTTTCGGGGCTCTGATGATTTTATTTGGCATCGTGATAGGTGTCAGAGGATGTCTGAACGGTTAAGATTGGCTCGATAGTTTGGAAATTGTTTAAACACATCATGACTCCTCCCGTTATATAAAGCAGATACCGTACAAAAACATCTGGAAGCTGCAGACATGTACAGGATTGGAAAAGCTCCGCAATTTTTATTCCGGAGAAAAAATGGGAATATGGGGAGAAAACAGGCAATGACAATCAGACAGAAAATCAAATTATCTAATGTAATGATGGCGCTTATTCCGATTATGCTGACGGCCATTATTGTTGCAGTATGTTTACAGACTTCGCTGGGCAGTTACTGGTATACGCTGGAGACCATGTATCAGGATGAGAATGGGATTCAGTCGGCCCAGAGCCTTATTTACACCTATCAACAGGAACTGTGGGAGAATAACTGGGGACAGGGGGTTCATAGAGAGGCCGGGACGGAAATCAGGAAAAGTGACAAAATGAACCATCTGGAAAATAAACTTTCCAGAATGGGGTATCATTTTCTGATTACCAAAAATGGAAATGAGATTTATTCCAATATTTCGGAGGAGGAGATGAGGGCGGCGGAATCTGTAGCAGGTACAGCCATGGAATCGGCTAAGACCCTGACAGCAAGCTACCATGATGTGTCCGTGGTGAAGCATACATTTTACCATGGGGAGAAGGCTGTGTGCATTTTGGCGGTCCATACTGGGGAAACCGACCAGGAAGTTATCTCCTATCTGCAGAACTATATCCTGAACTATATCGTGGGCTTTATCAGCGCATTTCTGGTCCTGACTGTTTGTGTCAATGGAATCCTTTCCTGCTGGATATCTAAGAGCGTTCTGGTTCCTTTGCAGAAACTGAGCCGCGGCACAAAGGAAATCAAGGAGGGGAATTTAGATACCAGCATTGATTATACGAAAGAGGATGAATTCGGCGAGGTATGCCGGGACTTTGATGAGATGAGAGCCTATTTAAAGGAGTCAGTGGAGCAGCGGCTGAAGGATGAACAGCGGAAAAAGGACCTGATTATTGGTATTTCCCATGACCATAGGACCCCGCTCACGTCCATCAGCGGGTATCTGGACGGGCTGATGGATGGGATTGCCAATACCCCGGAAAAAAGGCAGCGGTATCTGTCCGCCATCAAAACAAGGGCAAAGGATTTATCTCGCCTGGTAGACAGTCTTTCCGAATATAACCGGCTGGACAGCAGCAGCTTCCATTACCATTTGGAACCGGCAGATTTAAAAAGGTTTATAGGGCAATACCTGATTTCTTATGAGGAGGAGGCCAGACAAAATAAGGTGGAATTTAAACTCACAAGTGAAGGGGGAGAATTCCCGGTCCTTCTTGATAAAGAGGAGATGAAACGCGTGCTGGACAACCTGTTTACCAATACCATACACTACCGCAGGCATCCCCATTCAAATGTGGTGATATCCCTAAGGCGTGTGGAACGCAGTACAGTGGTGGAGTTCATCTTTTCCGACGATGGGCCGGGGGTGCCGGAAGAAAGCCTGGACCGCCTGTTTGAGAGCTTTTACCGGGTGGATGGGGCCAGGAGTAATTCTGGGGAAGGCAGCGGAATCGGACTGGCTGTTGTAAAGGAGATCATATCAGGCCACAGAGGAATCGTCCATGCGGAAAATCATGGAGGCCTTGCGATTATTATACATCTGCCAATGACAGAGGAGAAATAGCATGAATAAAGTATTGATAGTAGAAGATGACGAGTTGATTGCAGAACTGGAACGGGATTATCTGGAGGCCGGCGGTTTTGAAGTAGAGCTTATTTTTGATGGAAATGAGGGGCTTAACCGGGCAATGGCCGGCGGCTGGGATGCCCTGATTCTGGATGTGATGCTGCCGGGTAAAAGTGGGTTTGAGGTGTGCCGGGAGGTAAGGAAATCCTTGCATTTGCCGGTTATCATGGTCACAGCCAAAAAAGAGGATGTAGACAAAATACGGGGACTTGGCCTGGGGGCGGACGATTATCTGGTAAAGCCTTTCAGTCCTGCGGAATTGGTAGCCAGGGTAAAATCCCATATCCAGATTCACGAGAGACTGCTGGAGCACCGGGAGCAGCAAAAGGAGGACGCAATTATCGTGAAGAATCTCGCCATCCGTCCTAAGGAAAGAAGGGTATACTTGAATGGCGAGGAAATGAACCTGGCCAATAAGGAATTTGAAGTGCTTCTTTTCCTGGCTGAGAATCCCAATATTGTTTTCTCAAAAGATACATTGTTTGACCGGATTTGGGGCATGGACTCGGTAGGAAATACGGCGACTGTGACAGTACATATAAACCGTTTGAGAGAGAAACTGGAGAAGAATGCCGATTCCTCACCGTTTATTGAGACGGTCTGGGGAGCCGGATACCGGTTTAAGGTGGAGTGAGGAGAAAAATCCATCTAAGTTCCGAAGAAGAAATGTAAGGGGAAGAAAGCCGCAGGGGATGTTTGCAAAAAGAGCGATTAAAAATATTACGAAAGGAAATAGGATTCATGAGACTATATAAGAAGAAGCTGTTTGCGGGATTGGTGTTGGCTGCCATGTTTGTATCGTCAGCCTATAGTGCCGGAAATCTACAGCCGGAAGAAGCAGCCAGGAGTGAACATACAGCTGAAACAACAATGGAGACGTCAGAAATAGCGACGACGGAGGAGAGCAGAGCAATAACGATGAATGTACAGATAGGCAGCAGTACATTTACAGCAACGCTGGAGGATAATACGGCAGTGGATTCTTTTGTCAGGATGATGCAGACTGCTCCTGTAGTAATCCAGATGAATGATTATTCCGGATTTGAAAAGGTAGGCTCGATTGGAACCAGTCTGCCGGCCAGTAACAGTCAAACCACGACGCAGTCAGGGGATATTGTTTTATATAACGGAAATCAGATCGTAATATTTTATGGTTCTAATTCCTGGAGCTATACGAGGCTGGGCAAAATAGATGATTTATCCGGATGGACGGAAGCGCTTGGAAGCGGTGATGTGACAGTAACATTTTCTTTGGAATAGCTGGAATGGGAAAAGAAACAGGCGGCCTCTGCATGGCGTGTTGCAGAGGCTGCCTGTCCTTGTCCGAATTGACAGTAACTATATTTTGCAGAGCACGTGTTTTTCTACGCCATATGGCAGGTCTGCATGGAAGATTAGATACTGCTATGAAAAGCGTCCTGCACATTTTTAAGAAAACGGTCCGCTGCTCCGGAAAATACCTGGTATTTTTTCCAGACAATGTCAAGATGGGCGTCCATCTTTGGTTTCAACGGCCGGAAACACAGGCGGCTGCCTTCTGAGGTGTTCACCAGCTTGTCCAGACACAGGGCGTATCCCAGTCCCTCCTCCACCATAAGGGAGGCATTGTATACCAGATTATAGGTGGCTACGATATTCAGCTTATCATAATCTTTTTTCAGCCAGCCTGAAAATTCATTGCTGACCGTAGTCTGTCGGGAGGATATAAGAGGCAGCTCCCAGATATCCTCCGGCCGGATGAAATCGTGGGCGGCCAGAAGGCAGTCCTTGGGCATTAATAGCCCCCAGGTATCGGTGGCAGGAAGGCGGATATAATCATACTTTTTCATATCTGCTGGTTCGATGAGGATTCCAAAGTCCAGAAGCCCCTTGTCCAGCCGTTCCATCACATCATCCGCGTTTCCGCTGTATAAGTGGTAGCGGATATCAGGACAGCTCTTTTGTAAATCCGTGGCGATCCTGGCAATCAGACGCATGGCATCTGTCTCTCCGCCTCCAATGTAAATGTCTCCGCCAATGGCCTCATCCGGCGCCGTAAGTTCCGCTTCTGTCTTATCTACCAGATCGAGTATTTCCGCCGCCCGTTTGCGGAGGAGCATCCCTTCCTCTGTCAATGTGATTCTGCGGTTTCCGCGGATCAACAGTTTTTTTCCGATCTCATTCTCTAAGTCCATGAGCTGCCTTGACAGCGTTGGCTGTGTCATATGGAGGGACTCCGCGGCCCCTGATATGCTTTCTTCCCTGGTGACAGCCATAAAGTATCTTAAAACACGAATATCCAATCTGATTCCTCCATTCCTGTTATTTATGCCAGACACACGAAAATTCTTCTATGTCTATTATATATAGAATGTGATATGCCTGTCAAGTATGGGATTGTATTTAATATAAGTATTTGATATGAATATGATTTTGGATTACAATAAAGACATAAAAGAAGCAAATAATTTGCGAGGAGGAAAATATGCAGAAGGAAAGCATCATGGGGACAACACCGATCCCCCGATTAATCATAAAAACGTCCATACCACTGATTATATCATTGCTGGTAAACAATCTTTATAACCTTGTGGACAGTATCTTTGTCTCCCGTGTCAGCGAGGATGCGCTGACGGGAATCTCAATTGCGGCGCCGCTGCAGATGCTCATGATTGCGCTGGGATGCGGGCTGGCCGTGGGGCTGAACGCAATGGTATCCAAAGCCATGGGAGAAAAGCAACCGGAGGAAGTAAAAAAGACAACATCGGCGGCAATCGTCATGGCATTCGGAGCGTATCTGATTAATGTAATTGTCTGCCTGTTACTTGTAAAACCATACTTTGCATGGCAGGCCGGCGGGAATGAAGTGATTGCGCGGTACGGAATTTCCTATATACGGATCTGCATGCTCTTTTCCTTTGGCCAGATGCTCCAGTGGGTGTTTGACCGGCTGTTGATTGCGACAGGAAAATCCAATCTGTTCCTTGCCACGCTGGGGACAGCTTCCCTCGTGAATGTGATTTTAGACCCAATCCTGATATTTGGATATTTTGGTTTTCCGGCCATGGGGACGGCAGGGGCGGCCGCAGCGACCGTTACGGGGCAGCTGGCAGGAGGACTTCTTGGAATTTATCTGAATATAAAAAGGAACAAAGAAATCCCGGTTCATTTTACCCTGCATATCCAGAAAAAGTATGTGGCTAATATCCTGAAAGTTGGAATCCCCACAGCGATTGTACAGGGAATCATGTCCGTCATGGGAATATTTATCAATACCATCCTGTACCAGTTTTCATCAACAGCAGTGGCAATCTATGGAATCCTGATGAAAGTTCAGAACCTGGCACAGATTGGCGTCCAGGGAATGAACAACGGCCTGATCCCGATTATTGCTTACAATTATGGGGCCGGAAAAGAAAAGAGAATCCATGAGACAATCCGGTGCGCATTTCTTTATGCAGTGATAATCATGACAGTGGTCCTGATTTCTCTTGAATTGATACCGGATAAAATCCTGATGTTGTTTGACGCCTCTGAGCAGATGATACGGCTCGGTATTCCAGCGGTCAGAATTATGTCGGTCAGCTTTTTTGTATCGTCGGTGGGGATTATATTTGCGGCAATTTTTCAGGGGTTTGGAAATGGAAACTACAGCATGTATCTTGCATTCATGCGCCAGGTAATTCTGCTCATACCGATTCTTCTGATTGGAGCAGCTATGGGAAATATAACGGTTATCTGGTCGGGGTTTGCGGTGGCGGAGGCTCTGTCCATTCCTTTTGGAATGTGGTTATATGGAAAAGTAACACAAAATATGATTGCGCCTATGGCAGAAACTTATGGGGAAAACAGGGTCGAAACTGCATAGAAACAATAAAGCAATAAGTGTCAATTATATGTAGAACACACGATGCTTTGTGGGTATAGAGGGAAATGGAGACAAGGGAGGTGATAGATTAGAATGGCAAACTATGTGGAAAACCCTGATTCCGTGATTCAAAATCTGGAGGATGCCGGATGTGATATGGAGATGGTGGCAGAGTTTATGAAATTAGGCATCGCTGGAAACCGGCAGAACCAGTTAAAGCTGTTGGAACAGCATAGAAAACGCCTGTTGGAAAAAGTACATACGAATGAAAAGCGGATTGACTGCCTGGACTATCTGGTGTTTCAGATGAATAAAGAAGAATAACAGGATTATATAAGGAAGGAGTGCTGAACCCTGCCTATACCTTTACGCTGCCCAGGTATCAGATGGTGGCAGGCTTTTATGATATTATGTCTCATATTCTGGAACAGTATTTTTCCGGTGAGGATGACAATACTTCCGATTATATTATGGAGGGGATGTTAAAATCCATGATTCACAGCTCCAGGATTGCAGTTAAGAATCCTTTGGACTATGAGGCCAGAAGCAATATCATGTGGACCGCTACATGGGCATTAAATACACTGGTGTCCAAAGGAAAGACAACAGACTGTATAGTGCATATGATTGGGCAGCCGGCAGGAGCTTACACGGATGCCACTCATGGAATGACACTGTCTGCCGTTTCCATGGCCTATTACAGATTCCTGATGCCTTACGGCCTTGCTAAATTCAAACGGTATGCTGTCAATGTATGGGATGTGGACCCAGCCGGAAAAACCGATGAGGAACTTGCGGCGGAGGGCCTGAAACAGATGGATAGCTACATGAAGGAACTGGGCCTTGTAATGAGTATCCGCGAACTGGGAGTCACAGAGGAAATGATCGGGGGCATAGCGAACGGTACATTTGTGATGGACGGCGGCTATAAGGTACTGACCCATGATGAGATTGTACAGATTTTGAAGGAAAGCATGGCATAAAAAGTATACCCAAAAGGTACCCCGTAATTCAAGCCTTGCGGGCAGGGCGCGCTTTGCGCGGTAAGATATGGAAGAAAAGAAAGGAACATTATCATGGCAAATTACATTGCAGAATTAAGTAAAGATGTAGAAAGAAAACACGTGAGATATAATAACCGTTACGGACTTGCCATTGCAGCAGATCTCTATCAGGCAAAGGCGATCGATGGCAGCGAAACGCATCCGGCGATTATCGTGGGTGCGCCCTATGGCGGCGTAAAAGAGCAGGGGCCTTGTGTTTATGCCAATGAACTGGCCAAAAGAGGATTTGTGGTCCTGACCTTTGACCAGTCCTTTATGGGGGAGTCCGCCGGGGAGCCGAGGAATCTTTCGTCGCCGGAAATCTTTACGGAGAATTTCAGCGCAGCGGTGGATTACCTTGGAGTCAAAGTCCCATATGTGGACTGTGATAAAATCGGGGTAATCGGTATCTGTGGTTCCGGAGGCTTCGCTTTATCCGCAGCACAGGCGGATACAAGAATCAAAGCGGTGGCAACCGCAAGCATGTATGTCATGACAACCGCCGTCCGCGGCACGCAGGATCAAGCTGCGCTGGCAGAAATGAAAGAACGGCTGTCTCTGAAACGGTGGGAAGATTTTGAACAGGGATATCCGGAATATATTCCCAGTTTTCCGGAAGAACCTATAGATGCAGTGCCGGAAGGAATGCCGGAGCCGGGAGCTGAATGGTTCCGCTTCTACGCAGTAAAGAGAGGCCACCATCCGAACGCCAGAGGCGGATTTACTACAACCAGTGATCTGGCATTTTTGAATGCCGACTTAACCGCGTTTGTTGGGGAGATATCACCAAGGCCCGTTCTCTTTATTGCAGGTGACCGTGCCCACTCAAAGTTCTTTTCTGAAATGGTATACGAGAAAGCACAGGAGCCGAAGGAACTTTATGTGGTGGAGGATGCGGAGCACATTGATTTATATGACAGGACAGATCGGATTCCCTTTGATAAGCTGGAGCGCTTTTTCAGAGAGAATTTGTGAAAGGAAGGAAATGTATGAGTAAAAGAATTCTGGTTTTATCGACCAGCCCCCGTATCGGCGGAAATTCGGAGACACTGGCGGATGTATTTATAAAAGGCGCAGAGGAGGCAGGTCATGAGACAAAGAAAATCTGCCTTTATGATAAGAAAATTGAATTCTGCAAGGGCTGCCTGGGCTGCCAGACCACAGGGAAATGTATCCTGCGCGACGACGCAGAAAGAATTATAGCGCAGATGAAAGCAATGGATGTATTGGTATTTGCGACCCCGATTTATTTCTATGAGATGTCGGGGCAGATGAAAACATTGTTGGACCGCACCAATCCGCTGTTCCCGGCAGAGTATGAATTCCGTGACATTTATCTGCTGGCCACTTCGGCGGACGAGGAGGAAAGCTCTATGGAGGCTGCAGTGAAAGGCCTGGAGGGCTGGATCAGCTGTTTTGAAAAGTCCCGTCTGGCCGGCGTCGTGCGCGGAACCGGTGCTGACAAAAAAGGAGCAATAGAGGAATGTGGGGAAGCGCTGTCTGCCGCATATGAAATGGGTAGAAATGTTTAGAAGGAGGCCGGGGCAATTTCCCTGGTGACAACCATACCGGTCGCTGCAATCGCCTCTAAATAGTGAGATGCAGACAGTTAAAACCGCCCGTACCCAAAATGGCTGAGTATTTCTGAAATCCAGAAAACCCAGCCATATGATATACTCAAAAAGCATAGAAATAAATTTGATATAAGCATTGGATATTTCATGCTATTGGTATTAAAATATCGTCAGATAAAGAAAAAGAGTAAAACGGCAAAGTTTATTTAAAGTTTATACTTATGTTAGCCAGCCGTTATTTTCGTCAGTTAGGATAGTTCATATTAAGAAACCGACTCACATTATTTTAAGGAGGAGCAGACAAAATGAAACAGATTAATCAGAAGTTTTTAACAGGAGAGCGCGCGTTATTCCAGGGTAAGGATTTGAAAATCTATGATACCACTTTTGCTGATGGGGAATCCCCTTTAAAGGAAAGCAGAAACATTGAGCTTTACCGCAGCATGTTCAAGTGGAAATATCCGCTGTGGTACAGTCACAATATTAAAATGGAGGACTGCGTGCTGTTTGAGATGGGGCGTGCCGGAATCTGGTATACGGAGAATATCTCCATGAAAAACTGTATTGTGGAGGCTCCAAAAAATTTCCGCCGTACCACCGGAATCGAACTGGAGCGCGTTACCATGCCGAATGCAGGTGAGACCCTGTGGAACTGCTATCAGATCCGGATGGACCAGGTATCCGCGAAAGGCGATTATTTTGCAATGAACAGCAGCAATCTTTATATCGACGGCTTTGAACTGGTTGGAAATTATTCCTTTGATGGGGTTAAAAATGCGGAAATTCATCACGCAAGGCTGCTGTCCAAGGACGCGTTCTGGAACAGTGAAAATGTAACGGTTTATGATTCCTTTATTTCCGGCGAATATTTAGGCTGGAATGCGAAGAACTTAACGCTCATCAACTGTACCATTGAAAGCAGCCAGGGTATGTGTTACATTGACAATCTGGTGATGAAAAACTGCCGCCTTTTAAATACAACGCTTGCATTTGAATATTCCACGGTGGATGTGGAGGTGAACAATACCATTGACAGCGTTTTAAATCCCAACAGCGGCATAATCCGGGCAGGAAAAATCGAAGAACTGATTATGGATGCATCAAAGATTGATGTGACAAAAACGTTCATTCAGACGGAAGAATTAAAGGAGGCTGTGTAGGATGCCTTACAATTTTGATGAGTTAACCGAGCGCCGGGGAACAGGTTCCATGAAGTGGGATGTACCGGAGGGTGAGCTTCCCATGTGGGTGGCGGATATGGATTTTGAGACAGCCCCGGAAATCAGGGAAGCGCTGATGAAACGGGCAGCCCATGGGATTTTTGGCTATACGGTAGTTCCGGACGCATGGAGAGAAGCGGTCACCGGCTGGTGGGAACGGCGGCACGGCTTTGTGATGGAAAAAGACTGGCTGGTATTTACCACCGGAGTGGTTCCGGCTATTTCAAGCGGCGTCAGAAAGCTGACGACGGTTGGAGAAAATGTGCTGGTTCAGACACCGGTCTACAACATCTTTTTTAATTCTATCCGAAACAATGGCCGGAACATCATCGAGAACAGGCTGCTCTATGATGGAGCGGGCTACCGGATTGACTGGGAGGACTTAGAGAAGAAGCTGTCAGATCCGCAGACGACTCTGATGATTCTCTGTAATCCTCACAATCCCACCGGAATGATCTGGACGCGGGAAGAACTGGGGAGAATCGGAGAGCTATGTGCGGCCAATCATGTGAAGATTATGTCGGATGAGATTCATTGTGATCTGACAGAGCCGGGGTACGGTTATATTCCCTTTGCATCAGTATCAGAAACATGCGCTCAGAACAGCGTCACCTGCATCGCTCCAACGAAAGCCTTTAATCTGGCTGGTTTGCAGACAGCAGCTGTCATGGTGCCAAACGAAGAACTACATCACAAGATGGAGCGCGCTTTGAATACGGATGAAGTAGCGGAACCCAACGCCTTTGCGATTGAAGCTGCCATTGCAGCATTTACAAAAGGCGAGGGCTGGCTGGATGCGCTTAGGGTGTATTTGGCAGAAAACAGGAAAACAGTCCGTAAATTTCTGAACGATGAAATCCCGGAGATGTCTCTGGTACCGGCCCACGCCACCTATCTGCTCTGGCTGGACTGCCGTAAAATCATTGTGGATGCGTCAGAATTATGCCGGTATCTCAGAAAGGAGACAGGACTTTACCTGTCAGCCGGTATGGTATATGGCGGAAACGGCAGAGAATTTCTGCGAATGAATACAGCCTGCCCGAAAGAACGGCTTCTGGATGGTTTGGAGCGTTTGAAACAGGGCGTTAAGACCTATGAGGAATATGCAGCCGGAAGCTGTTGATGATGATAGAAGGGTGACCATGTACTATAAAAAGTTTCGTTCATTAAATTTATCAGCATTGGGGCTGGGCGCATTGCGCCTGCCCATGGAAAAGGACAATCCAAAAAGCGTTGTCCGCAGAAATTCCTGCATGTACGGTCCTTCCATATTTAAAGTTGGAGCAATAAGATTTTACAATATTGATTAGAATAAGCATTGTCTCAATAAAAAAACAGCTCCTTTTCAGGACATAAGAAATAGATGCCAGGCTCCGGAAGACGACTTTTCCGGGGCTTTTTGCGTATGCCGGGGATGGCGCTAATCTTGCTGAGGCGATGAAGCAGGTAAGGCTGTTCAATAACCTGAAGTCCCAAAAATGCAATTCCTTCCAATGCCTGTCAAAACCACTTGTAGTCAAAGTATGAAAGATGTATAATTACAAAAGAGATGCAAAGCCATGACCACTCTGGAGTGTTATTAACGCATGGAAGAAGATTAAAAAGATGATGCTCTCCCTGTTGGGTCACTGAGGAGGAGGAAGTATGGAAATATTAAATGAAACGCTCAAACGGACAGGCTACGAATATGATACGCTGATGAATCTGCTGCATGTCAGCGTCAGCAAGCATATATTGGATGAGTATTATACCCTGGTATGGTGCAATGACTACTATTATGAACTGATTGGATATTCCAGGGAGGAGTATGAGGCATTGTACCACAATAAGCCGGCTCATTACTATATGAATGACGATTTGAATATCCACGATGAAAAGCTGTGGATGCAGCTGAGCGCCAGGGTAATGGAGACACTGGAATCAGGGGAAAAGTCCTATAATCTGGTTACGCGGATGCGGCGGAAACATAACGGAAACCATCATGATTATATGTGGGTGCGGCTGAATGCATATCTTACGGATGAATATGTGGATGGCTACCAGGTCAGCTATTCGGTCATGACGGATATTACCGATGTGATGGATATGAAGCTGGAGCAGTCAGTGACCTACGACAGCCTGCCGGGGTTTGTCTCCAAGTTCAGAGTTAACCGGAACCTGGACTTTAAGCTGCTGGAGGCAAATGACCGTTTTTTTGACTTTTTTGGGAAAGACAGCATGGACGGCATGGATAATGCTCTTTTTCGTGAAAATATAATACGCAACATGCCGGTATTTCTGGAACATAAAAATGCTGTTACCAATGGCAATTCGGTTCATTTTACGGTACAGATGAAGAACCGGTCTGGCAATGACGCCTGGCTGCAGATTAACGCCTCCTGCATCGGGTATCAGGAGGGCGATCCGGTGTACCTGGCCATTTATATTGATATTACCAACGAAACAGAACTTCGGCAGATGCAGCAGAAATTGGAGGCGCAGGCGAAGGAGCTTCGTTCTGCCCTGGAGACAGCGGAGGAGGCGAACCGTGCAAAATCAGATTTTCTTTCCAGAATGAGCCATGATATCAGGACTCCCTTGAATGCGGTGCTCGGCATGAAGGATATTGCGGAAGCCCATTTGGACGACCCTGCAAAGGTGAAGGACTGCTTAAGGAAGATTGGT
Source organism: Enterocloster bolteae (assembly GCF_002234575.2). Lineage (NCBI taxonomy): Bacteria > Bacillati > Bacillota > Clostridia > Lachnospirales > Lachnospiraceae > Enterocloster > Enterocloster bolteae. The sequence goes on along the minus strand of NZ_CP022464.2, from coordinate 5,053,902 downwards.
TTGTCAGGGCAGCATCTGCTGAGTCTTATTAACGATGTGCTGGATATGTCTAAAATTGAAAGCGGAGAAATGGTTCTCAGGGAAGATTCCATGTCCTTGCCGGAGGTGCTGGAGAATGTAGTGGCCATTATGCAGCCACAGTTCGGCGAGAAGGAGCAGCATTTTTCCATTCGCCTGCGGTCAGTGGTGCACGAACAGTTTTTAAGTGATGCCCTGCGTATGAGGCAGATTTTTATCAATATCTTGTCTAACGCATATAAGTTTACCCCTGTCAATGGAACTGTTTCCATGGATGTCTGCGAGAAGCAGGCTGTGGACGGAACAGCCCTCTTTCGCTTTTCAATAACTGACACGGGAATCGGCATGAAACCGGAATACCTGGCCCAAATCTTTACGGCATTCAGCAGAGAACGGGACAGCCGTGTGGATAAGACGGAAGGAACCGGTCTTGGAATGGCAATCACAAAAAGGTTCGTGGATATGATGGGAGGAACTATTGAGGTTACCAGCGAATTGGGAAAAGGGACCTGCTTCAGGGTGGAACTACCACTGAAAATAGAAGAGAACCAGTTTATAAAAGGGGAATTTCCAGGGTTGAGAATCATTGTCACAGATGATGACGCAGTCATGTGCGAGTATATGGCTGAGATGCTCGGACAATTGGGTATCCATGCGGATTGGGTCGACAGCGGCATCCAGACTGTGGAAATGATAAAGACAGCAAAGCAGAACGGGGAAATGTATGACGCGGTGCTTCTTGACTGGAAAATGCCGGATCTGGACGGATTTGAAACCACCCGCCGGATTCGGGAATTGTGCGGCGGCCAGCTGCCGGTACTGATTATCTCAGCTTACGATTGGAGCGATGTTGAAAAAGATGCAAAAAAGGCGGGTGTCACAGGTTTTCTGCAGAAACCGATATTCGTCTCGACCCTGATTCATGGGCTGCAGCGGTATGTGCTTGAGGGACAGCCGGCCAGGAAAACGCAGGGGACAGATACCGGAGCCAGGTTTACGGGCAGGCGCTTCCTGCTCATAGAAGACAATGCAATCAATCAGGAGGTTGCCAGGGAACTCCTGGCCGACATGGGCGCTGAAGTGGATACTGCAAGTGACGGAGCCGAGGGGGTGGAGACGTTCAGACGCTCCCCGGACGGTTTCTATGACGTAATTTTAATGGATGTCCAGATGCCGGTGATGAACGGATATGAGGCCACTAGAGCCATCCGCACCATGGACCGTGACGGGGCCAAGGCAGTTCCCATCCTTGCCATGACAGCGGATGCGTTTTCGGAGGATATCCAGGCTGCGAAAGACGCCGGAATGAACGGACATATGGCAAAACCCCTGGACAAAGCAATCCTGTGGAGGGAAATAGGAAAATACTTAAACAGTGATTTTTCCCCAGAAACAGCCGGCAAATCCGGCGTGAATCACTAAATAGCCATAAAGGCGATGAGAAAGTAAAATCCCGGAGGACACCTGAATGGAGATTAACCTGAGTTATGAACAGCTCAATGCTGAATACAGTATGCTGATGAGTGTTTTAGGCGCAAGCGTCAGCAAGCATCTGGTAGATGATCATTTTACCTGTATCTGGGCAAATGATTACTACTATGAGCTAATCCGCTATCCGAAGCCCCTGTATGAACATCTGTTTCGCAATCACTGCGATGAATATTTTTATAATAATCCCAAAGGATGGACCAGGCTGACGGAACAGGTCCATTCTGCACTGGAGCAGGGGAAAAGCGGCTATTCCTTATATCTTCCCATGATATATCCGGATGGAGGGACTTTCTGGGTCAGGTTGCAGGCGGTGTTTACTGATGAGTTTATCAATGGATACCGTGTGTCCTATACAACGATGGTTGATGTGACTGATATGATGCAGGCCCGGCTGGAACAAAAGGAAACCAGGCAGGATTTTGATAAAATGATGCAGGAGCAGGCGATGATTATGAGTGCGCTTAATATAAGCGTCAGCAAACACCTGATTGATGAACATTATACCTGTGTCCTGGCCAATGAGTATTACTATAAGCTGATTGGCTATTCAAAGGCAAGATACGAGGCGTTGTTCCACAATCATCCGGATGAGTTCTTTGCCAATAACCCGGAGGGCTGGGAACTCCTGACAAGCAAAGTTGAAGCTGTTCTGAAAAATAATGGGGATGGATATGAGGCGATTGTGCCCATGAAATATGAGGACGGTTCAAGCTACTGGGTCAAGCTGGTGAGCTTTTTTACAGATGAATACATAGACGGATTCCGCATTTCTTACACGGTAATGACAGATGTAACAGAATTAATGAGAACAAAAAACGAGCAGGAAATGCTTATGAGTGCAATGGAGGTCAGTGTCAGCAGGCACTTGATGGATGAACATTTTACTGTTATCTGGGCTAATGAATGTTACTACCGGATGATTGGGTACACGAAAGAGGACTATGAGACCAGATTCCATAACTGCTGCGATGCGTATTTCTGGGACAATGAAACCGGTTTGAGGATTATTAATGAGAATATCCAGAGTATGACCAATGCGGATGAGAAAAGTTACGAGGCATATCTGCCGCTTAAAATGCCGGACGGTTCCATGCGCTGGGTCAAAATAGTGGGTTTTCTGACAGATGAATACATGGATGGAATACAGATTGCCTACACCACAATGATTGATGTCACAGATTTGGTGCAGACCCAGAAGGAGCGGAGTATTGCTTATGAGAATATTCCGGGATTCATAGTCAGGCACCGCATCCTGCCGCAGGGGATTGTGATGCTTGACGCCAGCGAACGGATTAAAGATATTTTTGATGTCAGCATGGAGGATATCGCCGCCATCGACCCGCTGGAGGTGATGTCCGGGGAAAGCCGGGAGCTAATAATCAGCCATTTTCCGGGTCTGAGAAGAGGGGAGCCCCTTGAGGCGACTATACGTATTAAAGATAAATATGACCGTGACCGGTGGTTCCACTTCAACAGCACCTGCATTGATACAATATCGGATGACCCCGTGTACCTGTCTATGTTTATAGATATTACGGATATTACAGAATTGAGGGAACTTCAGCGCAAACTGGAAGAGCGGACCGACATGCTTAACAGCGCCCTGGAGGCGGCAAAATATGCGAATGCGGCAAAGTCTGACTTTCTTTCACGCATGAGCCATGATATCCGTACACCCATGAATGTGATCACCGGTATGGCTGAAATTGCAGCCGCCCATATTGGGGATCAGGACCGTGTGAAGGATTGTCTTCAGAAAATCCGTTTATCCAGCCATCATCTTCTGGGGCTGATTAACGACGTGCTGGATATGTCCAAAATTGAAAATGGTAATTTTTCTATCAGCATGGCTCCAATGTGTCTGCCGGATGAGCTGCAGGAGATTATCACAATTGTGCTGCCAGGCATCCGCAAAATGAATCAGAGATTTGATGTGTACCTGGAAGGTCCGGGCTGGGAGAACTTCATGAGTGACGCGCTCCGCTTCCGCCAGATTCTTCTCAATCTTCTCTCCAATGCTTCAAAATTTACTCCCAAAGACGGGAGGATTATCTTAAAAATAGAGATACAGGAAACAGAGTCTGCAAAAAAAGCCATGATCTGCTTTACCGTGTCTGACAATGGGATTGGTATGAGTCCGGAATATCTGGAGCAGATTTTTGAACCGTTTACCCGTGAAAGGGACAGCCGTATCGACCAAATCGAGGGAAGCGGGCTGGGAATGGCAATTACGAAGCGTCTGATTGACCTGCTGGGGGGCACTATAACAGTTAAAAGCCAGTTGGGTGTGGGAACTGTGTTCGATGTTCTGATGCCCATGGATGTCCTGGCTGATTCAGAAGAGGAACAGAAAGATTTCAGGGGATTACATGTCCTGCTGATAGACGATGACCCTGTACAGCAGGCGTGTGCAGGCAGTTTGCTCCGTTCTATGGGGATGGAGGTGGAGTGCACGGATTTTGAGGAAGCGGGGAAACGCTTCCTGACACATTGGGGGACAGAAAACTTCGGTTTTATCATTCTGGGTTTAAGTCTGGCGGAAGTTGAACGTATGGAGAAGACAGAAATGATCTGCAGGGGGATTCATGGCAGGGTGCCTTTGGTGGTGTCTGCCTATGATGTAAGCGGAATGAAAGAAAGAGCCATGGCATGGGGGGTCTGTGGATTTATGAGTAAACCGCTATGCCGGTCCGGGGTGATTGACTGCATGAACCGGTGCCGGATAGGGGAGGAATTGATGCGGCCGGATACGAAACTGGTGAGGCTGGAAAAGAAGCCGGGACAGCCGGATACGGAACCACTGGATTTCGCCGGAAGCCAGGTCCTCCTCGTTGAGGATAATGAGCTTAACCGCGAGATTGCCCTGGAACTGCTGGGCGGATTCGGGATGGAACTGGAAGCTGCAGTCAACGGGAGGGAGGCCCTTAAACGTTTTGAGGAGAGCCGGCCAGGGTATTATTCTTTGATTCTCATGGATATTCAGATGCCTGTGATGAACGGATATGAGGCAGCCCGCGCTATCCGTTCGCTTTCAAGAGAGGACGCAAAGACGGTTCCTATCCTGGCAATGACCGCTGACGCCTTTGTTGAGGACATAGAGAACACAAAGGCCGCGGGTATGAACGGCCATTTGGCAAAGCCTTTGGATTTTAAACAGCTTGTGCGTGAAATAGGACAATATCTGCACGTATAGCACAGATGCAGATTCCTGGCCTGCTCTGAGGTACATACAGAAAACAGTGAAGATATTCATTTTTATATTGGCATTTTTTACTTATGAAGCACCTGCTTTACTTTTTGCAGTATTATAATTCATTCCGGATCCTTCAACGTATTAAAGATGGAACCGGAGGGGAGTTTTGATAAGACCATACAAACATCTTGATAGATCAACGCAAACGCATTACTAAACGCATCTGGTAATGCGTCGCTCCTTTGGGTTTTCAAGGCAGTGATAACAGCTTCCATTGCGAGCGCGATTTCACTGTAATCAGGATAATACGACTTGTCAATTGCCTGCATATAGTGTCCCCATATCAGCAGGTCGTCTAGCTGCCGAAAAATATTTTTAAGGGATTGGTATGGCAGGAGCTGGATGAAGGCATTCATAAGCAACTGAAAAGACAAGGGGGTGATTCTGTTATCCGATGCTGTGCGAAGCCTGCTTTCCACGGACTGGCCCAGGTAATCCGGAATAAAGGAAATGGATGATGCACAGCAGCGTGCAGTGAGAGCTACAATTTGAAGGGCTTCCAGGAAAAAGGATAGCCGTTCCTGTATCACCGGCTCCGCCAGATCCAGCTCACTTTTAAACGAAGTATATCCTTCCGGCGTAATTATACTCCCCTTTTTATCAATTGTCTGTGCGATCCCCAGTGAATTGAGCAGGCTAACCGCCCGTCTTGCAGTATTTTTTGTTATGTTGTATTCTTCCATCAGCTTTGGTATAGAGGGTAAATACGGTTCGTTGTCAAACTCCCCGGCAATAATCCTGCGTACAATGGTCATCGCCAGCCGGGAATATAGCTCGGAATGTCCTTTTATTCTGAACCAGCGGATGTCCTCATTCTTATTTGAATTGCTTTCGGTATATTTGCCCAAAGCATATAAGTAATTGTCAACCCTTTCTCCTGAATCGCGGTATAATTTTGACGCATCGGCATAAAAGTCATCAAACTGTTTCTGTTTAATTTGAATGATAGCTTTGCTGAACCAAGTTTTTGTTCTTTCAAAAGTCGTAGCAAAAGGATTATCTATGCCGGGAATTGGTACGAATGGGACGTGAAGATAGTTTTCACTGTCAAACTCCAGATCGATGATTAACTGATTTTTTAATGGACGGAGCAATGCTGTAAAAAAGGCATTGGCCAGCTGATAGTGATCTGGCAGTTCCATCTGTTCTGATATATGATTCAAAATCTTATCCAACCAATACAAATCTGACTCGTTACACCGTTTGGCGCCCTCACGATAGAGGATTGGCATCAGCACCCCCAATCCCTTATATGCGTCGGCAATTTCCTCACGGTTCTGAACCAGAAATTCGGCATGGGCTTCCTTTGAGGTACGATAAGTTACTACAGACGGCTGTCCCTGCGCTGTGCGGATATATCCTTCTTCAGCAAGGAGCTTCATCACTTTGCGAACCGTAGTTATCCCCGCGTTGTATCGCTGGCAGATTTCCCGCTGTGAAGGAAACTCCTGTCCATAAATAAAAGTACCGTTACATATCTGTGTGGTAATGGTCTGATACAGATACTGATATAGCTGTTGATCATGGCTCATGGGTTTGGCCTCCTTTCATGGAAACGTTCTCCTTATTAAGAAGCAGAGAAAAAATGCAGAGATTTTTTATTAATAGCTGCTTTTCTTAAATCAACTTCATTATATCAGCTCTTTCGTGTCTCTTCAACTTGATTTCCTAACATTCATATGCTAAACCCGGCTTGCATAGATGCCGTGGCTCTGGGAGATGGATTCCCTTTTGGGTGTTTCTTTATAGGTTATCTCTGATTTACGTTTTCAGGACAGCCCCTTTTCACTCCCCCTTTTATATTTATAACAGTAAATACAGCCGCATGCCAAGAGCAGGCGGATAATCTAAAGGATAGTATATAGCTATATATTTCTGTCCAATAAATACATTGCATGTATGCCTATTTGCAGCTTCAGCATATTTTCTGGCAGCCCGATATTGTAAGGCAGCATTTCCTGAATTCTGGTCAGATAATTCATCAAGGTATTGCGATGGATATGCAGATAAGACGCAGTTTTGCTGATGTTATAATGATTCCCGATATATGTTCTCAATATATGGACATAATTGACATCGGAATTACCGGCCTTGCTTAAGGGCTCTATGGTATCTCTGTACATTTCCTCCAGACTTTCCTGGGGCATGGTCGAGAGCCATTGATAAACCTGAATGGTGCGGAATAAAAACACATTTTCTTCCGGATAGAGTTTTCTGCCCAATTTCATTGCGTCGATAGCCTGAAAAAACGCCTTTGAGATCTGCTGTAGATCAGAGGAATACAAGCTGACACCAATATATGTGGAAATATTATTGTGATTAAAAATATGCCAGATTTTTTTTGCTGCTTCCGAAGCCTGGTATTCTGCTGTTTCCTGTGATATGACATCAGAAAAGAGCAGATACAGAACATAATGGGTGTGAGTTTTTAGGAAAAAAACGTTGCATCCATAGGTGTTCATGATCCAGGTGGTTATGGACGAGAAGATTTCTCTGGTTATATATTTACGTGTGGATGTGGTGGGTACCTCACTGTCAAATTCTATGGATAAACAAATACGGTGTTTGGAGTAATCAAAATTGTACATCTTGCAATAGCGAAGAATCGTTTCGTTTGAATTTGACTGCGCCATGATTACGGAGGCCGCAAAATCCTGGGTGTTTACTTTATTATTAGCTGTTAATTGAAATAAGGCCGATATGTCCTTTACAACCCTGTAATGCCAGTCTTCCAGTTTGTTTATCTCCGGAATAATTAAGAACGTTGTATCTCCGTCAATGTTTCCCGATGATAATAGAATACAGTTTATTTCACCTTTTGGGCTGCTGATAGAGAATTGGTGGAATTGGTATGGCTGCTGCTGATGCCTTTTCAGAAGAGTATTCTGTATATTTTTATCCAGCTCCATCAAAACTTCTTTGTGAAGGAGGTTCTGCAAAGAAAAATCATCACTTGGACCATAGGAATATTCTATCAGCTCAAACTGAGAATTTATCAGGAAAACAGGATTTCTAAGCACCAGGCTTAATTCAGACAGCATTCTCTCCGGTACCTTATACTTGCTGAATGAATTGACAATATCCTTGTATGCAATGGAAACATGGTACATATCATCTAGCTGCTCCTCAAATATACGTTTATAAATCATAGAAGCAAAATCACAAAAGTAAAGATTATATGGCATTTCGTATATGGGAAAATCCAGTTTGTTTCCGTCGTCAAGTATGATGCCGGGAATCTCGTTGTGATAGCGGTGTAGTTTTACACCAAGCGCAGCGCAGCCTTTTTCCTTAAGGGAAGCGATAAAACCTTTCAGCATGGATGGATTATGACTGGTGATATATCCGGAATCCACAACAAATTCTCCTCCATGCAGCCAGTCCAGAATCTCAGGTGTGTCGATTATGGTGAACGAGGTAACTTCTCTGTTTGTCCCGCAAAATCCGGCAACACAACGGATTTGTTCAAGGTCTGATGTAAAATCTGCAACTGTAACCATGGTGTTCCATCCTTTCTAAAACAATTAGATGTAATTATATCAGCTGTCATATTATTAAGCAATGTGCAGTTTTTTGAATTTAAATGAAAAAAATGTGCACTTTGACCAGGACTGTGCAAAAAAATAATGATAATATATAGAAGAATATATAAATTTGCAGAAAAAAGCTGGGATTAACAGAAAAAAGGCAGTTTGTTTCCGCGATTATAAGTAGTTGTTGGTGAAATTTTCGCAAATGAAAGAGTCGGAAATAGCTATGATCCTGCTGAATATACAGATATGATTCTAAATCTGTTAAATTCAAACAAAATTTAATACATCACTGGCTGATGTAAATTAACAGCTGACGGGGGGGGGGGTGTATGTTTATAAGATTTATAGTAACTCGTTAATCGTGTAGTCCAATTGACTATACCATCATTATGCAAGGAGGTTGCGAAATGAGTAATATTGAGCAAGTCCAACAGGTTTCCAATTCACCTATTCTGTGGCTCTTATGCGGCGTTACGGTTGTCATATCTGCTATACAGACAGTGCTTTACATGAGACAGTGCAGCAAGACTACCAGGGCGGCAGGTCTGGATCCGAAGATTCCCAAGGAAGCTTTCCGCGTGGGACTGATATCCGCTATAGGTCCTGCTTTGGGTGTGTTTATCGTAATGGTTGGACTTATGGCTTCCATCGGAGGCCCCATGGCATGGCTCCGTCTTTCCATCATCGGCGCTGCTGCCACAGAGCTTTCAGCAGCCAATATTGGTGCAGAAGCATGTGGAGTTACTCTGGGCACAGAGCAGTATACTCTGATCTGTCTTGCGGTTTCATGGTTTACCATGGCCTTAAACGGTGCAGGCTGGCTTCTCTTCACCGGTGTTGCCACTCCGTCTTTAGAGACGCTGCGCAATAAGGTATCCGGTGGAGATATGAAATGGCTGGTTGTGCTTAGCGGTGCGTGCTCCCTTGGTATTTTTGGTTATCTGAACGCAGGTGAAATCTTAAAAGGGATGGGAAATACACTGGCAGTTTTGACAGGTGCTGTTTCAATGGTCCTGCTTGTGAAAACCGTATGTAAAAAATATCCTAAATTGATGGAATATTCCCTGGGTATCGCCATGATCATTGGCATGATATTCGCATTGGGATATGATCAGTTACTCAAATAGACCAGGAGGGAAGATAAATGAGTGATAATGAAATCATGAAACAATGGAAAAAAAGCAGTATTGTTATTGGCTCACCTACGAACATCCTGGCTGCCCTGACCTCATTCATTCCGGTAATCTGGCTTTGCACCACTTATGATTGCTGGCCGCCAATCAGCACGGTCCTTACTGCATGGGGCATGGTTGCTGCTTCCTTTGGAGCATTTTATTTTGTGGAGCCGGTTTCCTACTATGCCGCTCTTGGTATGACCGGAACCTACCTTAGCTTCCTGTCAGGAAATATCGGCAATATGAGGGTTCCCTGCGCGGCTCTGGCCCTGGATGTTACACATTCCACACCAGGTACAATCCAGGCAGAGGTGGTTTCTACCATGGCAATCTGCGGTTCTATCATTACAAACCTGATAGGCACCACTTCTGCAGTTATTGTAGGCGGAGCGGTTTTATCTGTGCTTCCTGAGTTCATAGTGGTAGGTCTTACGAAATATGCCAGTTCCGCAATTTTTGGAGCGACTTTCGGGAATTTTGCGGTTAAATATCCAAAGGTGGCAGTATTTGCATTGGCAATACCCGTAATTCTGAAAATGACCACCGGGCTTCCGGCAGCAGCAGTCATTGTGTGCACTGTATTTGGTACCTTGTTAATCGCAAGAGTATTCTATAAAAAGGGACTTGTCAAATAATCATGGGTTGCGGCAATCTAATTTCAGGAAAGGAGTAATATATTATCATGTGGGAGAAATGTAAAGAATTACAGGAAGAGCTGGTCAGAATGCGCAGGGAGCTTCATCAGATTCCGGAGCTGGGCGGAGAACTGCCCAAGACCAGGGCGTATGTGGAAGAAAAGCTTAAGGAACTGGGGATTCCTTTTGTGGAGAATAAGACGGACAGCGGCCTCATTGCTACCATTAAGGGAGAAAAAGAGGGAAAGACCATTGTGCTCCGTGCAGATATGGATGCCCTTCCGATACAGGAAGCCAATGAGGTGGACTACATATCCAGACATGAAGGATGTATGCATGCCTGCGGACATGATACGCATATGACCATGCTGCTGGGGGCGGCTAAAATTTTAAGTGAACATAAAGATCAGATCCCAGGCACGGTAAGGCTGCTCTTCCAGACCGATGAAGAAGGTTCCAGAGGAGCCCAGAGGCTTTGTGCAGAGGGCGCTATGGATGGCGTTGATGCTGTGTTCGGAACCCATATCGGAACGATTATTTCCAAGGACATCAAGGCAGGAACCGTGATTTCCGTACCAGGCTGCTGTATGGCTTCCTTTGATAAATTTGTGATAAAAGTAAAAGGAATCGGCTGCCACGGCTCCACTCCGGAAAAAGGCGTGGACCCGGTGAACATTGCAGCCCATATCATCATCAATCTCCAGGAGATCATTGCCCGTGAGATCCCGGCAGTTAAGCCTTCCGTACTCACTATCGGCCATGTGAAAGCAGGTTTCGCCTATAATGTTATCCCGTCGGAGGTTCTGATTGAAGGTACTATCCGGGCTTTGGAGGAAGATGTACGCCAGGAGCTGGCTAAGAGGATTGGCGAGATTGCAGAGGCAACTGCGAAAGCCTTCAGAGGGGAAGCTGAGTACGAAATGATCTGGGGTGCGCCTCCTGTTATCAATGATGCCGGTATGGCTAAACTGGCAGCGGACTGTGCCAGGGACGTGGTGGGAGATGATATGGTCATTGACCATCTGGATGCGCCAAATATGGGCGGAGAGGATTTTGCATATTATCTGGAGAAAGCGCCGGGAGCATTCATGTTCTTAAGCTCATCCAATCCGGAGAAACACACGGATGTACCGCACCACAATCCGCTTTTTAATGTGGACGAGGACGTATTCTGGATTGGCTCCGCCATATTTGTGCGTATAGTCGAAAGGTTTTTCAAAATGTAATAAATACGGCTCAGAAAGGACTTTTAAGATATGTCACCAGGGTTATTGTTTCTTGCATATGGTGTCATTGTCATAATGGCAATGTATGTTTTTGTATATATACCTAATAAGAAAAAGCACAGGAAGATGCAAGAGATGCATGATTCCATTGCTGCAGGGGATATGGTCATCACCATCGGAGGGGTAGTTGGAAGGGTGGTAAAAAAAGAAGGGGATTACCTCACTCTGGTTATTGATGAGGAGAAGGAAGTGACCATGAGGATTGTGCTGTATGCAGTCAATCAGAAGATAGATAAATAAGTGATTGGAAGGCGGAACATTTGGTTAAGTGTTCCGCCTTTAATTGTCCCGTTTATTCCCCTGCTTTACCGCAATTATTTTAATCCCGTCTGTAAGTATCTTGAATATAAGCCAAAACTCTGCTGTGATATACTTTTTCCATGGACAGAATCCACAAAATAAATCACTTTATTTATATAAATATCACAAATGTGTATATAAGGCACAAAAATCGTTTGACATTAATATGGTGTGATGGTAACCTAATATTAAGGCACACGCTAAAAATACACCAAAATTAAAAAATAGGGGGAACTATTCACATGGACGCTGTTAAAGAAAAACGTTACTATGGTTGGTACATGGTCATGGTCAGTGCGATTATCTATGCGCTGGTTTATTCCACCACATCCACCGGATCCGTCTTTACAATTTCAATCACGCAGGAGCAAGGCTTCAGCCGGTCACTCTGGTCATCAAAGTCAATCTTTACCTGTATTGGTTCATTGATCAGCTGTTATATGAGCGGACGTCTGATCCAGAGATTCGGCCTAAAGCGCATCATGCTGATTTCCACAGCCGGAGTCGCATCCACATTTTTCATTCCGCTGATGTTTACGGATATCCGCCAGTATTATGTTCTGTCTGTTTACTCCAGCGCTACATGGTGCGCGGCCACCATCATGTCAGTACCAATCCTTATCAACCGGTGGTTCGGGCCTAAGAAAAAGGGCATTGCCATCAGTCTTGCCCTGGCAGGCTCCGGAGTGGGAAGCATGCTCATGTCGCCGTTGCTGAGTTATCTCTGTGAGAATTACGGCTGGAGAAAGACGTACATATTTGAAGGAGTCATGCTGCTTGTGGTTATGCTGCCCCTTATCTATTTCACGGTTGTGGAGCGTCCCCAGGAAAAGGGATATACGGAACGGCTGGGAGAAAAGGAAAGTACAGGCTCCGGTGCAAGCGCCGGGAAAACCGTGCTGACCGGCGTACCCTACAAGGAGGGAATCAAGAGCATTGTATTCTTCACGGTTGTGATGGGAATCATGCTGATTCAAATTTGCAATGCGTCCGTAACCAACCACCGCACCCCATATCTTACAGACCTTTTTAATGGTAATGCAGTAAAGGCAGCCAGCATTTCCGGAATCGCCATTGGTTCCCTTACCATAGGAAAGATCGTGCTGGGCTCACTTTGTGATAAGATTGGTGTGAAGAAAGGTCTTTTACTGGGCATGACATCCTATTTCTGCTGTTTGCTCATGCTGTTTTTATCCATATACAGTACAAACTTTATTTATCTGTACCTCATGTTCTTTTGTATCGGCGGTTCTGTGGGAACGATTGTCACGCCACTCATTGTTTCTACGGTATTCGGAGATAAGGACTACGGCCGTTACCTTGGCACAATCCAGAGCATCACGGCATTCGGAACACCTATCGGAAATATGTTTTCCGCCTATGTTTTCGATAAGACCGGCGGGTATTCCGGCGCGTGGATGGTGGTGTCCACAGCTGCGCTGATTGCCATTCCGATGATTTTTATAAGCATAGTGATTGCAAACCGCAAACGGGCAAAGCTTCCGGTTTCCATGAAGGAGGCAACCGTCTGACTGGCAAGGCGCCGGCACTGAGTGAATATAAACCTTAAAATGATATGGGAGAGACTAAAATGAACTACAATTATCTTGAGGAAGCATGCCAATTAAACGACGAGCTTGTTGCATACAGAAGATATCTGCATGCGAATCCGGAGCTGGGGCTTTCCCTTCCGGGTACAAAAGCCTATGTGATGAAGGCCCTCTCGGATTTCGGTTACCAGCCCCTTGAGTATGGGGAATCGGGTGTTGCCGTGCTGGCAGGAGGTAAAAAGCCGGGCAAGGTATTTCTCATCCGCGCGGATATGGACGCCCTTCCCATAGAGGAGGAATCCGGTGTGCCGTATGCTTCGCGGATAAAGGGACGCATGCACACATGCGGACATGACAACCATACCGCTATGCTGTTAGGCGCTGCAAAGCTTTTGAAACGCCATGAAGATGAGATTGAAGGGACGGTAAAAATACTGTTTCAGCCGGGGGAGGAGACACTTGAAGGGGCTAAGGCCATGATAGAGGCAGGAATCCTTGAAAATCCCCATGTGGATGCCGCGCTCATGTTTCATGATATTGCAGGCAGCCCTGTAAAGGAAGGGACCGTGGGTGTCTTTGGGCCGGGCGCGGTGTACGCCTCCTCCGGACGGTTTGAAATCCATATAAAGGGGGTGGGCGGTCATGGTGCAGCCCCTGACTGGACGCATAATCCCCTTGGAGCCATGTGCGCAATCTACCAGGGAATCCATGAAATCGTGGCGGAGCACCGGTCGCCCTTTGACAGCTGTACCATGACGGTGGGGAAAATGAGTGCAGGGGACAGCGCCAATATCATACCGGAAACAGCTATTATGCAGGGGACCATACGTACATTCAGCAAGCAGGTTGGAGAACGGCTGAGAAAGGACCTTGTAACCCTGGTGGAATATGTGGGGAAGGCCAAAGGTGTGACGGCAGAGGTTACCTTCGGCACTGCCTGTCCGCCCCTTGTGGTGGACAGCAACGTGCACAAGTCCTTTCTCTGTTCCATGAAGGAGATGTTTGGGGACGAGGCCTGGGATATGCGCACTGCATGGGGGGGAGCTTACAGCAAAAGCACAAGTGCCGAGGATTTTTCCTATATCGCCGAAAAGGTTCCTTCCGGCTTTGGCTGGATATTCCTTGGGGACAGCCGTCAGGGACGCAAGTGGGGATGTCATAATCCCAAGGTACAGTTTAATGATGCCTATCTTTACCGGGGCGCGGCTGCTTATACTAAGGCGGCAATGGATTGGCTGCTGGAAAATGCAGCGGCAGGAACGGTATCGGACTGTATCCGGCAGGCAGAAGAGACTCTTTATGAGATGGCCGGAAATTGATGGTGGATGTCCTTTGAAAGGTTGATTGTATGGATATAAAACAGCGTATAGAAGAAATATACCCGGAGCTGGTGGAGATCCGCAGGGATTTCCACCGCCATCCTGAACCTGGGTTTGAAGAAAAATGGACCAGTGCCCGTATCCGCGAACGGCTGGACGGATGGGGGATTTCCTACGAATATCCTGTAGCAGGCACGGGGATTGCAGCCATGATTCAGGGCAGCAGACCGGGCAGGGGAAACACGGTGGCCCTGCGGGCTGACATGGATGCCCTGCCGCTGACGGAGAATCCGGCCTGCCCGTACGGCTCCATGAATCCCGGCTTTATGCATGCCTGCGGCCATGATGCCCATGTGTCCATAGCTCTGGGTGCGGCCCGCATCCTGAGGGAATGTAAGGCAGAGTGGTCCGGGTGTGTGAAGTTCTTTTTCCAGCCCGCAGAGGAGACTACAGGAGGCGCACTTCCCATGGTGGAGGCTGGCTGTATGGAAGAACCTCATGTGGATTATGTCATAGGCCTGCATGTGATGCCAACCCATGAGTCAGGCGAAATTGAAATCCGCTACGGTGATTTAAATGCCTCTTCTGACCATATACACATAAAACTTCGTGGAAAAAGCTGTCATGGGGCTTATCCGGATACAGGGGTGGATGCCATTGTCATGGCTGCTGCTGTCATAAACAGCCTGCAGGTTCTGGTGAGCCGCTGTATTTCCCCGCTGGACAATGGGGTGCTCACAATAGGGACCATATGCGGCGGGACTGCCGGCAACATTGTTGCAGGGGAAGTGGAGATGACCGGCACCCTTAGAACCACAGACCGGATGGTGAGGCAGAATATCATTGACACCATGACCCGCATGGTAAAGTGCACCTGCCAGGCAATGGGAGGAAACGGCGAAGTCACGGTGACCCCGGGATATGCCGCCCTTATCAACACGGATCAGGTGGTGGATGTGCTGGTGGAAACAGCTTCTGACATCATTGGAGAGGAACATATCCACTGGAAGAAGTGTCCCAGCATGGGGGTGGAGGACTTTTCATTTTTCCTGGACAAGGCCAAGGGTGTCTTTTATCATCTGGGCTGCGCCAGCAGAAGGAAAAAGATCACGGCGCCCCTTCACAGCCAGGACTTTGATATGGATGAAACCTGTCTCAAGCTGGGGGTTGAAATGCAGACCAGGCTGGCCCTGCGGCTGTTGGAAAGAGAGGTGAATCCAGCCATATCAGGGTGAACGGCAAGTCCTGTTTCGTCAAAGAAGAGTCAGGGGATTCATGTACCTGGCTTTTTTGCTTGCTATTTGCCTGGCCGTATGCTATAAAAAAATGGACAGAATCATTTGAAAGGAACTGCGTGGTGATTAAACATGATGAAACTTGCGATTTTGGCAGCCCCTGGCCTGATTCCATATCTCTCAGACAAGCTTGAGTCCACAGGCCAGGCAGCGGGAGTAAAGCTTGATCTCTATGATTACGGGCATCTCTCCATGCTCCCTGAGCTTTACCCCAAGCTCAGGGACAAGTATGACGGATTTCTTTTGAGCGGACTTGTGGTGCAGACAGCCATACAGCGTTATTTCCCGGAGGATGACAAGCCGGTGGCTGCGTTCGATACTGAGCTTGAAGAGATATACCATGCGCTTCTGGACCTTTTGGACAGGGACAGAAGCCTTGACCTCACTAAGGTGGTGGTGGATATCTATCTGCAGGTGAATGAGAAGCACAACTGCAGGGCCTTGCTTGATATTAAGGATATGGATGCAGCAAGACAGAAAACCATGGATTATTGGAAAAATATCTCCCTTAAGGAGATTGAGGGACTGGGGGACAGGCTTTTTGCCCAGATTAAGAGACGCTGGGAGGCAGGGGAGATAACGTATGTGATATCCAGGAATTCCTCAGTCCAGCCAAAGCTCATGGCCTGCGGCATTCCCCATACCTTCCTGTATCCGTCAGAGAAGCAGCTGCTCCGCACGGTTCACGGGCTCCTCAGGCAGATTACTGCCCAAAAAAGCGCAGATTATATGGCGGCCGCGGTGGTGGTGGCCAGGGAATCCGTGAAAGGGCTGGTGGAAGCAGACGAGGAGGAAGAGCTTCTGCTCCAGCAGGCGGTTCTGGACTATAAGAAGGAGACCCTTGCTGATTTCCAGATACAGAAGACCACAAACGGCCTGTTCCTTTTTACGAACCTGAAAACCGTCAGCCGTATGACCGGTAATTTCAGGCATTGCGGGTTGAGTCACTACCTGCAGAGGCGGCTGCGCTTTTGTACCTATGTTGCTTATGGGGTTGCGCCGGAGCTGTCCACGGCAAAAAGCAGTGCCCTTGAGGCGCTCCGCGAGGGCGTTTACCGCAAAGCGGTTTATGCTGTGGTGGAGGATTCTCTTGTGGGTCCGCTCATGCCCGAGACAGAGCCGCTTAAACAGGTGCCCCTTGACGAGGATTTGATGGAAATTGCCGGGAAGGCAATGCTTGCTCCGGGGACGGTCCGCAAAATCAAGACCATCCTTGGGATCCGCGGGAATAACGAAATTACGGCGGCCGAGCTTGCCGAGCGTCTCAATGTAAAGATCCGCCATACAAACCATATCATAGAGAGGCTGACTACGGCAGGATATGCGGTACAGACAGGGATGAAATCCACAGGGACAAAGGGAAGGCCCACCCGTATATACCGGATTGATATATAGGTATCGGAATATGCTGCTGACCAAGCGTTTTCACTAAAAAACGTATATTGCCGAACTGAGTTTGTCAGGATATAATGCAGCGGCACCCCTTGCAAAGAAGGAAGGATCCGGTATCCACAATCTCCAGCACAGGTACCGGGACTGCCTTGTACATGTGGCGGCCTGTGAGGAGGTGCAGAAGTATCTGTGAAGTGTATCCTTTTCGGGAAACATAGCGTGTCTGTGGAAAAGAAAAATAAAAAACAGGATAGATTGTATAAAACACACAATACAGTTTGTGGAAAAAGTACAAAATATAGTTAAGGTAGAACTGTCTATTGACATTTCAAACGTTTTAAATTATACTTTCAGTAAGAAATCCAGAAGGAGAGAGACCTGTATGACCATCAAAGATATTGCTAAAAATTTAAATGTCAGCTATTCCACTGTCTCTTTGTCCTTGAATAACGACCCCAGGGTCGCGGAGAAAACAAAAAAACGTGTCATAGAAGAGGCGGAGCGCCTGGGATTTACCTTTAATGCCAATGCCCGCAGTCTGGTGACAAAAAAAACAAACCGTATCGGCATTATATTTTCAGATAACTTTAATGCGCCTGATTACCGCTGGTTTTTCAATGAGATTGAGACCTACTCTACCAGAGCAGTTGAAAACTGCGGATATGATTTTTTGATACAGCCCAACAAAAACATACATTCCCAGAGTAATATACTCAGAATGGTCAATGGGAAGATGGTGGACGGCCTTGTTATTTTTTCCAAAACCCTGACAGAGGCCGAGTATAAATTCCTGGGTGATGCCGGCATTCCATATGTATATGTATATTTTAAACCTTCCTTTTCCGCAGATATACCGGATCATTTCTTTTGGGATGACAACAGGAAGGGGGGATACTGGGCCACAAAGCACCTTCTGGAGCATGGACACAGGAAAATCCTGACCATCCGTTCCAATGACCCGGAACTGAAGATGTATGATGACCGCACGGCCGGATACATGGAAGCCATGGCGGAATACGGCGCAGAGCCGGCGGTATTGACAGCCCGCATGGATTTTGAATCCCAGAAGGAGTTTGTAAGACAGAATATTGAATATATACGCAAATTTACGGGTATCTTTTCCCAGCAGGACCTTCCGGCCTTGTCCATTGTACAGCAGTTAAAGAAGTACTATGGGATGGATGTTCCGGAGGACCTGTCAATCGTGGGATATAATGATATTGAACTGATTCATTATCTGGACATTCCGCTGGACACCATTGCAGATCCCAGGGAAGAAGTGATTACCAATGCGGTTAATTCCCTTGTCTGCCGCATTGAGGGAAGGGAAGATCTGAATCCGCGGAAAATTTACCCGCGTTTAATCACACGGGGATCCGTACGGGACGCGGCACAGGCCGGTCCTGTAAAATAGGATGTTTTATGGTTTCTATGTTTTCACACTTAGCCTTGTAAAAGGCTTTGTTTTAATCCAAAATTTCAAACGTTTGAAAAAAGAAGGAGGACGTTATGATTATGCAGGAAAAGGAACCGGGTACATATGAAAAAACAGGTATTCCGGACCCGGTGATTCCGGGTAAGACAGATATGAAAAAAGGAGAGGAGAAGGGAACGAAAATGAAGGAAAAGCCAAAAAGCAGCGGTAAGATTTACTACGGTGAGACGGAGGAGGTGAACCCGGTCAGACACGCGGATTACAATGACTATCTGGAACTGGCTGGCTCAAAGCAGCAGCTACCGGGGTTTGATGAGGAATACCGCGACATTGTGGACTATGTGCTTAAGATAACCCACAGAATATGGGAAGAAAAAGGAATTGGGGTCATTTATGACACGTACCATAACGATGTGACCATGCATTGTGCTTCCTCTAATCTGGTGGGAATCAAGGATGTGGTTGCAAATACGCTGATGACCCTGCATTCATTTCCGGACCGCCGTCTGATAGGGGAACAGGTTATCTGGTCAAAGCATGATACAAAGGGATATCTTTCCTCCCACAGGGTCCTGTCCACGGCCACTAATCTTGGGGACAGTGATTTTGGAAAGGCCACAGGGAAAAAGGTTAACTTCCGCACTGTCATTGACTGCGCCATTGAGAACAACCGTATTTACGAGGAATGGCTGGTAAGGGACAATCTGTGGCTGGTAAAGCAGCTGGGATTGGATGTCCATGAAGTTGCCAGGAATATGGCCAGAGGGGCAAAGGGGAAGACTCCTGCTCTGCAGTCCCGGTTTGGACTGGGCGAATCCATGCAGGGGCAGTTTTTCCCTGAGAAATATAAGGCCGCTGATGACAGCGTCGGAGAAATGATGCTGGAAATGCACAGCCAGGTGTTTAACTATAAGATGATTAACCAGGTTAAGGCCTATTATGCGCCGGATGCAGTGGTCCACTATATATGCGGAAAAGACCTGGTGGGATATGAGGAGATTCAGGGAATGGTCATCAGTCTCCTGGCATCCTTCCCCAATGCGCATCACAGCGTGGACCGTGTTACCTGCAACAGGCGGGCCGGGGATGATGAATGGGATGTGGCTGTCAGATGGAGGCTGCGCGGACTGCATGAAGGCCGCGGCATGTTTGGGGCGCCGTCCATGAAGCCGGTGGATATATTAGGAATTAATCATTACCGTATTGCGGGAAATCAGATTCAGGAAGAATGGGTTACATTTGACGGCCTGGATGTACTGAAACAGATTTATATGGAAACAGAGGACAGCTATGCAAAAACAGAAGATAACATGACGGAGGGAGAGAGATAAATGTCTGCAATCGCACTAAATACGTCTGAAGCAGAAAACGAGATAATATTGGGAAAGAATCTGTCGGCTGGCCGCAGGAGTCTTGCATTCTTGTCCATTGTCATTGTATACTTTTTTTATTGTTACAATTTTATGGTGGGAACCTTTGTAAAGCCCACCATGATTGCAGAGGCAGCTTCAGGAGGGTTCGGTTTTACGTTACAGCAGTCGGAAACCATATTTGCGGTTATGTCCTTCGGAACCATTCCCGGAACCATTGTATTCGGCATACTGAATGCAAAGATAGGAAAAAAGTATACATTGATTGTGGTGGCGTCACTGATTGCGCTGACCACATTCCTGCCCATGATGACACCCGGCAGCTATCAGGTATGGCTGGTGTCCAGGCTGATTACAGGCGGTACCCTGGGAGGAGTATTCGGCTGCGCCATGCCTCTGGTGACGGAACTGTTTCCGCAGAAATACCGCGGCAAGCTGGCTGCGGTTCTGACCAGTCTCTTTTCCCTGGCCATGATTTTCGGGGGTCAGCTCTACTCGTTTATGGGGGACTCCAACTGGCAGGTGCTGATGTATACAGCCATCATACCTCCGGCGGTGGGGGCAGTCATGATTTTCCTGTTTGTACCCAACGATTACCAGAATACCAGGCAGTTAAATGAAGTATCCAAACAGCAGAATGAGAAAATCAGCTATTTAAATATGTATAAGGGAAAGTATCTGTGGATTGGACTGGGGGTCATCCTGCTCTCCGGCGCTAACTTTACGGCCTACTCGGCATTTTCCAACAATGCCACTACATATCTTAGAAACTCTCTGGGGCTGAGCGCGGCAGTTGCAGGAGGCATTTACAGCCTTCAGGGCATAGGGCAATTAATCGGTTACAACATATGGGGATTCATTTCAGACAGGTTCGGGCGGAAAAAACCTCTGATTGGGATGGCGCTCAGCGCTGTGTTTGTATTCCTCTTTATGAGGCTGGGGGCCGGGAATATTACCCAGCTCAAGCTGGTATCGGTATTTTTGGGGTTTGCGGTCGGCTTTTCCGGTGCCTGGGGCGCCTATTATACGGAGTTGTTCCCGCAGAAATTCAGCGCCCTGTCCTCCGGAATCTCATTTAACGGGGGAAGAATTATATCCACCTTTGCCATTCCTGCAATTGCAGGCCTGGGATCCGCGGCTGCGGGGATGCAGGGGATCTTCATGGTATCCATGGCAGTATTTGTGGCAGGCGCGGTCATATGGATGTTCCTGCCGGAAACTTATCAGAAAAACGAAAAAGCAGCAGATAATGAATAACACACAGGAGGTTGTAAGATGGGACAATATCAGGAAGCAAAAAAGGTAGCATTGTCATATTTTGACGCACTGGAAAAGGCTGAACCGGAACAGGTGCTCCAGGTTTTCCGGGAATATATGACCGAGGACTATAATTGGAAGGGGGTATACCCGTTCCGTGAGCAAAACGGCAGGGAGGCTGTGGCGGAGTCATTCTGGATACCTTTAAAAAAGGCTCTCCGCCATATGCAGAGGAGACAGGACATCTTTATCGCTGGTACAAATGAAATCAGCGGTGAGGAATGGGTTATGAGCATGGGACATCTGATGGGTCTATTCGACCAGGATTTTCTGGGGATTCGCCATACCAGGAAAATGGCCAGCCTCCGTTATGCGGAATTCAGCTGTGTAGAGAATGGCAAGATATGCAAGAGCGGTATGTTCGTGGATTTAATCGGACTCATGATCCAGGCCGGCGAAAATCCACTTCCGCCTTCCACTGGAAATTATTTTATCTACCCCGGCCCCAGGTATCATGATGGAATTCTGTTGGAAGACGCTCCTGAAGAGGAAGGGATAAAAACACTTGCACTGGTGAATAAAATGGTAGACGACCTGGACGAGCTGAATAAGAGCGGGGCCATGGGCTGTCCCCCTGAGGTTTTGGAAAAGGCCTGGGCATCGGATATGATTTGGTATGGTCCGGGGGGAATCGGAGCTTCCTATACCATTCCGCGCTACCAGGAACAGCACCAGCTTCCGTTCCGCAATCATTTAAAGGACAAAACCTTTAACGGGCATGTATGCCGGTTTGCGGAAGGCAACTTTGCATGCTTCTTCGGCTGGCCCAACCTGACCAATACACCCATCGGAGGATTTCTGGGCTTACCCGGAGGAGGAAGAGGAGATATGCAGGTGGTGGATGTTTACTGCCGCAGGGGAGACAAGCTTTCTGAAAACTGGGTTTTAATCGACCTCCCGTACTGGCTGAAACAGCAGGGACTGGATATTTTTGAGAGGACACGTCAGATTCTGAACCACGACTGATTGTAAGCCGGCTCGGCCGTAATACGGAACCGGACCAAACAAAAATTTTAATAGAAAGGCAGGCATGACAATGACATTTACAATCATAGATGCTGCAATCATTTTCATTTATCTTATGGGAATGCTTGTGTTAGGATTTATCATGGGCAAGACCAACAAAACCCAGGAAGATTATTTTGTTGCAAAGCGTTCATTGCCATGGCTGCCAATCGGACTGTCCATTGCCGCCACCATGATTAGCTGCAACAGCTTTGTGGGAGGCCCAGGATGGGGGTATCACAGCGGACTGCTTCCGTTCATGCAGAACATGACAGTGCCATTGGCATTATTCATCAGCACCACTATATTTGTGCCCATGCTGTACGATCTGAAATTGACATCCGTATATGAGTACATTGAACTCCGGCTGGGTCCTAAAACACGGATGGCGGCAGTGCTGGGCTTCATCCTCAACTCCCTGATTCAGGTCAGCTCCATGGTGTTTGTCCCTTCCCTGGTCCTGCAGCGTTTTATGGGTGTCAGCATAAACATCATAATACCGGTCATTGTGGTGATTGCGGTGGTTTACACAATGGCCGGCGGAATCAAGGCAGTTATCTGGACGGATGCTATCCAGATATTGGTAATATGGGGCGGCCTGATAGGCGGAATGGTTTTCCTGTTCTCAAAGAGTGATATCGGATTTTTTGAAACCGTCCGCATGGCTGCACAGGCAGGGAAGCTGAGGGCGATTGACACCAGCTGGCAGTTCTCCCTGACCAATGAGAACGGATTTTGGGCGGCATTGGTAGGGGGACTGTTTATGTGGTCACGGTATTTTTCCTTTGACCAGGCCCAGGTTCAAAGGATGTTTACGGCCAAATCCATACGGGAATTAAAGCGTTCGTTTGTGGTGAGCGGTATCATGATGAATGTCCTCTATTTCCTGTTCATTTTTCTGGGAGCGCTGTTATTTATACAGTTTGGCGGGGCTGCCTTTGAAAATGCCAATGATGTGATGATCCGTTTCATCGGCGGTCTGCCGGCAGGACTGGTGGGGCTGCTGCTGGCAAGTTTGTTTGCTGCAGCCATGTCCAGTGTGGATTCCCTGCTGAATTCCATGTCCACGGTATTCACCAAGGATATATATGAGAGATATATAGAAAAAGAAAAGGAGGCCTCCTTAAAGACCTCCATGATGGTATCGGCCGTCTGGGGAATCCTGGTATATATCATCACCATGCTGGCCTTTTCCGGTACTTCAAAATCTATTTTGGCGGTTATCGGCAGCTATATATCCTATATAAGCGGCCCTACCTGCGGTATATTTCTTTTAGCCATGCTCACGAAAAAGGCCAATGACAAAGGAACGGTATGCGGTGCTGTAGTTGGTTTCATTATCACATTGCTGTTTGGAACATTGGCCGGATTTACCTGGATGTGGAATTCTGCCTTTGGCACGGTGATGACCTTTCTGGCAGGGTATGTATTCAGCTGCCTGTTTGGAGAGCCGGCGGGAGAACAGGCCCGGCGTTATACAATCCGCGGCCATATGGCCTGTTTGAAGGAGCAGGGGCGTACCGAGGAAAACGGTATCAGCCTTATGCCCTTTGCAGTTGACAGATACAGTATGATCCTGTTGGTTTTCTTTTTGATTCAGCTGGCGGTCATCTGTTTCTTTCAGCGGGCTTAGGGGCATACTCCGGCGGCCCGTGTGCGTCAGACTGTCCCGGCTCCCATGAACTGCGCTATCAGCCCTGATGTAAAGAAAGTCCCGAAGATCACTAGCAGCGACACCAGAACGCCCTTCCAGCCAATGGACAGGAATGCTTTCCAGTCCTTGCCTAACAGCACGCCGGCAAAGGCCAGAATGGGGGTGATGGAAGCCATTAAATCAATTTTACCGGTCCAGTAGATAATGGGAGCGGATACGGGAGAAGCAGGGACGGCGGCCAGCATTCCGATAATTCCGATATAGGTTACAGCCGGCAGGCTGCTGGGGATGAAGTGTTTTGCCGTCAGTCCAAGGAAGCTGATTACGCACAGAATCAGCATTCCGGGAATGGATTCCAGAAACCGGCCGCCATATCCAACGATATTACAGGCCATGGTCAGAATCACCATTACAGTCAGTGAAATTACCCATTCCACGCAGAGACTTTTAAAAGATACTTTTTCGCTCATGATGGTACCCCTTTTCTTTTCATGACCTTATAAATCAGGTTGCTCAGCGGGATGGTTATAAAGATCCCAAGGTAGACTGTGATTGCAGATGAGATAACATTGCTGATGGTTGCAAAGGCTGTCAGCGTGTCGGGATTGCTGGCAGGGGATGCTTCTATCACACCTGCCAGTCCTGCCGCCATCATGGAGGAACTTCCTGCCCCCACAGCCATGGCGGCGGCTTCAGGGCGGAAGATTCCAAGGGTGACAAAAAGCGGAGGAATAACACTCATAAAAATGCTGCCGAATACGGTTCCCACGATGTAGCAGACCATAACGCCCTTAAATTCATCGGATTCACTGCCGTACATATCGGCAATCAGAGCAACATTCGGCTCGCGGCTGAGCGCATAGCTCATGCCCACGGCTTCCCGTTTCATGCCTAATATCAGGGCAATGGGAAGGGCAAAAAGCACGGTTCCAATGTTTCCGATGTTCTGTAAAATCAGGATTGGACTGGCGGAAATCATCTCCTTTATGGAAGCGCCGCTGGAAATGCCCAGCTTTGCCATGGCGAACACAACCCCCATGGACAGCATCCTGGAAGCAGCCGGAACATAAGCTTTCCCCACTCCCCGGACCGGTTTTGCCAGATACAGGACCAGCATAAGAAGCATGGCGTATAACAGCGGCAGAAAGGTAACGGTAAACCTCCCTAAGGAGAGCTTAATGGGACCAATGAATTCTGCGGCCAGGCAGCACAGGATAACACATAGAAAAAATGAAGAGTATTGTTTTGTCATATCAGACAGTTTCTTTCGCATAGTTATTGCCCCCCTTCTCTGGGCCGTCCGGCCTATTTTTTCAGCTTTTCCAGAATCTCCGCCCGTCTGGCTTTTGTTCTGCGCAGCCAGATAACAGTCAGTACCAGTCCGAAAACAGTAACGGCAAAAAGGTAGACAAAGAACAGGCGGTATCCGGCGGCACCTGGAAAATGATCCAGAATCACACCAGCTACAAAGGGTGATGTGGCCTCCGGCAGATAGCCAATGGCACATATCAGGCCGATAGCGGTTCCCACGCATTCAGGCGGGAAATATTCCTCATCCATAATGGCAAAATGCATGGTTACGCACATATACATGCAGAAGAAAATCATCAGGCAGGCCACCAGAATGGGAAGGACTCCCATGGAGGACGGAACGGCCAGGATAATAACCAGAGCAATAGCGAGTCCAATCTGTCCAATGAGCATGACCTTGGAATTGTTGATTCTGTCGCCCAGCACGCCTGCCCCGAAGGAGGCAATGGGACGTATGTACTGTGAGGAAGAGGACAGAACAGCGCCAAGAAGCGCGCTGACACCGAACACCTCGGTTACATAAGGTGAAATATAGTAGTAACCGGTGCTGATGGTTAATGTCGCGAAGATGATGCCAATCATCAGCCAGACTGCAGGCATTTTGAGGGGCTTTGTAAGCATTTTTAAGTTTACAGTATCATTGCTGTCACCTTTTTTGCCATCGTCAATTCCCTTCAGCAGGACAATATCAATCACACCCAGGAGAATGGTCATAACAGAATAGAACAGAATGATTCCGCGTACGCCAAAGGATTCGCTTTTTATAATCGTCATCTGGCCGAAAATCAAAGCAGCGATTGCCAGATATACGGCGTTTGAGATACCGCGTCCTCCTTCAAAGATACCGAAGGCCTTTCCCTGCTCATTGACAGATGCCAGATTACGCACCGCCTTTGTCTGAGCCGGGAAAAAGAGCATCAGGCAGGTGATGGCAAACAGACCGTGAATGATTACCATAATGATGGGAGAAGGAATGGTCAGCATCACAAGTCCCAGGGCACCTGTTGATATCATGGCTGCGGGAATCAGTTTTTTGATGGATATGTAGTCGCAGATAATTCCGCCGAACAGGTATGCGGCGATTCCGCCTACGCCGAGGGCCGTACCGCACAGGCCCATCTGGGTATTGGTCATGCCGAAGGTTTCCATAAAGGGATTATAATAGTATGAACGGAACCAGGGAAGAGAGCAGATAAAGGAACCGGACAATGTCAGCGTGATTAAGAGCGGCAGATTCTTTTTTAAGGATGGAGTTTCCATATGTTCACCTCGTTTGTCCATTATGGTAAAATTTGCTCGGTTTCAAGGGACTTTACATAAGCACAGTAGTCTTCGGCGCTGGCGAACAGGGGCTTATGGGCCGCCTTCACTTTTTTGGCCAGGGCGCCCCCGTCATCCAGCAGGCGGCAGGCCATGGCAGCCAGAAATAAAGATGCGGTTTCATATATTTTCCGGTCCGCAATCCTGTAATCCGCCCCGTGATGGTCCCCATACATATAGTTGACAAATACCTGGATTCCGGGAATGACCTCGTTTAAGTCGCCAAGATCCGTAGAACCGCAGTTATGTCCGCCTTTGTTTACGCGGCCTTTGCCCAGGATATCGTCTGCTGTCTGAACCGCTGCCTGGTCAAGCTCCGGCAGGGGGCGGTAGGGCAGGTAACCAGGCTGTGTGCGAACCAGGGCCTTCCCGCCGAAGGCGTAAGCGCCTGCCCCCATGGCCTGGTCAAATTTCTTTGAAACATCCAGAACCGTTTCCGTCTTTCCGGCACGGCACAGACATTCTACGCATACTTCCTCAGGAATGGCATTTACAACCGTACCGCCTTTGGTGATGATTGGATGAACACGCACAGTATCGCTGTCCTTAAAGGTTTCTCTTAAGGAATTGAGAGCAGTCAGAGCCGTATTTGCCATGTACAGGGCGTTGATCCCGTTTTCCGGATCCGCTGCCGCGTGGGCGGATCGTCCCTGGAATGTGACATTTTTGGAGATGAAGCCGTTGTGGGAGCCAAGGATGGTGATTGTGCCGTCATTTCCCAGACCGGCGTGCATGGAGATGACAATGTCCACGCCGTCAAATGCGCCCCGGTACAGCAGTTCCGCTTTGCCGCAAAGGTAATGGAGCCGCCCCTTTTGGATTTCCCGGGTTCTCCACTCTATCTCCAGGCATTCCTCCGCAGGAACACCGGCTAACATGACCTTTCCGCCGAAATTCTCTAATACGCCGCTCTCTGTGAGAGTGATGAACGCCCCCATGGCTGTGGCCACCTGGATGGAATGGCCGCAGGCATGGGCTGCACCTGTTTCAGGATTGCAGTCCGGATGGGAATAGCAGATAAGTGAATCCATCTCTCCCATGATCATCACACAGGGGCCGGGCCTTCCGGTGTCATAGGTACAGGTAAAACCTGTTACATCCGGCCAGGTACAGGCCTCAAAGCCATGGTTTTTCAGAACCTCCAGACAGTATTTCTGGGTTTCTGTTTCTTTAAATCCTGCCTCCGGGTGATGCCAGAGCCAGTCACCATTTGCCTCTATCTCCGGCAGTTGTTTCTTAAGCTCGGCCTTCAGCCGGTCCAGCGTTTTCTTGTATAATTCTTCCATTCGGTTTTCCTCCTGATTTCCGATAAAAGTAAAATATGCTGCATTTACGGATACGCGCGTCCTATGATTTTGTATTTTATTACTAAGACGGTCAGGAGTAAAGTACCATAATGATTTTGATATGTGTACCAATATGAATATTGGTACACTATTTTGTTAGATCCGGCAGGAATTCAGGACCTCTGCCATGCGCCGGCACCCCTCTGCGATTTCTTCGTCCGTGACAGAGGAATAGGAGACCCGGATATAAGACTCTCCATGGCTGCCCTCGGCAAAAAAGGTATTTCCCGGCATGAGAAGCAGTCCTGTCCGCTCTGCCGCCGCGGCAATCTGCCGGTCATTTGTATATTCAGGCAGGCGGATCCAGATAACAAGACCGCCGTCCGGGACAGAGAAAGACAAACCGGGAATACAGGAGAGGGCGCTGCACATCAGATCGCGTTTTTTTCTGTAAAAGTCAATCAGAAACTGTCTGTGCTTTTCATAGTATCCCTTTTCAAAAAAACGGGCCCACATATACTGGCTTAAGCTGTTGAGAAACATCTGATCCTTATTCACAATACGCCGGTAGGTCTTGATCACATTATCAGGAGCCACGATATAGCCCACCCGGGCGCCGGGGAAAAAGGACAGATTAAAGGAATCTATATAAATGACCGAGTTGGTGCGATCCATGGAGTACAGGCTTGGAAGTGTAATGCCGCTGTAGTTAAAGTCGAACAGGGAGTCATCTTCCACTATGGGGATGTTGTGTGATAGGGCGCACTGAAGAAGCCGTTTCCTTTTTTCCAGGCTCATTACGGCTGCAGAGGGGTTGTGGAAGTTTGGCATGGAATAGATTAACTTGGGGCGATAGCGTTCAACCAGGTTTTCCAGTATTTCGATCTGGATACCGTCTTTTTCCACGGGAACAAAGAGCACATGGGCTCCTGTATGCAGAAGGATGTTGACAATGGCAGGCATGACCGGTTCCTCCACAATTGCAAAATCACCTTCCTTCAGATACATGAAGGCGATATTGCTCAGGGCCTCGTAAGTCTCGGTTATGATTTGGATATTCTGGGGCTGTACGTAAATCTTCCTCCCAAAGAGCAGGGATGCCAGGCATGCTCTCATACGCTCCGTTCCCTGGGGATCGCAGAACCAGAATGGCTCTAAGTCATCACCGGAAGTAATTTCATCCATAATCTCATGCAGATAAGACAATGGAAGTGTTTCTTTATTTACCAGAACGCCGGCAAAGGAAATGCTATCGGAGAGGTATGAGGAATTATACAGACGCTGGAACGTATTTTGCGTCCCTAGAAAATGGTAATTAAAATTCTTGTCCAGAGAAGAAAATGCTTTCCTTGTATCCGGTTTGCCGTCGGGTTTTACCTCGGAAGGGCTGTTTCTCACAAAATATCCCCTGGGTGCCTTGACGGAGGCATAGACCAACCCCTCATGAATGAGCATCTCATACGCCTTTTTAACAGTATTGCGGTGGACACCCAGCTTTTCCACCAGCTGGCGCTCCGAGGGCAGCTTAAAGCCGTCGGAGAGCTGGCCGGAGAGTATCTGACTGCGGATTGTGTTCCGGATCTGTTTGTACAGCGGGGTTGTACTGTTTTTCTTCAGTTGAATCTCCATATTCGCTCCTTTTATGATATTCCTTCAAAGTTTCTGTCTTGTTTTATATCATTCTAATTCAATTATATTATAAAAACAATGAATTTCTGTCATATGCGGAGTGCGCGGGTTCTGCAACGGATGGCATATACCAGGCAGATGAAACCCGCCCTGATTCAGTTGAAATATTTCCGTATAAAATAGGAGGGTGTGCAGCTCCATGCATGGCAATAGCTGTTAATGATTCTGGAGCCATAGGGGGAGGCATACCTGTCCCTGGGATTAAAGAGTTCCCAGAAACAGTCCGCGCCCAGGTCCGCCATCTGTCCCCAATAAAAGCGGATGTAGTGGAGTGCAGTGTCCTTCATGCCGTTTTGTATCAGGGCTTCTATAAAATGATGGTACATGTAGGGGGTAACCATTCCCACAGGCGGGTCCTCCTTTACAAGATGTTCCAGCAGTCTGCGGTTTGACTCCTGGTCCAGCACACCCGCCAGGACCAGCCATATCTGAGAGGCCCAGGACACCTGGCGGTTCTGTCCGCTTATGAAGAACCGCAGTTCCTTATCCCACAGATATTCCAGGGCTCCGCGGACAGCGGTTTCTATCCAGCTCTCCAACTGTTTGACGGATTCTGCCCCGGATGTCTCACTGCACATAAGCCGGGCTAAAGAAAGGGCCTGCCTCAGGGTGTAAATCAGGACGCCCTGTGCGCCGGCCTGTTTGTTCAGACTGTCATTCCAATCCAGGAAGCACCACCAGTCGCCGCTGTCTTTTACCACGCCTCTGCCATCCAGACGTTTTAGCGCAAGCTCAGCCTGGTGGTAAGCAGCAGGCCACAGCTGCATCAGGGTTTCCCGGTCTCCGGTGGCCTGATAATAGTCATGGAGACAGGAAATAAAGAACAGGCCATAGTCAAACAGGGAAGTATCATCTACCATCGGGGCCGGCCGCAGGAACAGGCAGGCGCCTACATGATGTTCGTTTTGGGTAAGTCCGGCAAACAGGTACAGGCACCGCTTTACCAGATCATAGTTCTTAAATGTTTCGTAATTGGTCAGAGCCTGGAGCCTTAAGTCTCCAATCCATAGGCGCCGGTCGCGTTTGGGGCCATCCTCAAACACAGACTGCATGCAGTCCTCCATTGTCTTAAGGGCTATGGCGTCGATTCGTTTCAGGTCTTCCGGCACATTTTCATTCAGGGGATCTACCTGGGACATGTCGCCGGAAGTGACGGTATCACAGGATACATCACTTAGCAGCACCTGGTATTTGGGGGAGGTGTCCATGACCTTCAGTTCCAGGTAGCGGAAAGCGTACCGCCTGGGCAGAGAGATTCTGGCCGGCAGCTCATCAATATGAAGGTATTCCTCCTGGATCCAGCTGCTGCTGATGGAGCCCCGGTAGGATGCGGTGTCCTCCATAATTTCACAGGGCATTTCCCCCAGCTTAATCCGTATATGGGCCGGAGCGTCAGGCGGACTGCCTGCAGGCGTCAGGCGGAAGGATATATAACCCACATGGTGGGTGCCGAAATCCAGGCACACGGAACTGCCCTTTGACAGAGGCATGGTATCCAGTGCTTCCACGGGCTGCATACGGCAGGGAATCCAGTCAAAGACCCGGTCTGCCCTGTTATGGACCGGGAGGTCCCAGCCATTGGGCTTGTCTGGGGCATCTGAAGGCTGGAATGAGACGAGCTGCGCGGGCCGGACTGTTTTGTAGTGAAGAGCTGGCTCCAGTTCCTGGGCTTTTCTTACGAAATCCTCATTTATATTCATTTTAAAGTTTTCAATATGATTTGTAATCTGCGCCATTGTTATATCTCCTTATTCGTTTCGGGAATCCAGTACAGCCTTAATTTGGGGATAAATCTTATCCAGATTGTAAAACAGCATAGTGACGATGGAGCATATAAGAAGAAGCATGGGAATATACAGGTACATGGCTTTGATTGCCAGTACTGCATTGGAACTCTGTGCCGAAGCACCGCCCTGGTAAGCACCCCATGCCAGAAGGACTCCGCTGATACCGCCGGCGGCCGCCTGGGCCACCTTTCCCAGGAAGCCGTTGATGGCGGACAGTGAACCGGCTGTGTTGACGCCGGTCTTCCATTCACCGTAGTCCACCGGGTCTGCCTGCATGGAAAAATAGATGCTTTCCTTCATGCCGTATCCCAGAGCGGTTACCACTGCTCCGGCCAGTATAGCCCCATGGTTTATACCTGCAAAGAGGATGACAACCAGCCCGGCCAGCTGTATGGCAGCACTGCCCACATACAGGTTGCGTTTTCCCATGCGTCCGGCCAGTGCGGGCACCAGGAAATTGGCTGCCATGGGCACAATGGACATGATGGTGGCAATGGTAACTGACAGCTCCTTGCTTCCTATGACAGCTGTATAGTAGTAAACAATTGCACTGGTCTGGAGAAAAAAGCCGGTCCACATGAAAATAATGTTGAGGGCAAAGATAAGCCAGGGCTTGTTTTTTCCCAGGGACATAAGGCTTTCTTTCAGGGAAACGCTCTCAGCGGCCGTATTTACCCGTTCTTTTACAGTGGCAAAGGTAAAGAAGAATAGCAGGCATCCAATGAAACCAAAGATTATCATTACGATACGAAAGCCCAGAGCTTCGCTGCCTTTGCCCAGGGAATCCACCAGCTTTAAGGCCGTGGAGCTGACCACTGTAGAGCCCAGAAAGGCGAAGAACTTGCGCGTGGTGGACAGGGCTGTCCGTTCCTGGGTATCGGTTGTCAGGCTTGGCAGGATGGAAGCCATGGGAATGTTCACCACAGTGTAGGTAAAAGACAGACCGATGTAAGTCGCATAGGCATAGATAAGCTTGCCTGACTGGGAAATGTCGGGTACACTGAAGGCTAGGACGGCAAACAATGCAAATGGTATGGCTCCGAAGAGAAAATAAGGCCTGGACTTCCCCCACCGTGTACGGGTATGGTCAATGCAATAGCCAATCAGTAAATCCGTCCCTCCGTCTATAAATCGCGTGACAACAAACATAAAAGCGATGGACTTCGCGCTCAGGGACATGACATCCGTGTAAAAATATAAGAGATACAGGGAAATCATCTGCCAAATCAGATTGCATGCAAAGTCAGAAACCCCATAGCCAATTCTTTGTTTCCATATCTGCTGCTTCACGTACCTCATGGTTGAATCTTGTTTCATTCAATAACCCCTCCTTGTATTTGATGCTGTTATTGTAAGGGATAAGGCAATAAAAAACGATTGAGTTTTATAATCAAATAAATTGATGTTTTATAACCTGTCTGTTACAATCATAACAGAGATGGGAGGGAAAAACCATGACTACCGGAGAATTAGAGAACCAGCTGATGGAATTTAACGAGGATGAGCGATTTTATCAGCAGTATTATAATGTGAAGCAGGATAAATGGATGCTGGAGGATTTCTTGGAAAGTCTGGATTTTAATGAAGTCATACAGCGCCGTTTGATCGTGCCGGAGGTATCAGGGGGCTGGATGCCTTCTGACATGAAGGATGAAGCCTATTTTGACGCGGAGGATAAGAACCATATTGTGATTAGCAAGCACAACCGTTTCACACCCCCTTTCCGGCACCGCCATATATTTTTCGAGCTGGCCTATGTGGTAAAGGGACACTGCAGCCAGGATGTGGGGAAAGACAGGATTGAGATGGAGGAAGGGGACTTTTGCCTTTTGGCGCCGGATACCATACACAGCGTGAGCGTGTTTGACGACAGCCTGCTGGTGAACATACTGGTAAGGCGGAGTACCTTTGAGGATATATTTTTTAATATGCTAAGGGACACAAACATGATAGCCACTTTTTTTAACCAGTCCCTGTATTCAGGAGTCCATAATCCCTATCTGATTATTCCGGCCAGGGGTGACCAGGTGCTTAAGGAATATGTTCTTTCCATGTTTCTGGAATACCTGGGAAAGAGCCGGTACTATGAAAAGATACTCAACAATCAGCTGATGATACTGTTTGCCAAAATACTTCAAAGCTACGAAGATCGTATTCAGCTGCCTTCCGTTATGCGCAGGGCCACAGAGGAGAGCATAAGAATCTTAAGCTATATTGAGGACAACTACCAGAGTGTCACCTTAAAGCAAACCGCTGCGCAGTTTCATTTTTCCCAGCCCTATTGTTCCAAAATCATAAAGGAATACACCGGTAAATCATTTACACAGATTGTACAGGAAATCCGATTTCAGAAAGCTGCCATCCTTTTGAAAAATACAAATATCAGCATAGCGGAGATAAGCAGCCGGGTGGGATTTGAGAATGTGGAGCATTTTAACAGGATGTTCAGGAAGCTGTATGAAATGCCGCCTGGGAAGTACAGAAAGGGGAATACGGGGAGCCGTCTTTTCACCGGGCCGGGCGGGGAGAGCCGGACAGGGCCGCAGGCACTGTAATACGCAGAGAGGATAAGATGACGGTTTTTCCAAAACATCATCTTATCCTCTCTGTTTCATGGTGGCAGCGCATATATAAAAATGTAGCTTATTTGCTCAGCATCCCTGTATAATCAGTGCTTCATAGTCAGACTGGGGCATGGGGCGGTAGAAAACATAGCCCTGTACATAGTCACAGCCAATCTGCTTCAGATATTCGACCTGGTCCATGGACTCGATTCCTTCTGCCACTGTGCGGATGTCAAATTTTTTCACCATATCAATAATACCCTCAACCAGTGCCATATCCTTGTTCTGGTCCGGTCCTTCATCAAAGAACAAGCTGTCAATTTTCAGTACATCAATAGGCAGATTTTTCAGCAGCCCCAGAGAAGAATAACCTTTTCCAAAATCATCAATTGAGCAGGAGAAGCCTGCCTTTTTAAGCCGGGCTACTGTCTGCAGCAGCCGGGCAGTGTTGTCAAATGCAATGGATTCCGTAAATTCCACCTCAAGAAGCTCTGGGGGAATGGCGTACTGGTCGCGTATACTCACATACCGGTCAACAAAATTCTGATCATAGAATTGAAGCCGGGACACATTGACAGACACGGGAAGGGGTTTTCTGCCCGAGTCAATCAGACTCCGGAGCCAACGGCAGACCTCTTCATATACATACTGGTCAAGGCGGTCTATCATATATTTTCTCTCGAATACAGGGATGAAGCGGTCCGGAGGAATGATGGCGCCGGCCTGGGACTGCCAGCGGACCAAAGCCTCTGCACAGCCGATTTTTCCTGTTGCAAGGTTGACCTTTGGCTGGTAATAGACCGTGAACTCTCTGTTTTCAAGGGCAGTCAGCATTCTGTTTTCTATGTCTTTTTCTTCTCTGAGGTGGCTGCGGATACTCTCATCATAATAAACATAATTCTGCTTGTTTCCTGTTTTAACTGTTTTTCTGGCAAAATTGGCCCGGTCCAGAAGACCGTCGATGGTCAGTGACTCTATGACATCCTCTATGCAGCAGATACCGCAGTTTGTGGGGAGCATCTGGCCGTCATGGGCCGTATGCATAAAGCGGAGAATTTCGTAATCCGCGTCAGCCTGGCGGGCCGCTATCTCGCTTTTTTCGTTGTAATGGAGAAGCAGTACAAAGTTATCTGCTGATACACGGCCGCATAATTCATATTCATGCAGCCCCTTTAGCAGGAGTTTTCCGTATTGGGACAGCAGAAGGTCGCCGTAATCATAGCCGAACACATCATTAATATACTTGAAGTCAGAGAAATCAGTATAGACAACAGCAAACTTTTCCGGCCTGGTGTCCAGAAGCTGCTGGGCTTTTTCCTTGAAAGCGCTAAACAGGTAAACCCCGGTAAGAGTGTCGCGGGATGCCAGATCATTCAGCTGTTCATTCTGGACTTCAAGCTTCAATAGATTTTTAGAGTTGGCCCACAATATAAATATCCAGGTGAGTGACATGACTCCCATCATGACCAGACAGCCGGTCAGAAGAAAACGCATCTGCCGGGCTGAGTAGGCATCGGCGGAAAACACGGTATGATTGGCCTGTTCAAAAAAGTCCTCGCTGAGGGAAAGCAGTCTGGAACTGTCAGCGGACCCGCTGCGGTAGGCAGAGATTTCGTCCTTTACCTGACTCCACATCAGCTCCAGCTTTGCCAAATCCCTCTGATAGGCCGGATCGTCAGGTGAAGGAAGACCATATGTGGCCTCTCCGCCCTGTAATTCCAGAAGAATGCTGTCCAGATAGGCAATCATATCGTCATCGGGCTGGCCGGAAAGTTCTAACTTTATGAGCCGCTGGCTGGCACCGCGGACAATTCCTACATAGTTGATGAGCCTTCCGTTTGTCTGGGTTTGGATTACTGTTTGAATGGTAATACTGCCGAACAGGAAAAGTAAAATAAACAGGGAGATCAGTCCGCCTCTAAAAAACCGCTTCATATGGGGTGCCTACAACAGCCATTGCTGCCTTTCCGGATTCATTGTGCTAACCATACAGCGGGTTTGCAATGATATCAATAGCTCAATTGTATCAAACTATGCATTTTATTTCAATATACGAGAGATAAATAATATTATTTTGTAATTTATTACAAAAATTTAAAGGAGAAGCGGGAAGCGGGGAACGGAAAAGAAAGAGTCTGTTCAGTCAGCATATAAGTGAAATAAAAGAAACTGGAAATAGGGTAGACGCGGGTGTATAATGTTCTGTATCAGGCAGACCCGTAGACGTTAACAGTAAAGCCGTGGCAGCGCGCCAGGAGAGGCTGAATCCGTCTTAAAATAGATAGTAAGAGTTGTTCCGCACAGAGAATAGAGGAGGTATCGAATGAAAAACAATAAGTTGTTTCAGACGAACCTGTTAGTCAGCAGTATACTGGTGGTAGGATTTATCCTTACAGCGTTTTTCAGCTACCGCGCCAATTACCGTGCATCATTAGAGAACATAGAACAAGTATCCTCCCTGACAGCGGAGGGAATTTATTACCAGCTGAAGGCAATGCTTACAAAGCCGGTGAACATTTCGCTGACAATGTCTCATGACAGCCTTTTGGTGGACCATCTTCTTGCAGAAAACAGCCGTATGGATGCTTTGGATTTTGCGGAGACTACAAAAACGTATCTGGAGACATACCAGAAGAAATATGGCTTTGATTCCGTGTTCCTGATATCCGCAAATTCCGGCCGCTACTATAATTTTAATGGCCTTGACCGTGTAATGGAAAAAGGGGATCCGGAAAACGAATGGTATTATGAACTTCTTGGCAATGATTTGGAGTATTCCCTTAACGTGGATAATGACCAGGTAGAGGGAGCGGATAACAGGATAACTGTCTTTGTGAATTGCAAGGTTACTGCGCCGGACGGGGCGGTGATTGGCATCGTGGGAGTGGGAATTCAGATAGATTATCTGGAAGAGCTGCTGCAGGAATATGAAGACAGCTATGGCAATCAGGCCAGCCTGATTAACCAGGATGGTTTTATAGAGATATCCACCACCTATAATGGATATGAAAAGAAGGACTGGTTTGGAGTATATGGCCAGGAACATATACGGGAACAGGTACTTGATTTCCGGGAGTCGGATAACAGTATGGAATTCTGGACTGATACAGGTCCAAAGGAAGGAAAGAGAAGCTTTATTGTGGAGCGGTATATTCCGGAGCTCTCCTGGTATCTGCTTGTGGAACAGAATACCGGACCCATTGTGGAGGCCATGAACCGCCAGCTTTATCAGACTGGTTTTATACTGACTGTGGTAATTCTCACTGTTCTGATTGTCATTACTGCTGTAATCCGGAAGTACAGCAGCCAGGTGACGGAGCTGGTTGAGGAGCGGCAGGCTCTTTTTAAAAAGGCCACGGAACAGCTTTACGACAGTATTTACGAATTGAATCTGACAAAGAACAGCTATGTGGGGAAACAGACAGAGGAATACTTTAAGAGTCTGGGAGCCGGAGGGCTTCCCTTTGACCAGGGATTGTGTGTCATTGCCCGGGAACAAATTAAAGAGGAGTTCCGGGAAGGCTATGTTTCCATGTTTACCCCGGAAAATGCCATCCGGGAGTATAACGCCGGAAATAACCATCTTCAGTATGACTTTATGATTTCGCAGAACGGTGAGGATTATCATTGGATTCGTGTAGAAACCTTCCTGTTTTATTCGGAAGAAGACAGTTCCGTCCACATGTTCTCTTACCGGAGAAACATAGATGCGGAAAAGAAACGGGAGTGGCAGGCTGCTATTGATGAAATGACAAAGCTTCTTTCCAAAAAGGCAACCGAGCGTCTGATTGATAAACAGCTGTCTGAGAGTCCGGACAAAATGTATGCGTTTTTTATTTTTGATATTGATGAATTCAAGATGGTAAATGACAGGTACGGCCATTCTTTTGGAGATTTCTGCATCTGCAGTTTTTCAGATATCCTTAAGAGTCATTTCAGGGAAGGGGATATCCTTGGCAGGATTGGCGGCGATGAATTCGCGGCGTTTATTCAGGTATCGGATACGGAATGTGTAGAAGAAAAAGTAAAGATTCTCTCCTCCGCCCTCCATACGGTAATTGGAAGGGGAGACATAAGATGCAGTGTCACGGCCAGCATCGGTATTGCCCTATACCCCAGGGACGGGGCAAACTTTGAGGATTTATACCAGCAGGCTGACCGTGCCCTTTATGAGACAAAGCAGCGGGGGAAGGACGGGTTTACCATTGTTTCTTAGGTCAGACATGAGAGCAGGATTGCTATAATGAAAGGGGATATCGGGACGCAGTAAGAACCCATCGGGTGAATATCAAACAATCAAATAAGCAGTTTTTAAATGCTCATGTTCCTTTTAGAGGGGAATTATGGGCATTTTTAAATTTGTTAAGCTTGTTGTGGCAAACATTTTCATAAGGTAATCAGAATAAGCAGCAGTTCAGTATTTTATGAAATACTGGAAAAAATACAATCCAATGATTGATTCATATAGTTTGTGGTGATATAATTATTTTGAATATATGGTTGAGGTACCAAGATTAGAAGGCAATCTATTTGATAACTATATAAACGATACCTCTGTGTCTGAACTGCTTCGTATTGATTATCGCAAACACATTATTTAGCAAAGTGTTGCGATATCTTTTTGGGCTTATAAAGCAGTATTTAGATATTTAAGGGAGATAAAAATGAAAACAAAGCCGAAAAAAAAATCAATTGCAATGTTGGCAGTTCCGGCTGGGATTTGTGTGACTGCTTTATCAATCTCTGTATTTTTTCTTGTGCAGATTACCGGCAGAATGAACCTCAGCGCAAACCAGAATCTTCTTACTTCCAGCAAGGTTATCAGCGAGGGACTGAATAATAAAATTAGTCTCGACAGGGAGCTTTTGTTTACCCTGGCCGATATGCTCGCATCGGAGCAGGAGAGTGCAGTTGGAGAGACTTTGCTGGGATATGTAAAATCCACTGATTTTTTTCACTTTACATATATAACCATGGATGGAGAAGGTGTAGATAGTGATGGGAATTTAGTCCATGTATCTGATCTGCCCTTTGACGATCTGGCCCTTTCCAGTGGAAAGGACGGGATGTCGGCTCCTTATTATGGTGCAAGCGGACGGCTTCAGATTACATACCAGTCCCCTGTCAGAAAGGATGAAAAACAGATAGGGGCAATTTATGCGGACCGGGTTATTAATGATTATAATCTTCCAACCTTATTTACCTTTAATAACGGGGAGGGGTATGCCTATGTGGTGGATAAGAACGGAAATTACATTATCGAATCCAGAGGTACAGCAGAACAGCCGGATATTTACAGCTATCTGGCAATGCAGGGGAACAGCAGGGCTGTACAGAATACGCTTTGTGAGGTGATGCAGGAAGGAATAAGCGGTACCCTTGTCGTAATAAACGAGAACCAGAAATCCCTTCTAGGCTTTCTTCCATTAGACGCGCCGGAAGGGAGCTATCTGATTACCATGATTCCACGGGCAGTCCTTCAGCGGGAGTCAACACCTATCATCATTATGCTTTATACTATGTTTACTTTTCTTCTGATTGGTGCGGTTGCGATTGCTAATCTTGTAACTGGAAGACAGTCTATGAGGGAGGAGGCAAGGCAGAGGGAGTACAGGGAAAAGCTGTTCCGAAATCTTTCCGCCAATATAGATTTTGTGTTTCTGCTCTACACACCGTCTACACAGAAGGTGGAGCTTGTGTCTGACAACCTGCCGGTGCTTCTTGGAATTACTGCAAAGCAGGTACAGGAAAGGCCTAAGCTGGTATTTAGTGCCAGCGGAATGGCGCCGGATGATCCTGCGGGAAACAGTTTCCTGGACGGAACATTGAATAAGCAGGTGACCAGGGAAGCCATGGTGGGGGATGGCCCCAATGAAGTGAAGCGCTGGTTTGCAGTCCATATGATTCCGGCGGATTACGGCCAGTATCTTGCCGTGTTTCAGGAGACAACCAAAGAACATAATATGCGTGAGCATCTGGCAGATGCCCTCAAGCAGGCGCAGAACAGCAACCAGGCCAGGACCGCATTTTTTTCTTCCATGTCGCATGATATCAGAACTCCAATGAATGGTATCATAGGAATGACCAATGTCGCGCTGAACAGCCTGGACAATATGGAAAAAGTAGAGTCCTGTCTGAATAAAATTACAGCGGCTTCCGGTCATCTGCTGCAGCTGATTAATGAGGTGCTTGATATGTCCAGGATCGAGAGCGGGAAAATCAGCCTTAAGGAAGAAAATGTGCATTTACCCAGTATGATGGCGAACCTGATTTCATTCATCAGACCGGATATGGATAAAAAAAGGCAGTCATTTGAACTGAAATCACAGATTTTGGAACATGACACGGTTATCAGCGATGGGCTCCACCTGCAGAAAATACTGCTCAATCTTCTGTCAAATGCCATGAAATATACACAGGCGGGCGGCACAATCAGTATGCAGATTACAGAGACGAATGTTGATGCAGACACCATACGGCTGCGCTTTGTGGTTGAGGACAATGGAATCGGCATGACTCCTGAATTTCTGGAGCGCGTATTCGCGCCATTTGAGCGGGCGGAGGACAGCAGGATGAGCCAGGCAACGGGTACCGGGTTAGGACTTGCTATTACAAAGAGCATAGTGGACATGATGGAGGGTGATATATATGTTGAAAGTGAGAAAGACATGGGCTCACGGTTTACAGTGGAACTTCCACTTAAACTGCCAAAACTGCAGATGCAGGAATTACCGGATCTGGCCGGCTATTCTGTTCTGATTGTGGATGACGATCAGGATGCGTGTGAAAGCATCAGCTTAATCCTGCAGGAGACGGGTATCCGCGCGGATTGGGTTATGAATGGGATGGAGGCAGTGGAAAAAGCATGGCAGGCCCATGTAATGGAAGATGATTACTGTATCGTCATCGTGGACTGGAAGATGCCGGAGATGGATGGGGTGGAAACTGCCAGACGGATTAGAGCGCGGCTGGGCAGCGGAATGCCGATTCTTCTGTTGTCCGCGTATGATTGGGAAAATGTAAAAGAGGAAGCGATTCAGGCAGGGATTAACGGTTTTCTGACAAAGCCGATTTTTAAAGCTGACATTTTGGAACAGATGAAGCAATACATCCAGGGCGGATACCAGGAATACGAAGAACAGCAGATTCAGGAAACAGAAAAACTGGAAGGCGTCAGAAAACTGGAAGGTGTCAGGATTCTGGTGGCGGATGACAATGAACTGAATCTGGAAATCATGTTTGAGATTTTGAACAGCAGCGGGGCTGAAGTGGATTGTGTCCATAATGGCAAAGAAGCCTTAGACACCTATCTCAAGAGCAGTCAGGGATATTACCAGATCATACTGATGGATGTACATATGCCGGAAATGGATGGGCTGCAGGCTACGAAAAAAATCCGTAATTCGGGCCGGCCGGATGCCTCCATAGTTCCAATCATCGCCATGACAGCGGATGTATTTAAGGAAGATATACGCAGGTGCAAGGATGCAGGTATGGATGCTCATATAGGAAAACCTGTGGAGCTGGATAAGCTATATAGTATGGTCCGGAAGTTTATAAATAAAGCCTGCAAATAAAAAGTCAATAGGAAAATGAGAAATTTTCAAGATTTATTGTTGATTAAATTTCAGGTACAACAAATAGACCACCATTATCTGCTGGTCTGAAAGGATGTGGTATTCTCTATTCTGGAAGAGACATTAGATATTCTTTTACTCTTCCGTAATAGATACGCAGAAACTTATTAGCGCCTGCAGTCATGTAGACATAGTAAGGCTTTCCTTGAGCACGTTTCTTATCAATAAACGCATATACAGGGTCGTCCTGCGGTTTTGTTTTGATGAGACAGTCCATGACCTGAAATAAGGTTTTTCGGAGGGAAGATGAGCCGCGTTTGGAGGTTGGAACGCTTTTTTGTTCATAGGTTCCGGATTCGTTGACACCTGGGTCTACACCAGCAAATGCAGTGATAGCCCCTTTGTGGGTAAAGCGTGTGACATCTCCGATTTCAGCCATAAGCTGAGGGCCAAGAGACGGGCCAACACCCTTCATACCCATAACAACGGGATATTCCGGCAGCTTGGCGGCTGTGTCATTCATCAGGGTACGGAGCTCTTCCACGGTCTTGGAAGCAGTGTTTAATTGTTCTATGGACTGTTTCACGATCAGCTTGGTTAGATCATCTTTTGGAAGTATAGGAACAAGCTCCTTTGCAGCTCCATAGATTTCTTCAGCCTTGTCTTTGCTAAAGTTATACTTCCTACGTTTGCACCACTTCTGATAATGGTCGACAAATGCATTTAATGAGAATTTACGAACATAGTCCACATGCCAGTATGTAGTAGCAAAATCAACCCACTTCTGGCTGCCGTCCTCACGGGCAGGGCTATCAAAGTAAGTATTAACACCAGGGTAAGTCTGATCGAGGATACCGATGAGGTTATTCTTCATAGCTGTTTTGTGTTTCATGTAGAAGCCAAACTGACGGTTCATGGTCTTTAGTTGATTGCGTAGTTCGTCCATAAGACTATACTGTTTCAATTCCGTCCAACTGTCAAGGGTGTAACGAGCTATTTTTACAGCGTCAGCTTTATCAGATTTTACTTTGCGGAGAGAATGAGCTCCAAAATCTTTAATGAGCTTAGGATTTACGGCAGTTACAAAAAGACCTGCCAGAGAAAGCTCACGAGCCAGTGGTTCGTAGTAACGGCCAGTATGTTCCATAACGATGCGTGATTCACCTTCGATTGATCGGATCTGCTCAATTAAGGATTGGATGTTACTGGAGGTGTGCTTGATTTCAAAGGGAGAAGAAACGATTTCTCCATAAGGTCGTAGAATGGCGATCATACTTTTGCCTTTGGAAACATCAATACCAACAGCGTTCATGTTCATAAATTTGTCACTCCTAAAGATTATTGCAATAGATAAGTACCAGTTTTACTCATTGCCTATTCAATCTACTGTGGTGTGACACGAACGTACCAAAGGCAGTTCAACCTGCATAAAACGAACGCTGCAAATGAGGAGCTGGTTATCAGTCTTAATTACGGACGCGAAGTCCAAGAAAGGAGGCCGATATACCGATTGCTCCAACATTGTAACAGCTTAAGCAACAAGATGGATAATTCCTTACTGGCTGTAAGGGATATTAACCATAAATATATTGTAGTAGACTGGGGGAGACAGAATGAAGAAGATTAGGACAAAAAGGGGATTATTGGGGACTCTTATGATAGCTGCCATTTTGGGGACTGGCTGCAATACGGAGCAGTCGGTTCCGGAGCTGTATGTAGACGATAACATCCGGGAAACACCGGTTACCGCCTTTACAGAGAATATTGAGGTTTCAAAGGCAATAGAGGAGCGCTGCAAAGCAGTGCTGAATCAAGACGGAAATACGAATATAGCGGTTTACAGCGACTCTGCGGATTATTATGCAGCGGAGGGATTATCATACCGGGAGCTTCTTTTGAAGCGCCTGGCTTCAGGAAATGCGGATGACTTATACACGATACATGCAGAAGATGTCCTGGAGTTTGATGAGAAAGGTTACATATATGATATGTCCTCTCTGGAGTTCACCGGTAACCTGTCCCATGATGCGCTGTCGCAGAGTACCTATAACGGAAAGGTATTTTCGATTCCATTATCTTATACTGGTTTCGGCTTTATATGGAATGTTGATATGCTGAAACAGTATGGTTTGAAGCTGCCGGAGAATCTGGATGAATTTCTCGATGTATGCGAAACACTGAAAGAAAATGGAATTCTTCCCTATGGAGCAAACAAGGATTTTGCCTTGACAGTTCCGGTTATGTGCGCCGGCCTTTATGATGTTTACCAGAGTGACGATTGTAATCAAAAGCTGGAAGCATTGTCAAATGGTACGGTGGCAATCAGTGAATATATGGAAAAAGGCTTTGACTTTCTTCAGATGATGATTGATAAAGGATATATGAATCCGGAGCGGGCACTTGACACGCTTCCAAAAAAAGAGGAGGA
The DNA here is from genome assembly GCF_002234575.2 of Enterocloster bolteae. Lineage (NCBI taxonomy): Bacteria > Bacillati > Bacillota > Clostridia > Lachnospirales > Lachnospiraceae > Enterocloster > Enterocloster bolteae. The sequence continues at coordinate 5,009,912 of NZ_CP022464.2, read as the reverse complement.
AAAGTCGTTTTTTGCCAATGGAAACTGCGCTTTTATTTGTGCAATCTACAGCGGAAAAGCGTTAGAAGGCTATCCGTTTGAAATCGCAATGACACCTATACCTGTGCTTAAAAATGGCTCTATCTGTGTTGTGGGGGCTGATCAGAGAATGGCAATCAATCCAAAGTCAAAACATTTAGACTCGGCTATTGCCATTGTAGAAGCGCTGGGGCAGGCTGAAACACTTGATTCCCTGGCCAAAAGCCAGGGAAGAATATCCTCTTCAAAAAATGCCACAGCGCCTGATATACCTCAGACAAATTCATTTATTGCCTGTATAGCAGAAGGCAGACAGATTCCTAATCAGGATTTCAGCCTGAATTTCAATGTGTGGGAAAATGTGCGGGACTTAAGCCAGCAGCTCTGCAGAGGGAAGAGTGCCGCACAAGTGGCGGCAGAATACGATTCCATACAGATGGAGGAAATTTCAAAATACGGGAATTAACGATAAAAACGAGTGTACATTGAATGATAAAGCGCTATGTCCGCCTACTGGTAAAAATCCATGAGACCCTGATATGCATAAGTGCCAATCATTTTCAGTCTTTTGTAATATCATAATAGCTGACACATGTCTGATAAGCCGGGTTTTCGTATACACCGTGGATTGCATTATTTACAGCATAGTATTGAAGCGTGTTATAAGCAAAAATCATATAACATTGGTCCAGAATTTCCTCCTGCATCTCAATATAAAGTTTTTCCGCCTCGTTTTTATTGGTCGCTGTCAGCCTGACGGCGTCGCGATTCTTTTCACCAAATATATCATCATCCAGATAACAGAAGTTGTAGCCCACTGAATCCCCGCTGCTCATCAGCAGCGGAGAGAACCAGCCAGCCGGATCCGCGTAATCCGGCCACCATTTCATTAGTAATATATCCTGGCAGTCATCCGGATTGGGACTCTTTGCAAGAGCTAACTGGGCATCCCAGTCCATGTTGAGAAGTTTCAGGGTAACACCTATTTGGGCAAGGTTTTCTTTATACAGTTGAAGAATCTCACGATATACGGCATCATTTACTATGAAGGTAACCGTAACAGTAGCATCCATTAATCCTGATTTTTCAAGGTACTCCGCTGATTTTTTCAGGTCGCAGTGATACTGCGTTAAATTATCTTGATGGCCCCAAAGGCCTTTCGGTATCATACCGCAGGATTGAGCCGCATTTCCCTGTAAAATATCATGAACCGCTTCTTCATATGGGAAAGCATATGCCAGCGCTTTTCGAAAATCTGCATTAGAACAGGGGGAGCTTTTTGTGTTCAGCATCAGGATTACATTGGTGAACGAATCAGCGGGCAGGATGGTGACTCCATCGTTCTCGCTTAATGCTGCAAGATCCTCTGCTGATAATTCAGAAGTAAGATGGGCCTCGCCGGCCTCAAGAAGTCTGCGCCGTGTACCTGAGTCGGAAATCTCCTGGATATAGACGTTCTTATACTGATTATCCTCCCAGCCGCCGCGATAGCCTTCATAGGAGGAGAGGGTAACCGCTCTTGCTGAAACCGTAGCAATGGTATAAGGTCCGCTTCCTCCGTCATTTCCTGCATTAAACCATTCGGTATCCTTATCAGCCGCATTCGGGCTCATAATATAAGCGGCATAGCCTGCTGACGCAATGAGGGGGATTGAGGCACCGTAGCGGAGATGAAAGGTCACTTCATATTCCCCGGTCACCTCGATGGAATCCACACTGTCCCAGATATAAGCAGCGCCTTTATTAAGGGCAATGGTCCGGTCAATGGATTTCTTGACGGTCTCCGCATTCATTTTTTCTCCATCATGAAATTGGACATCGTTGCGCAGTTTGAAAACCCATTCAGTGGCATCGGCATTGGATGACCACTCAACAGCAAGTTTAGGTATGACTTCTCCGGTCTTATCATCGTAATGCGTCAGGGTTTCATATACATTATACAGTATCCTGATACCATTCGACTGCTCTGCACTTGGGTCTAACGTCACGTATGGTTCTGAATAGCAGGCATGGTATAAGACGTCTGCGTCCCTGCTTTCTGTTTTCCTGATTTTTCCGCATCCGCAAAGCCAGGCCGCGGCCAGAATTGATACTGACAGAATGGTCAATGCCCTTTTCATAATCATCAGCGTTTCCTTTCATTCCCATTGGTAAGTCCTGCGTTTCTCAGCTCCTTAAACAGCTTTTTCATGTCAACCGGTTTGGCTATATGGCCATTCATTCCAGTATCCAGGCAGGCTCGGATATCTTCAGCGAACGCATCTGCGGTCATGGCAATAATAGGAATATTCCGTATATACATGTCCGGAAATGCACGTATAGCTGCAGAAGCTTCATAGCCATTCATGACGGGCATCTGAATATCCATCAGAACTGCATCAAAAGTACCTGGTTCTGCATGCTTTAAAATGTCAATACAAACCTGTCCATTAACTGCTCTGACCGCTGTGATGCCTCTATATTTCAGCAGCTCCTGGATAATTTCCCAATTCAGATCATTATCCTCTGCGACCAGGAGATGTAATCCCTGTAATTCATCAGAACTGCTTTCAGCCGTTTTTTCATTCTTTTCAGTGAAGTGCAGGTACTCGTTTATCTTTTCATAGATGGTTGATTTAAACATGGGCTTATTAATGAAACCATTTATTCCGGCTGCCTTGGCAGCATCTTCCATCTCAAACCAATCATACGCACTGATAAGAATGATTGGAGAGTCCTCGCCAACCTTAGCGCGAATCGTTCCGGCAATTTCAATTCCATTCATATCCGGCATTTTAAGGCTCACAATCATAATGGGGTAATCTTCACCAGCATTGTGCTTTGCCTCTGCCATTTCGATCGCCGTATGTCCATTGTCTGCCGTATCGACCGCCACTCCCATGGATACCAGCATATTTTCTGCTGCATCAAGGGATGTTTTATCGTTGTCCGCCAGTAATAGATGAAGAGGCGGAAGCATTAAATCATCTGTAATTTCAGTGGCTGGAAGCGGCAGGGCGACTATGAATCTGGTACCTTTTCCAGGCTCACTCTCACAATTAATGGTGCCATTCATGAGCTCAACCATCTGCTTGGTAATCGCAAGCCCCAGGCCTGAGCCATGTACTTTATCAATACGGGAATCTACTGCACGGGTGAAGGTCTGGTACATATCCCTCATAAAATCGCTGGACATACCGATACCGGTGTCCTGCACGGTATAAGTTAAAACCACGTTACCCTTGTCACCTGGCTGCAGGGCCTCTTCAAATTCCACGATAATTTTACCGCCTGGATTTGTGTATTTTACGGCATTTGTAAGGAGGTTAATGAATATCTGGTTCATCCGGAGCTCATCTGCATATAGATATTCATATTTTAAATTGCGCACATGCACGTCAAATTGCAGTTCCTTTTCCTGGATTTGCGATTTTATTATATTAATAAGGTTTGCGCAGCATTCAGGAAGGGAGAACACAACCGGGTGTAATGCCATTTTTCCTGATTCAACCTGTGAAATATCCAATACATCGTTGACCAGAGTAAGAAGATGGTTTCCGGACAAGGTTATCTTGTCCAGACAGTACTGTACCTGTGCAGGATTATGAATCTGTTTCTTAGCTATTTCTGTCATCCCGATAATGGCATTCATGGGAGTCCGGATATCATGCGACATGGAAGAAAGGAATTTTGTCTTTGCCATATTGGCATTTTGGGTTTCCTCGATACTCCTTCTAAGCCGTTTGTTTATATGCAGGACATAGCTTCCGTCAAGCAGCAGGAGGAAGATAAATCCCATAACTATATATAAAGACATCTGCCAGTCATAGTCATAGCCCATGGCAGACAGTTTCTCGGATTGGATATAGCCCACAAATGTACAGTTTGGCGTGTTTTCTATCTGTGCGCTGACGTAATAGGCCGGTTTTCCATCCTGATCCATCAACTCAACCAGATAGTGGTCCTTTTTCTGAAAGGAACTCTGGTATTCACCTATGTCAACGTAAGACAGGTCGTTGTGTTGTTTGATGAAGGTCCAGAATGTATCACCTCCCATGGAGTCGGATTGAATGATATACTGTCCGTTGATATCCAGCAGAGAAACCTCTGCTTCACGGTATGCTCCTGGGAAAATCCATTGGGCATGCAGAATCTCCACAGGAATTGTTTTGACGAGTATGGCCTTTGCACGGCCGCCATGTTCGTCCCTGATAGTCAGAAGGCTGCAGAAACTGACACTATTGACCCCGTCCATGGGATTGATATATGCCGATGATATGTAAATGGTTCCTTCCCCCCTTGTGCCGTTTACCATTTTAGGGAGGATGTAGGAAAATGCATCTGTTAGCTGAGAATAGTCAACTTTGTTCACACTCTGTTCTAAGCCTGCGGATAACCCGGACAATGTATCATAATACAATATATGTACAGAGACATAATCGTTTATATTAACTTCCTTCAGATATTCAATGGCTTCATCCATCGAATATTCATGATTTTCCAAATAGGAGGCCCAGCTGTCACACTCATTTTGCAGACTGCTCATATAACCATAGGATAGCTGGGCTGTGGATTCCATTGCTGCGGTAAAAGATTCTTTTGCTGTTGCGGCCTTGTCACGCTGTACGTCCTGTACATAGCTTATTGAAAGAATCAATATAAAAGCAACGACAGCAATGTTTCCGAGAGCAAGCGCGATGTATCTGCCTTTTCCCTGTTTGATTTTCATGCGCACTCCTCCTCTATCAATATAAGCAAGCCTATACCATATTCCAAATGTTCCGCTTGTTTTAAGGAATACTCCCATTGTACATGATTGAGAGACAGCAGAGAAGTGCATGCGCACTGCGGCATTAAGCTTTACTTTATATACTTGCCAATGACACTGAATAATGTCTCCATATCAATTGGCTTGGACAGATGTTCATTCATACCGGCGTCCAGTGAACACGCCACGTCTTCCTGAAATGCATTCGCGCTCATTGCCAGAATAGGGATAGATTTTGCGTCTCCATTTTCACAAGACCGAATCTGACGGGCAGCATCATACCCGTTCATGACAGGCATCTGAATATCCATTAAAATGATACTGTAGGTTCCCTCCGGTGAGTCGGCAAAGGTATCAAATGCCTCCTGGCCGTTCTTCACCAAATCCACTTCAAATCCAAAGGAGCGCAGAAAGGTTTCTGCGATTTCCCCATTTATAAGATTATCCTCCGCTACCATAACACGATGCCCCTGATAACAGGAGCAGGATTTTACCGGAGTATCCGTCTCTTTTTCTTCGTCCAACAGATCCATTGTGAGAGTAAATGAGAATTCCGACCCTGCATTTTCTATACTATCGACTTTCAGCGAGCCTCCCAGCATCGCCACCAGGCTCTTACAGATGGTCAGCCCCAGGCCGCTCCCTGAATTTCCGTATAAATGGTCATGAGAACCCTGGTCAAAGGCCTCGAAAATCCGTTCCTGATCTTCTCTGCTGATTCCTTTCCCATTATCCCGTACTTGGAACGTATACAGGGATTCCCGTTCTGCAATTACAGTTTCCTCTATATTCAGCAGAACCACCCCTGAACTGTCGGTGAATTTAAGGGCATTTCCAATCAGATTTGCCAGTATTTCATGGAGCTTTACCTTATCGGTATTCACATATTTATGATGCAGTTTTCCAGTCTGGGTTAGGCCGATTCCTCTTTCCTTAGCCATCGTACCAAATTCTTCAATGACATCGGACAGCAAAAGCTGCAGATTCACCGGTCCCATATTAACGTCCATTTTCCCGCTTTCAATTTTGGACAGGTCCAGCACTTCACTGACCAGCTGCTGAAGATGGAGAGAGGAGCGTTTCAGTTTGTTCAGGCTGTCCAGCAGTTTTTCTTTATCATGGCGGTAGAGCATCGCACTGTCAATCATACCCACTATTCCATTGAGGGGTGTACGGATTTCATGGCTCATTTTGGAGAGAAAATAGGATTTGGCTTTGCTGGATTTCGTGGCAATCTCCAGCTTCGTCTCTGCCTGACGCAGAAGCTCCCGTTCCGTATTGTCTAAAAATGTAAACTGAACCACCCTGACGCTTTTGTCTTCCATGATGTAATCCACAGCGCCTTCAATGGACATATATCTGTCTTTAAAATTGAGAATATGCGAAAAGCGCTTGTGTTCATTTTCCGCTGCGGCTTGCATCATTTCACCGATACTGCTTAAATTCGGAACACCTTTTTCGGCTTCCCGGCTAAATAACTGCGTTTCAAGGCCTGCCGCGTCTGTACCGAGAAGCTGCAAGGCCTCTTTGTTGACCGCAATTATTTTGTTATGTTTGACATCTGCCTGGATGACGCCGCACACGGCCATATTGTATGAGGTTTCGTAAAGCAGATCATAACGGTCTCTTTCCTCCTTAAGCTGTTCAAGCGTCCTTTTTTCCTCAGTTGTGTCAATAAAAGTACTTTGTATCAGCAGCTTTCCTTCTGGGGATGTAATAAGCTTGGAGGCACCGGTTACCCAGCGGATTTCCCCATCACTACGGACGATGCGGTGGTCAAAGCTGACGCAGTCACCCTCCTTTTTTAGGGTTTGCAGCATTCCCACAATTCTTTCCCTATCCTCTTTATATGTTATGTCCAGCATCGTAGGCCCGCCCTGGCCCTTAAATTCTTCCAGGGATGAATAGCCCAGTATGCGGAGCGATTCAGGATTGATACCAATAAAGTCCATTGCATCTTCGTCGTATGCATACTGCGCAATCCCGCAGAGCATGTTCTGATAGAGGGTGTTATAATAATCCCGTTCTCTTTGCAGACGCTGCTCATAGTCTTTCAATTTGGAGATATCCATGATGATGCCCTGGAGTTCAGTCAGGCCGTTTACCTGAAACACTGTGGCTTGGATGGAATACCACCTGGCTGACAGAGCATCCCTGCCTCCGCGGTACTCGTATTTTAAAATACCATTTCCAGCTGCCGCCGACTCAATCTGCTGTTCCATCTGTGTCCAGTCTTCAGAAAGTATCATTTTGCTGAGACGGTTGTGAAATCTATACCTTACATCCTCAGGACTGCAGCCGGTCATGGCATAAAAGCTGTCATTGGCATAATCAATGATCAGTTCTCCGTCATAATGCATCCGCACTACACCGCCCGGCACACTGTCCGTCAGGCGCTTTAACTCAAACTTCGCTGCCTCCAGGCGCCTGGTGATGTCAAACATAGTCACCAGCAGTCCGCCGACCTGCTCCGGCTTTTCATAATAAGGGCGGATTCGGACTAACCATATGGAGTTGCGGGCATCCGTCACTTCCCGTTCTATAATTGTCCCTGTTTCAGCCACTTTTTTAATATCTGAATTAAAGCTCTCATAGGAATCAATGAAATTGATATGATACACCGGGCGCCCTAAATCTGAGTTCAGGAGATTGGTGTTTTGCAGCATGATGGGGGTAATCTTACGGATTTTCATATCCCGGTCCACATAAAGTGCGCCAACCTCTGCATTTACCAACAGATTGTCAAAGTCTGAGTATGCCGTAGTCAGCTCTGTAATTTTACTCTGGTGCTCCGCGTTGATTGTGTAGAGTTCTTCATTGATTGACTGCATCTCTTCATTGGTGCTTTGCAGTTCTTCATTGGATGCCATCAGTTCCTCATTTGTTGCCTGTAACTCCTCGTTGCGGGATTCTGACTCCTCCATGGCCAGAGACAGTCTCCAGTTGCTTTCCCCCAGCTCATATTCAAGCTGGGCAATCCTGCTGTTTGTTAATTCGCTGATATCCAGGCTTTTATCGGCTGAGTCCGGCATGGCTGTCCGGCCAATTCCTATCTGGAACAAAAAATATTCGTCATTATCCAGGTTAAAATAATTGACCTTAATATTCAGGCTTTCATCCGGATAGTCCGCCACTCCTGTCACATTTTTTTCAACACATGAACAGCTGCTTTCCTTCATTTGCTCCATAATATGGTTCAGAAGAATCGTCAGGCTGGGGGCAAAACACGAACTGATGGAATTATCAAACTGTCCGTCCTGCAAGCGAAGATACCGGCCTCCGCTTTTAATAATTTGTACAATTTTTCCGTAACCGTCCACCAGGACTGACGGTCCTGCAAAATCAAAAAAAAGCCGTTCGAAGATATTTGTAGGCCGGACTTTTGGGCGCAGATTTCCAGCAGGTTCTTGCATTGCCTTCTGAGGGTGAGACAGGTTATCCCATAGATAAAAACCATTATTTTCTGTATGGAACTCTTTATTTTTGCGGAATATTTTCCATTTCCTGTCCAGGACATCAAACGCTCCTTCCAAATCGCCCAGTGATTCGCTGTTGCCCAGGAACAGGCACCCATCGTCGTTGAGAAGATGGTGAAAATTTCCAATGGTACGCTGCTGAACTTCTGGTTTTACGTAGATGAACATATTCCTGCATACAATTAAATCAAGTTTGGAAAAAGGGGCATCTCTAAATATATTGTGTTTGGCAAAAACAATCATCTTACGGATCATGTCCTTGATGATGTAGCCGTCCTCTTTCTTATCAAAATATTTTTCTATCATGAGTTCATTAATGCTGGCCAGGCTGCCTTCGGTATAGAAGCCTCTTTGAGCCGCAGCAATGGCATCCGGGTCTGTATCGGAGGCAAAAATTTTAACATCCGCATTGTAATTCAGCCGCTCCATATATTCGCAGAGTAAAATTGCAATGGAATACGCTTCCTCACCAGTGGAACAGGCAATACTCCATATACGGATTGATTTTTTTTCCCGAAGCAGCGGGGCCAGTACATGCTCGCCTAGACTTTTAAAAGCGGCTTCATCCCGAAAGAAAGAAGTCACTCCAATCAGAAGATCACTGCACAAAAGCCCCTTTTCCTCCTCTGATGCAAGCAGATGGTCCATGTAATCTTCAATACAGGTATATTTATTGATTGCAATGCGGCGTTCAATCCGTCGGTAAATTGTATTGGATTTATAGGCGGAAAAATCAATATCAGAATACTTTGATATGGCATCAATGATTTGATTGTAATATCCTGCCAGTTCCTGATTCTCAACCCCGTCATCATAGTGAAGGTATTGGTTATTGGGATTTTTTAAATAGTCCCGTATTGCCAGTCCGATTTTGGATACATTTTCTGTCAGATCTACCAGGCCCGTGGCAATGGCGCTCTGCGGCATCGAAGCGTACTGTGCCTCCAGGGGTTTCTGTACAATAATAGTACCGCCGTTTTCCTTGACAGAGCCGATACCAATGGTACCGTCCGATCCGCTGCCTGAGAGAATCACGGCAATGGTGTGTATGTTTTTATCCGAAGCAAGGGAATTAAGCATTTGATTGATGGGCGCATAGCGCTGTACACGGTCATGTACCGGACTGAGATGGAGGTGTCCGCTCTCTACCTCCAGTATCATGCCAGGAATGTTTAAATAGACCTCATTAGGCCGGAGCTCCATGTTCTCTTCTGCCAGACGTACCGGCATTTTAACTGATTTCTGTAGAATTTTATCCATCATACTCACGGAATCAGGAGACAAGTGCTGTACAACGATGAAAGAGGCACCTGTATCCAGCGGCATATTCCGGAAAAGCTCCTGTAAAGCCTCCACACCTCCGGCAGAAGCCCCTATTCCAACACAATATTTTAGCTGGCATTTTACAGCACCATGGTTCATCTTATCCATTGCATTGATATCCCCCTTTACAATCGTATCATTTATTCTTACTATCATTTTAATTGAATATTGTCAGTCCGCTGATTCACTTTGCTCCACAGGTTGTAAATGCATACTCAAACAGATATATGAGGTTTCTTACCGTAAAAAAATGCTAATAACCATGTCCATGCAGCCAGTTTTCAGGTAAACAAAAATATACCTTACGCTTCAGATGAAGGTAAGGAAAAGAATACTATACTGCCGGGTACTTTTAGCTGACATAAGAATCTTGGTACCTTAACCATATATTCAATAATTATATCACCGCAGTCTTTAAATATCAACAATACCTTCGTTTTTTTAGTCTTTGAGATGCAATATTTTACTTGCTATTGGAGGATGACAGTTCCGTTCCAGAAACAATTATCATCAATAAAAGGTTCCATCATATCTTCCGCACAGCAGTGCAGAATATTACAGGGATTATTACGAGTAATGGAGTATGAATTTACAGAGCCGGAAATTTACGGAATTGACTATATAGATGATAAAGATAGGATATAATGGCGGCAGCTGCTTCAGATGAAAAGGGAGCTGCTTCCGCCATGGACAGTTCCAGTTTAAAAATCGCGTGGGATGGCTGTTATTTCCACAACGCGCTACCATCATAGACAGCCATCGCAGAATCATAGTAGCCTAAGTTCTTACATTTTTCAGTTACATAATCGTAGATATACCGAAATGCTTTAGCGGTCCCGTTTGAGAAATCTTCCTGCCTTCCTGCGTAAAGCTGATTCAGTGCAGTGACACATTGCTCATACAGTTCATAGTCTTCAGCAGTTTTTTCTGTTTCGCGCAAGGCAGGAATACTTCTGCCTATCCCCAGATTTTGCCGTAAAAGTATATAGATAGCATTGAGTGAACCATCCCCGGTATGCTTAACTATAAGATTCAGAAGGAATGAAGGAGTAAGCATATATCGGTGGTCTTCATTCCAGCAGCGCTTAATTTCACTCATTGCCTCCTCAATTTCTTTCTGTGAGATATGTTCGGCAGCATAGGCGGAAACACCCTCAATCGTCAAGGCCAGCAAATCCAAAGTATCCAGATAACGGCGGACATGACATGCGATTAAGTGGGGAGGTATTTCGATTTTCTTTAGGGCCTGTATATCCATCATTACGAAGATCCCTTTACTACGGACTGCTTTTACAACACCCCACTCCTGCAAAATCTGTATTGCTTTAAGAGTAGTATCCACACTCACATTATAAAGTTTCTGCAATTCATTATGAGTTGGGAGCTTGTCTCCTGGCTGGTAACGTCCCATGGTGATAAGACCCAAAAGATCCATATAAACAGCTGAATATCTTACTTCTTCTCTTAGTAAGAGCTTTTCCAGCTGCTTTCTGCCAAGTACAGCCGCGGAGTCCACAGGAACATCGAAGGCAGGTTCGCTTCCATATGTGAGCCCGTACATTCCGGACAGGTCATCGAAATGGACACTATCAGTATCCCCTCTGTTTTCAATAACCCTCATCAGCTCCTGCATTTGTTCATAAAACCTGGTCCTGATTTCTAAATTGTCTTGCAGAGGTCTTAACCCCGCAAGCCCCAGACTATCCATTACACGCAGGCTTAAATCATTTTCATTTCGTCTGATAAAAAACCTCTGAAACTGTTTGGCTAACCGCCAGAACTCTGCGGAGTTATTAATATCCATATTTTCCACGATTTTCCGGGGAATTATAAAGTCTTCTTGTCTGCAGAGAGCAATTCCATTTTCAATCAATGGATACCCCAATAAAACTCCTGTTTTTAGAACCTCATCGGTAATTGAGGTATCTACTCTCTTCAATGCAAGATTTATCATTGGACGCCTGGTTTGCTGATGGAAACTTACAACGGGACGCTTTCTTTGGTGTGTCTCAATCAATCCATTTTCCTTCAGCATGGATAACACGCGGCGGATGGTTTTAGCCGATGTTCCAAATTCCCTGCATAAATTATCCCGTGATGGAAGTTTGGTGCCAGCGGGTAACACTCCGGATTCAATCCGGTCCTTTAATATTTCATATATTCTTTCATACATCAAGCCATCGTATATCAAGCCCATTTTCGTCTCTCCTAATAATACTAAAAGTTTAATATATGGTTGGGCAATCGGTGTGAATGACGCACAGTGTTCAAAAGTTTGAAACCTTTACCGCCTGATCCAGATGCGATAACCCCATAGAAACTCTATTATAAACACAAAGACAGATTACTTCCTGGTTTTTACCCCGTATTATATGACAATTATAGGACAAGATTCTGGTATTTGCAATTAAAACGGTATTTATGGTTTCGGGATTGGGGGCTTTATAATCTGTCCATTATATAGCCGGGCTGTATCTGTGAGGAAATACAGAGTCCCATATTGGCAGCAATCACACCTTCATGGGAGTGCTAAAGCCCGCGTAAAGATGCTGTGTCACGGCCGGCATCGGTATCGCCCTATCCCCCGGGGACGGGGCAAATTTTGAGGATTTATACCAGCAGGCTGACCGCGCCCTTTATGATGTAATAAGAATGCCCATATTAAGGCCAGATTCCTCTCAGTTTTTTCGTATCTATTACCCTTTTGACAGCAATGAGGTAAGCCGCCTTGCGCAGGGAAATACGGCGTATTTTTGCAGTTTCCCAAACATCAGAGAAAGCGGCACCCATCTTTTCCTCCAGGGTTTGGTTCACCTTTTTTTCGGTCCACCACATTTCCTGGATATTCTGCACCCATTCAAAATAGGAGACAACCACACCGCCCGCATTGGCCAGGATATCAGGAACAATGAGGATTCCCTTATCATGCAGGAGGGCATCGGCTTCCATGGACACCGGGCCGTTGGCAGCTTCCACGATGTATTGGGCATGGATTGTTTCCAGATTGGTACGGTTGATTTGATTCTCCAGGGCAGCGGGAATCAGAAATGTTACAGGAAGTGCCAGCAGCTTATCATTGGACAGGAAGGTCACAGAGCTGTCTTTGACCGCATATTCCTTAAGCAGAGCTCCGGATTTGCAGAATTCCAGAATCTTTACTATCGGAAGACCACTTTCACAGAATACTCCTCCTGAGACATCGCTTACAGCCAGGATACGGACGCCGGATTCATACAGAAGCCGGGCTGTGGTACTTCCAACATTACCAAATCCCTGAATGGCGGCGGTACAGGATGAGATATCCAGGTCCAGAGCGCGAATCAAATTATGTACAGTGAACATCACACCCCGCCCCGTGGCTTCTTTTCGGCCAACAGCTCCGCCCAGCTCCAAGGGCTTTCCTGTCACGACACCCGGTATACAGTGACCGTTCAGCATGCTGTAGGTATCCATAATCCAACCCATGACAATTGGATTGGTTCCTACATCCGGTGCCGGTATATCCTGCTGCGGACCAATGATGGGAGCTATCATGGAAGTATAGCGGCGGGTAAGTCTGCGAAGCTCATGAATACTCAGAGTGGACGGGTCCACCTTGATACCGCCTTTTCCTCCGCCAAAGGGAATGTCCACTACCGCGGACTTAAAGGTCATCCAGGCAGCTAATGCTTTTACCTCATTTATGTTGACATCCTGGTGGTAGCGGATTCCTCCTTTGGCAGGGCCGCGTGACGTGGAATGCTGCACACGGTAGCCTTCAAAAACCTGGATGGATCCATCATCCATCTCAATGGGTATGGCTACCTTAAGTTCTCTCTCAGGATAGGCCAGGGCGATATAATCATCCCGCTCATACCCACACGCTTTCGCACAATCCTCGATAATCTGGAGCACATCCTGATAAGGGTCATATGTGTCTGACATTCGTATCCTCCTTTCATGAATAAGAAATGTAAAATGTAAAATTTCAGATTTTATAAAAATTATATTCTGATAAGTATTGTTTGTCAAGTATGAGATGTAAAAATATTTAGTTGACAAACATCCAATATTGCATTATTATAAATTTACAAACTAAAATTTTAGATATCAGTAAGCGAGGAACATGTTTAATAAAGTAAAATACAGCAGCTTGAATGAGCTGATATATGAAGAGATTAAAGCGAAAATAATTAATAATGAGCTCAAGCCCAATGAGAAGCTGGATGTGGATTTCCTGAGTAATTCTCTGGGAGTCAGCCGTACCCCGGTGACCAATGCCCTGAAATCTCTGAATAAGGATGGGTATGTTATCATTAATCCCAGAAGCGGAAGCTATGTAAGGGAGCTGAGCAAGGAGGAACTAAGCTGCATTTTTAATTTCCGCGAGGCACTGGAGAGCCAGGTAATACGGGAGGTCATAAGTATTGCGGACATGCAGGTGCTTGACGGTTTTGGAGATGAATTCAGGAAACTTCTGAATATTGAACCAGATGGGGGATTGGATGCCAAGAAGCGGCTGGTAGAGGATTTTTTTGACATAGAAATGAGATTCCACGAATACCTGATTGATTTATGTCCAAAAATCATAGGGGATGAAATCAAGAATCTGATTGATTTGACGAAACGGATACGCATACTCCATATTACATACAATGTGAATAGTGCGCCGCTGGAAAAATTTCATTATGAAATCAAGATACACTGCCAACTGATTGAGGCATTAAGGCAGCATCTGCTGGATAAGTGCATTGAGTTAATTGCACAGGATATCCGTAATACAAAGAATGAAATTATGGATTGCTTTGATGAGATTAATTAAATAAAATTACAAAAATGTAAATATGCATGAGACAGAATTTACATTTTTGTTTTTACACAATGTGAAATTTTAGATTTAACATTTCAAGGAGGTAAAGGTAGGTATGAGTAATGTATTCTATGCGAATCTGGACAAGAAGTACAAGTGTGTAGAAAGGGCAGAGGGGTCCTGGGTTTATGACACGGACGGAAAAAAATATCTGGACTGTGCGGCCGGGATAGCAGTTACCAATATTGGCCAGGGTATAAAAGAGGTTATTGACGCCATGTATCAGCAGGCTTCCAATGTTTCCTATGTGTATGGCGGAACTTTTACCAGCGAGGCGAAGGAGCGTCTGTCCCATCAGATTATTGAACTGTCACCTGAAGGTATGGATAAGGTATTTTTCTGCTCCGGAGGTTCCGAGGCCGTGGAATCCATGGGCAAGATTGCGAGGCAGTACCAGATAGAGGCAGGCAGACCGGGAAAATATAAAATTATCAGCCGCTGGCAGAGCTACCATGGAAATACAATCGCTACCCTGACATATGGAGGAAGGCCATCCTGGAGGGAGAAATATGATAATTACCTGATGAAGATGCCCCATATCGCACAGTGTAATTGTTACCGCTGTCCATACGGGCTGTCGTATCCGGAATGCGGGCTGCCCTGTGCCGAGGAGCTGGAACGCATTATTAAATATGAGGGTCCGGATACGGTGGCGGCATTTCTGATAGAGCCTATTGTGGGAACCACATCCTGTGCTACCATGCCTCCCATAGAATATATGAAGCGAATTCGGGAAATCTGTGATAAATACAACGTTCTGTTTTGTGTGGACGAGGTTATTACCGGCTTTGGAAGGACTGGAAAGAATTTTGCTATGGACCATTTTGGCGTTGTGCCGGATCTGATCAGCGTGGCCAAAGGTCTGGGAGGCGGATATGTGCCCATTGGAGCGGTCATTGCTCATAAGAAGGTGGTGGACGCGTTTGAGAAGGGCAGTAAAAATCTGATACATAGCTTTACGTTTGCCGGGAATCCTCTGGTCTGTGCAGGAGCCAGCGCAGTTCTTTCCTATACCGTAAATAACAACCTGGTGGAGAGGGCGGCAAAAGAAGGGGAAGTATTCCTGGGAAAATTAAAGGAAGCCTTAGGTGATTCACCGTTGATTGGAGATATACGAGGGGTCGGTATGCTGATTGGTGTTGAACTGGTGATGGACCGGGAGAAGAAAGAGCCCTTTGACCCGGAGAAAAATGTGTCCGGCTTTTTAGCGGGATACTGTTTTGACCATGGGCTGTTAATCAGTTCAGGCGTGACAGGGACCGCAGATGGCATTGCAGGGGAAGCGCTGCAGATTTCCCCGCCCTTGATTCTGGATGAGGAGGAGATGGACTTTGCAGTGGATATCCTGAAAACGGCTGTGCTGGAGGCAGAGCACAGGTTTCTGTAATGGTAAGGAGGAGCGGATATGAAAAAGTTCCATTTTGACCTGATAGTTTCTTCTGTTGTATTGGTGGCAATGATTGTTGTAATCCTTATACAAATCATTTTCCGGCTTATGGGCAATCCTCTGTCATGGACCGAGGAAGTGGCCCGCTGGATGCTTGTGTGGGCTACATTTGCCGGTGCCAGCTATGCTTTTAAAAACGGCGGTCTGATCCGGGTGGATTTCTTTGTAAAAAAGCTGTTTAAGAAAAAGGGAAGAAGGATTACTGATATTGCCGCCATGATGTTTATGATTGTGTACTTCGGCCTGTTGGGGGTATCTGCGGCTTCATATATGAAAATGACAATCAGTAAAGGACAGACATACCCGATTACACAAGTACCTTATGCAATCACGCTCATCTCTCTGGTATACTGTGGCTTGTCCTGCTGTATTTTTGCAGTGAAGGAAGGCTTGAAGGCATACCACAGTACAGATACACAAGAGGAAGGGGGAAATGCATAAATGTCTTCTTTGACCGTAACCTTAATTTTGTTTTCACTTCTGCTGCTTTTACTGTTTCTGAACGTCCCTCTGGTTGTCTCCATAGGACTGCCTACCGCACTTATAATGCTTGGCAGTGGGATGAAGGTGGCCACATTAGCCCAGAGAACGTATGCTTCTGTTGACTCCTTTACTCTTATGGCTATCCCCTTCTTCATGCTGGCCGGAAAGCTGATGGAGGTGGGGGGAATGTCCAAACGAATCGTGCGTTTGGCAGATTGCCTGGTGGGCTGGATGGCAGGAGGTCTGGCCCATGTAATCGTGGTAGCCTCTGCATTTTTCGGCGCACTGTCCGGCTCTGCCGCAGCGACCACAGCAGCTATCGGTTCCACATTGATTCCAGAGATGAAGAAGCGCGGATATCCTGCGGATTTTGTAGCTGGTATCCAGGCGGTTGCAGGCGCTTTGGGTGTTATTATCCCGCCCAGTATTACCATGATTATGTACGGTGTCTGCTCATCCACGTCCATCGGTAAGCTGTTCATGGCCGGGATCGTTCCGGGAATTGTGCTGGCCCTTTTCTTGATGGTAACAATCGCATACCAGGCAAAAAAGAGAAAAATCAGCCAGATGAACACATTCACCTTTAAGGAGCTGGGGACGGCGTTTCTGGACGCAATACCAGCACTTCTGGTGCCGACTATCATTCTGGGGGGCATTTACGGAGGTATTTTCACGCCTACAGAAGCCGGTGCGGTGGCAGCCACCTACGGATTTTTAGCGGGAGCTTTCTGGTATAAGGAAATAAATTTACAAAATATTGGAAATATTATGGGCGGCGCTATCGTGAATACGGTTCTTGTCATGATCGTGGTAGGCGCGTCCGGCGCATTCAGCTGGCTGCTGACCAGCGCAGGTGTATCCAGCCTTCTGGGGAAAGCCATCAGCGCCATTGCCGGCAATAAGTATATCTTCCTGTTGGTAGCAAATCTGATATTCATTTTTATTGGCATGTTCATAGAATCTGTAGCGGGTATTCTGATAGTTACTCCTATATTACTGCCGATTGCGACCTCCCTGGGGGTGGACCCGGTCCACTTTGGGATTATAATGGTAGTAAATCTGGCGCTGGGTCTTACGACACCGCCAGTAGGGGAAAACCAATATATTGCAGCAGCCATTGCGGAGATTCCTTTTGAGGAGGAGGTAAAGGCGTCCATCCCATTTCTGATTGCGGGTTTCGCTGCCCTTGCAGTCATCACATATGTGGAACCACTCTCTCTCTGGCTTCCGGGCATCTTGGGAATGTAACTATGTTGCTGGAAATGTAACTGTGTGGCACCGTTCAATGTTTAATTAGAATAGGAGGATTAAGGTTTGAAGAAACAATTGATTTCAATGGTTCTTATGGCTGCAATGACAGTATCCATGCTGACAGGCTGCAAAACGGCTGGAGGAAAAAAGGCAGAGGCACCGTCCTCTGGGAATCAGGCAGCGGCTGAGGCAAAGACAGA
Source organism: Enterocloster bolteae (assembly GCF_002234575.2). Lineage (NCBI taxonomy): Bacteria > Bacillati > Bacillota > Clostridia > Lachnospirales > Lachnospiraceae > Enterocloster > Enterocloster bolteae. The sequence goes on along the minus strand of NZ_CP022464.2, from coordinate 4,992,118 downwards.
AGATGAGGAAAAAGCATCTGAAGGCGGAGAGGACTATTCTTACCACTGGAAACTGGCAACCACAGAGAGCAGTGATTACTATATGACCCAGCTCTCACAGGAATTCCTGGATATTGTGGAGGAAAAGACAGGCGGAAAGGTGACAGGGGAGGTATTTGCATCCGGACAGCTGGGAGGGCTGGTGGATGCCCTGGAAGGCCTGGAAATGGGAAATATTGATATTGTTATGGATGGTGTCAGTTCCCTGAGCGCTGTGGATGATATTTTCAATGTATGGTGTCTCCCCTTCCTGTATGACAACAAGGAACATCAATACAGGTTCTGGGATAATCATTTTGACGAGGTATCCGATATGGTGGCAGAGCAGAGCGGCTTCCGTCTGGTGTCTGTTATTGATGGAATGAACCGGGAATTGGCCAGCACGGTTCCGGTTGAATCCATGGCCGACCTGAAGGGGCTTAAGATACGCGTGCCCAATATCCCCGGCTATGTGAGAATCTGGGAATGCCTTGGCGCGGCCCCAATTCCCATGTCCTTAAGCGAGGTGTACACATCCATTCAGACCGGTGTGGTACAGGGGCAGGAAAATGATATTGCGCTGACCCTCAGCCTGAAGTTTTACGAGGTTGCGCCGTACTGTGTTATGACCGACCATGTTGCTTACGAAGGCTCTTTCTATTTTAATGAGGAAGAATATCAGTCCTATCCGGATGAGCTGAAACAGATTATTCAGGAGGCCGGTGAGGAAATCAAGTTAAAGAGCCGCAGCATCATAAAAGAACAGGAAACGGAATGTATGAAGCAGATTGAGGATATGGGGGTAACTATATGCCGGCCGGATTTGGAGGAGTTTAAGAAGGCAACGGCCGTTATGTATGATGAGTATGATATGTGCGCGCCCATCATTGAACTTGTGGATAAAGCAAGAAATGAATAGAAATCAGGTGTATAGAGTCCGTAAGCTTGCGGGCTCTATATTTAACAAAAAACAATGAGCGGAGGGTGAGAGTATGAAAAATAAATTTTATATTGGCTGTGTTGCGGATGATTTTACAGGAGCAGGTGATGTGGCATCCTTTTTTGTAAAAGCAGGACTCGTGACTGTCCTGTACAATGGGATTCCTGATGACAGTCATACAGTGGCTGAGGGGACCCAGGCCGTTGTAATTGCGTTAAAATCCAGAACCCAGGACAGGGAGCAGGCGGTAGCTGATTCCCTCCGGGCATTTGGGTGGCTGCTTCAGGAGGGCGCCCGGAAGCTGTATTTTAAATACTGTTCTACCTTTGATTCCACTAAGGAAGGGAACATTGGACCGGTGGCGGATGCCGTGATGGAAAAGTTTGGTTACCCATATACAATACTGTGTCCCGCGCTTCCGGTCAATGGAAGGACAGTAGAGAAAGGAAAGCTTTATGTCAATGGTGTCCTTTTGGAGGAAAGCTCCATGCGGAATCATCCCCTGACTCCCATGCGGGAGTCGGAACTTGGACGGCTGATTGAAATGCAGAGCCGGTATAAAGGAATCAGCATGGCGGGAAAGACGAAAGAACAATGGAAAAAGGAACAGGAAACTCTATGCAGGCAGGAAGGGCATTGCTATCTGATACCGGATTATTATGAGGAATCTCATGGAAAGGAGATTGCCCGGGAGTTTTGCGATATTATATTTTATACCGGTGGTTCCGGGCTTGCAGAGCATGTGGGAAGGCTGTTGGCAGAGAAAGCCATGGCTGACCGGGATGCAGATGTGGATGTGAGCGGAGAAGCATGCGGTAAAGAGGAAGCATGTGGCAGAGAGAAAGTGTGTGATAAAGAGGAAGAATATGGAAAAGAGAAGGCATGCAGCAGGCAGGAAGCCTTACTTCTGGCAGGGAGTTGTTCTGAGGCAACGCTGAGACAGATTCGCAGTTATGAAAAAGGCGGGTATCCGTGCTATAGGATAGATGCGGGGCGTGTTCTTAGAGGAGAGGAAACAGCAGAGCATGTATGGAATATTGTTAAGATGCATCCGGGTGAAAATATGTTAGTATACAGCTCGGACAGCCCGGAGCAGGTGAGAAAGATTCAGGAAGAAGGAAAAGAAAAAATTTCCTTTATGCTGGAGCAGCTGACGGCAGAACTGGCGGCAAGGGCAGCAGGAAGCGGGTACCGAAGGCTTATCGTGGCAGGCGGTGAGACATCAGGCGCGGTTATCCAGCGCCTGGGATACCAAGGGTTCTGGATTGGCCACAGCATCGCGCCAGGTGTACCGGTGATGGTTCCACTGGAGGATACCAGAATGCGTCTGGTACTGAAATCAGGAAATTTTGGCCAGGAGGATTTTTTTAGCCGGGCAGTGAAGGAATTGGAGGGATAGATATGGATATCATCACAGAGCGTCAGTTGGAGACAGCAGTAGAGATTGCACATTCCCTGTTTGAAAGGGGAAAGGTGAGCGGATCAACTGCAAACATCAGTATCAGGATAGGGGATTTTATCTATATTTCCGGAAGCGGTACCAGCTTTGGAACTCTGGAAAAAGAACAGTTCTCTACACTTTTGCTGGATGGTACACACGTGGAGGGGATAAAACCCAGCAAGGAATATCCGCTTCACGCTATGATTTACCGGTACAAGCCGGAAATGAAAGGGGTGGTACATACACACAGTTTTTATTCTGTCCTGTGGTCCTGTCTGGAACATGAAAAGAAAACAGATGTGATACCGGCCTACACTCCGTACCTTAAAATGAAAGTGGGAACCGTAGGGATAATCCCCTATGCAAAGCCGGGAAGCCAGGAGCTTTTTGGCTATATGGAAGAACGGATAATGAATAGTGATGCTTATCTTCTGAAACAGCATGGTCCTGTAGTGGCAGGCAGGACGATTCTTGATGCCTTTTACGGCTTGGAGGAACTGGAGGAAAGCGCTAAGACAGCATGGTATCTGAGAGGGGAACATGTTCAGGAATGCTGAGAAATCATTATGGAGCAATTTATTGAGCCGGTCAATGGAATGAGAAATGAATTGAGAGGGGGCAGATGACAAAAATGTGAAATTCTCCAATGAAAAGGCAAGGAGGGGAGGGCGGGAATCTTCCGAATATTCCCGCCCTGGGAGCGCGTTTTTATTCTCAAAGAAAACTTAGACCTGCCTGTGGTGCAGCGCCCTCTATGAAACACAGGCCAGCGTGGGATTACATTCCTGTTCCAGTATCTCAACCAGCATGTCCACATCCCTTTGCTGGGTTGCCCAATCCGTTACGAAACGCACCATGGTGTGAGTGTCATCATATTTCTCCCATAAGGTAATCTCTGCTTTCCGGGCCAGTTGGGCGGCGGCTTCATTTTCCATTACAATGAATACCTGATTTGTGGGTGAATCGAGGAACAGGCGGTATCCGCATTTTGTCAGGGTATCCCTGATTTGGTCGGCGGCCGCTATAGCGGAAGCGCCGATTTTCATGTAAAGGTCATCTTCAAAAAGGGTGTCAAACTGTATGCCCAGCATTCTGCCTTTGGCGAGAAGGGCGCCGTTCTGCTTAATGACGGTGAAGAAATGGGGGATCAGGTTCTGCTGCGTTATCACAACCGCTTCTCCAAACAAGGCCCCGCATTTGGTTCCGCCGATATAGAACACATCGCAGAGCCTGGCTATATCCTTGAGGGATACCTCATTACAGGGGCAGGATAGAGCATAGGCCAGCCGCGCGCCGTCCAGGAACAGCGGAAGACCGTTTTTGCGGCACACGCTGCTGATCTCCCGGAGTTCACTGAGCGAATACAGCGTACCGTATTCCGTTGGCTGTGAGATGTAAACCATGCCGGGCATGACCATATGTCCGCTGTTTGCGTCTTTTCTGTAATCCCCAATCAGGCCTTCGATATCCGCTGCCCTGAGTTTTCCTGACACATGGGGCAGAGTCAGCACCTTATGTCCTCCCAGCTCAATTGCGCCGGCCTCATGGACGCTGATGTGTCCGGACCCGGCTGCAATTACACCTTCATAGGAGTGAAGGAGTCCGCGTATGACAGTGGCGTTGGTCTGTGTGCCTCCTACGAGAAAATGTATTTCGGCATCCGGACAGCCGCAGGCTGCGCGGATTTTTTCACGGGCTGATTGGGAAAAGGGGTCGCTTCCATATCCCTGGGTCTTAAGCATGTTTGTCTCCATAAGGCGGGCCAGAATAGCCGGATGGGCGCCTTCCATATAATCGGAAGCAAAAGAAGGCCTGCTGTGCATACAAAGTTCCATTTCGTTATCCTCTTTTTTTATCTCCGGTGTGTGAAGATAATGGCACTTTCCGGGAGAGAACTCTCTCAAAGAGTCATCCTTTCCCACACCGAACGTAATATGTTTTTATTGTGTTTGACATGTCATTGGCACTATTGTACAATGATTTCATGTATGACACAAAACCTGATTTATCATATTAACCATGACAAATAATCATGGATGGAGAAAGATATGGATGTTACGAAATGCGAAGCCTTTCTGGCGGCCATTGACCATGGAAGTCTGACTGCAGCCGGTGTTTTCCTGGGATATACACAGTCCGGAATCACACGGATGATTAACGCCCTGGAGGAGGAGGTCGGGTTCCCGCTTTTTATAAGAACAAAAAAAGGCGTGTCTCCCACGGAAAACGGTAAGGCGATGATTCCGGCTTTCCGGGAGATTGTCCGTGCCCATAACCATGCCCTGGAGATAGGGGCGGATATCCGCGGCATTTTAAGCGGCGCCCTGACCATTGGAAGCTACTACAGCGTTTCAGCCATGTGGCTGCCGCCCATATTGAAGCGGTTCCGGCAGTTGTATCCCAATGTCAGGATTAACATGAAGGAGGGTGGAAACCGTGAGATGACACGGTGGCTGAACGAGATGTCCGTTGACTGCTGCTTTTTTGCTGAGCCTGCCGCCGGGACAATCTGCGACTGGATTCCCATTCGCCAGGACGAGCTGCTGGCCTGGCTTCCGAAGAATCACCCCGGGGCAGGGGAGGCATCATTTCCGCTGTGCGCCCTGGAAAACGAACCGTTTATCATAACCATGCCTAACCAGGATACGGAAATCGACCGCCTTCTTGGGTCCAGACATCTGACGCCGGACATACGCTTTTCTACAGCAGATGCATATACCACCTACTGTATGGTGGAGGCCGGACTGGGCATGAGCCTGAACAACAGGCTCATTACCCTCAGCTGGTCCGGAGATGTGGTCACCCTGCCCTTTGACCCTCCCCAGTTTGTCTCTCTTGGAATCGGAGTTCCGTCATGGAAGGAGGCGTCACCTGCCATGAAAAAATTTATTGAATGCGTAAAAGACATGCTGGAGGAGCTGCCATAGCACTTGCCATAGTGCCTGCCCAGTACCTGCCTCTGCCCTTCCCGCTACTGTATATCCGCTTCCTTCCCGGCATACCGTATGAACGACGCATAAAGACAGAGCATGTCATAGTAATCCATCAGGTTACGGCCGCAGATTTCATGGATGCGGCGGATGCGGTAGGGGATGCTGTTGCGGTGGATATGGAGTTTGTCGCAGATTTTCTGAATATCGCCGTTCAGCCGTATATAGGTTATGGCCGTATCGGCCAGCTGGGCGTTTCTGCCCTTTGCGACAAGAAGGGAAAAGGAGTCCTCCAGTCCGGGAATGGGGGTTTTAGACAGCGCAATTGCCAGCTTCATCTTCTCAAAGCAGTGGAGATGCTCGTCTGGAAACAGTATTTTACCCAGCTTAAGGCTTTCAAGGGCAGCCTGATAGGCTGTGTGAAGGTGGGCGCTGCCGGAACAGATGCCGGTATGGCAGTTATGTCCGGCGGCAATTACACGGTTATATTTTTTTTCAAAATGCTCATTCTCCTTCAGGATAATCAGGTTCTGGTCCTGGGAGAGGGGAAGCAGGATATCACGATCGTCTAAAAGGTTCTGAATGATGGAGGTGGACGTAAAGAGGTCGTCCTGTTTGCGCTCCATCAGGATTATGGTGTGGTTTCCTGTGATATCAATACCCAGATGCTCCCCTCGCTTTATAAAATTTTCCGTATAATCGGACTGCAGGTGCAGCCATTCATAGAGAAACTGGTCCCGCTCCTGGGTCCGGTTTTGTTTTTTCTTGGAAAGGATAAGTTCTTCATACAATAGTTCAATGGTCTTGCTCAGCAGTTCAGCCAGCTGGGAGCTGGAGGAACCTGCGCCCTGGAGAACCACGGCGCCCATCCGGCTTTTCTGAAAACGCAGAGGCATGGCCGCGCCTGCCTTTTGAATCTTACTGTCCATGGACACGGTTACCTTGGAATTTATATTAAGGGCCTCTATGGCAAGCAGATTCATCTCGCCCATGCAGGAAGAATCCGTGGACACAATGACGCGCCCGCTTACATCGCAGATACTGATGGAAGCAGAAAAGCTTTCGTGCAGTTTTTCTATAATTTCATACATAATCTTATTATCAATCACAGGTTACCTCCTTGCAGGCCGTGCAGGCACGTTGTTTATTGTCCTCTTTTTCATTTATTATAATAAATCCTGTAAAATACGCAATATATACATGGAAATTTGTGCATTTAAACAAAAAACAGAATAAAACTTACATGGTTTAAACAATAGTTTTTCACATACCTAAATGATAAAATGGTATCACTTGTAACAAGCAGCCTGTGGGGAAAATGAAGCCTGTGGGGAAAATGCAGCCTGCGAGGAAAATACAGCCTGCAGGGTAAGGAATGGAAGGAGGGAGAAACGTAGACAGGACAGTTTCGCGGTTTATACGTTATGCGGAGTGCGCAAGCGAATCCCATAATGAAAAGGCATTTTGTGAATATATGGAGCAGGAGCTTGCCGGAATGGGGATTCCGTTTGAGCGCCAGGAGCTGGGCAATGAGGTGGTGACCGACGGCTGGAATATCCTGGCCAGAATTCCGGGCAGGTCCGGTAAAACCCCTTTTCTGTTCGTATTCCATCTGGATACGGCTGCGCCCAGCAATCAAGTGGAGGTCTGTGTGGAAGGCGGGTGCATCAGGAGTAAAGGCAGCAGCGTACTGGGGGCTGACGGCAAGCTGGCCATCGCGGTGGTCATGGAGGCCGTGGAGCGGCTTATGCAGGAGGGAGAAATAAACCGCCCCATAGAGCTTTTGTTTACCGTGTGCCAGGAGCTGGGGCTCCACGGAGCAAAGTATGCGGACTATTCCAGGATAGAGAGCGAGGAGGCAATTGTCATCGACCACTACGTGACAGGGGAGGTATTGACACGCACACCAGCCAGGCTTTATATGAATGTGGAACTGATTGGGCGCGCCGCCCATGTTATCCGCAATGAGGAGCCGGGGGTCAATGCCCTGCTGACAGCAGTGGAAATCATTCACCAGATACCTGTTGGCAGGCTGAACGATAACCTGAGCATCAATGTATTTGATCTGGTATCCCTCTCGCCATCCAATGCAGTGCCCAAATACGCCCGGTTTGATGTGGAAATCCGCTGCTTTGGCAATGATATCAAGCAGGAGATCCGGGATAGGATCCGCCGTAAGGCGGAGGAGACGGCTGAGCGCATGGGGTGCAAATGCAATATCAGGGAAGAGGAGGATGTTCCGGAAACAGATTTCAGTGAAAATACAGATATGCTGGAACGATTGGCTTCCATCTACAGCAGGTCCGGGCTTTCCATGATACCGGCCAGGTCATTTGGAGTCCTGGACGCCACCTGCACAAACCAGCTGGGAATCAGGACCGTGCCCATTGGCTTTAATATCTATCATTCACACAGTGCAAGAGAGTATGTTGTAATTGAGGACGTAAAGAAAATGTTGGAACTGGTGGAGAATATCATACGCTATTTTTAAATTCCTGCCAGGGAAAGGGGAAAACAATGACGAAAGATAAGCAAAAAGCAAACAAGCCTTTGAATCCGTTTGTGCCGCTTGTACTGATGGTACTTGCCTGCGCAATCGTATCCTATTTTGTGATACCGGGAGCCTATGACCGTGAAACCGTGGACGGGGTCACACGGGTCCTGGCAGACAGCTATCATGCCACGGAGCGCACGCCCGTATCGTTTTTTAACATATTCCGGTCCATTCCGGAAGGCCTGACAGCCTCGGCCAATATGATGTTCTGTGTCATGCTGATTGGCGGTATTGTGGAGATCTACAAAAGGACCAATACGGTAGGCGCTGCAATCAACAGTGTTTTAAAGGCTTCCGAGAGGATGAGCAGCCAGGTAATCATAGCAATTGTAATGATTGTGTTTTTCATTTTCGGAGGTATCCTGGGATGGAGTGAGCACATCATTCCCTTTGTACCCATTATCGTATCCCTGGCCCTCTCCCTTGGGTATGACTCACTGGTCGGAATGGCCATATCCGGATTTGCCTGTCTGATCAGCTTTGCGGTTGCGCCTTTTAATGTGTACACAGTAGGAATTTCCCATACCATTGCCGAGCTGCCCATGTTCTCCGGATGGGAGCTGAGGATTGCGGCACTGGTCTGCGTGTGGATACTTAGCTTGGTATGGGTTATGCGGTATGCAAAAAAGGTGAAGGCAGATCCGTCCAAGAGCCTTGTGAAGGATGTGGACACGTCCTCCCTGCGCATTCCGGTTGATCCAGGCCTTAAGTTTGACCTTCCCAAAAAGGTTTCAGTTATTTCCCTGACCATCTCCATCCTTGTAACGATTTACGGTATCCTGAATCTGAGCTGGTCATATACGGAAATGGCAGCCACCTTCATGATTGGCGGTATTGTGTCTGCTGCAATCAACCGGGTGAATCTGGACGATGGCATTAATATGGTACTTGACGGCGCAAGAGGAGCCTTCAGCGGCGCCCTGATCATTGGTGTGGCCAGAGCGGTCCAGTGGACCATGACAAACGGCGGTCTGGTGGACCCTCTGGTACACGGGCTTTCCAATCTGATGCGCAGCGCCTCCGCTTATGTGAGCACGGTGGGCATGTTCATTGTAAATTTCTTTGTCAATGCCCTGATTCCATCAGGCTCAGGACAGGCCACCGCGGTCATGCCAATTATGGTTCCATTGGCTGATATGCTGCATATTACAAGGCAGACAGCCGTACTGGCGTTCCAGTTTGGCGACGGTATATCCAATACCTTCTGGTTTACCAACGGAACGCTGCTTATCTACCTGTCGCTTGGCAAGGTACCGTTAAAGAGCTGGTATAAGTTTATCCTGCCTTTACATGGACTTTTCCTGATTCTGCAGTTAATCTTTTTGTTTGTGGCCGTTCAGATTGGTTATGGTCCGTTTTAACCGGCGTACCTGTGAAGCAGGTAAAATAAAAAGGTATAAATAAGGCATATAAAAGGGCATATAAAAGGGTATATAAGAGGGTATATAAAAAGGTATATAAAAAAGGGCAATCCTGTAAGAAGAAATTTAGTAAGAAAGGATTTTGACTGTGAACGTAATAGAAGAAGTTGGGAAATATCATGATTATGCCGTCAGTATGCGGCGGGAATTCCATAAGCATCCGGAGCTGAGCTGGAAGGAGGTGGAGACAGCAGGACGGATCCGGGATGAACTTGCCGGGATGGGGATTCCTTATGAGGAGGTGGCGGGAACCGGCACCATTGCCACCCTGAAAGGAAAAGAGGACCAGCCGGTGATTGGCCTGCGCTGCGATATCGACGCGCTTCCCATCCGGGAGGTTAAGAGTCTTCCCTACTGTTCCCAGAACCAGGGCGTCATGCACGCCTGCGGACATGATGCACATATCAGCATGCTTCTGACAGCGGCCAGGGTTCTGGCAGAACATCAGGATGAGCTTAAGTGCACGGTAAAACTTATCTTCCAGCCGGCGGAGGAATTGACCAACGGCGCGGTAAAGGTGCTGGAGTCCGGAAAGGTGGGAAAGCTGGATACGGTGGCGGGCATGCACATATTCCCGTACCTGGAGAGCGGCACCATCTCCGTGGATCCCGGTCCCCGCTATACATCGGCTTCCTTCATGAATATTAAGATTATCGGGAAAAGCGGACACGGCGCCATGCCCCAGTACGCGGTGGATCCCATTTATGTGGGGGCAAAGGTAGTGGATGCCCTTCAGAGTATTGCCAGCCGGGAGACCAGCCCCATGGATACGGTGGTGGTCAGCATCTGTACCTTCCATTCCGGTACCATGGCCAATGTTTTTGCCGAGACGGCTGAGCTCAGCGGTACGGTGCGCACCTTCAATCCCAAGCTCCAGAAGGAACTGCCGGGTATGATTGAGCGTATCATAAAGAGCACCTGTGAAGCTTACAGGGCTGAATATGAGTTTGACTATTATTCTGATATCCCGGCAACGATCAATGACGAGTACTGCAGCGGGATTGCGGCGGAGTCCGTCAGGAAAATCCTGGGCGACAAGGGACTGGTAAAATATGCAGGCACGCCGGGCGGTGAGGATTTTTCCTACTTTCTGGAAAAATTTCCAGGGGTTTACGCTTTTGTAGGATGCCGCAACGAGTCAAAGGATTGCTGCTATTCCCTTCATAATGAACGCTTTGATCTGGATGAGGATGCTCTGGTGAACGGAGCTGCCTTCTATGTGCAGTATGTGCTGGATGCTCAGGAGAAGTTTGGGGCCGTGTAGAGGCGTGATACATATAATTTTATAACAGGCTGTCCTGAAAATGCCGGTTTGAGATTTTGGCAATTTCGGGACGGCCTTTTTGATAAATAAAATAGTTCAATATAAAATATCCCCCCCACAGCAGGGAAATTCTTGACAGTTTAAGAAACAAATGGTAGTGTTTAATTATAAACGTTTACAATTTGGGGGATGGAAGATGGCAACGATTAAGGATGTTGCAAAACTGGCTGGGGTATCTATCTGTACGGTGTCCCGTGCCCTTGCAAATAAAGAAAATATCACACCGAAGACCATGGAAAAGGTATTGTCCGCGGTCAGGGAGCTGGATTATAAGCCAAATTATTCGGCCAGAAGCCTTAAGATAGGAAGTACAGACACATTGGGGTTAATTGTACCGGATATTACCAACCCATATTATCCAAAGGTAGCTAAGAGTATTGAGGAATATGCAGAAAAAAAGGGATATATGATTTTGCTCTGTAATTCCAATGAAGATTTAAATAAGGAGAAGCGTCTGGTTGATACCCTTAAAAAGCGGAATGTGGATGGTGTGATTATATTGCCCTGTTCAAGGCATATAGAGCATTTTCGTGGGTTTGATAATGCCGGTATTCCGTATGTATTCCTGAATAGAAGCTTTAAAGGAATTGCAAATTGTATTCCCAGTGATAATTTTTATGGAGCATATACAGTGACGAAATATGTAATCGGAAGGGGCCATAAAAATATCTGCGCTGCTTACCTGGGCTTTGAGAATCAGATTTATCAGGAGCGGTTTGAGGGTACCATGGAGGCATTGAGAGAACATGGGTTGGAACAATGCGCCAAGCAGTTTATTTTTGATATAAAGGACATACAGGATTCCTATATGAGGATACGGAAGGTGCTTGAAGGCAGGGAAAGACCTACTGCTTTAATAGCAGCCAATGATATGCTGTGTTTTGGCGCATATAGTGCGGCTAGTGATTGCGGACTTTCGATCCCCGGAGATTTTTCGGTTACCGGCTATGATGATATTTCAATGGCCTCACTTATGATGCCGCCTCTCACCAGTTTTCGTCAGCCGGAGGATGTGATGGCTAAGGGAGGTGTGGATTATCTCCTTGAATGTATAGCTGGCAACAGCCCTGCTCCTCCCGCCCGTCTAAGAGGAGAGCTTGTTGTTCGGCAGTCAGTATGCGATATAAGAGGGGATACCTGTTTGTGAAACTTAGACAAAAACAGATAACCAAATATTATAAAAATAAAAAATCTGACAAAGAACTATTGACAACACAATCTATGTGTGTTATTTTAAAAACATAAAATTATAAACGTTTATAATTTTAAATGTTTGATTCGAAGCATAGTGTTTATTCTTCGGATTTTTTTAAGAAAGAAATTATAAACGTTTATAATCTGTAAAAATATTAAAAGGAGGGGAATGTTCAGAATGTTAGAAGGAGTAAAGGTTCTTAGTTTTACCCATTATCTGCAGGGGCCGTCAGCAGCACAGGCATTGGCGGATTTGGGAGCCGATGTGGTAAAGGTAGAGTCTTGCAGGGGTGCTTATGAGAGGGGCTGGTCCGGTTGCAATACGTACAAAAATGGGGTTAGCGTTTTCTACCTCATGGCGAACCGCAATCAAAGAGGGGTTGCTTTGGATTTAAAGTCTGACGAGGGACGGGAGACCATCTACAGGCTGGTCCGTGATAAGGGGTATGATGTGATTTTGGAAAACTTCCGGCCTGGAGTTATGGATAAACTGGGTTTGGGATATGAAGAATTGAAAAAATTAAACCCTGGAGTCATCTATTGCTCCTGTACGGGTTATGGTTCCAGTGGACCCAAGGTGAGAAAGCCGGGGCAGGATCTTCTCATACAGGGAATGAGCGGATTGGCGGCATTGGCAGGACCGGGAGATCATCCTCCCATGCCTACAGGGACAGCGCTGGTGGATCAGCACGGGGCTATATTGGCAGCCCTGGGCATTACCGCTGCCGTGTATGACCGTGATAAAACCGGGAAAGGACACCGCATTGAGGCAAGCCTGCTGGGGTCAGCGCTGGATCTTCAGATTGAACCTATTGGATATTATCTGAATGGTGGGACGCTTACACCGAGAGCAGATACCGGTTTATCGACCAGGATTCATCAGTCACCCTATGGAATCTATAAGACAGCAGATAAATACATTACACTCTCCCTTACCTCCTTTGAGAATTTGGAACAGGCATTTACACCAGGCGCGCTGGAAGGTTTTTCGGCAAAGGATCAGATGGATAACCGCATTGAATTTGACAAGGTGGTATGCCGGGAATTGTTAAAGAGAACTACAAATGAGTGGGAGTTAATATTTGAGGAGTTAGGAATATGGTATGCGCCGGTTAATGAATATGAGGACGTTGTAAAGGATGAGCAGGTTGTTTATAACCAGTGTTTTATGACCATGAATCATCCGGTAGCAGGCGAGGTGAAAGTTCTCGGACATGCCAACCGCTATGATGGGCAACCAGTGCCTTTAAGACGGCTGCCGCCGGAGCTTGGTGAGAACACGATAGAGCTGCTAAAGGAGGCAGGATATTCAGATTCACAGATTCAGGAGATGATGAAGCAGGGAAAGGCTGTGTCACCCGAAAAAAAGCAGGACAAATAAAACAGGATAAAGCAGAAGGAGAATTTGATTATGAAGAAGATTGCAGTATTGTTGACAACAGTATTAACAGCCGGAATGCTGGCAGCCTGCGGGCAGGGTAAGAATGCGGAAACCACTTCAGCAGGAGTTTCAGATGTGAAAACAGAAGCAGATTCGGTCCCGGAGGCAAAGCCTGAGAAAGACGCCATTACGTTTAAACTGGGAATGGTGGACCCGGATGGAAGCAATTTCCATAAGGGAGCACTGGCCATTGCGGAAGAAGTGAATAAGGCTACCGGCGGAAGAATAACCATACAGGTATTTGCAGGCGGGCAGCTGGGTAATGAAAGAGACATGTACGAGGGTGCGCAAATGGGTACCATTGACATGTTTACGGCCTCCAACGCAGTACTCACCTCTTTCATTCCTGAAATGGCGGTGCTTGACCAGCCATTTCTATTTGAGACAGCAGATGAAGCCCATCGTGTTATTGATGGAACAGTCGGAACACTGATTGCTGAAAAAACAGAAGAGCAGAAAATACATACAGTGGGTTGGATGGATGTAGGTTTCCGCAATATCTTCTCCACCCGTCCGGTCACATCCCTGGAAGATATGAAAAATCTTAAAATACGCACCATGGAGAATGATTTACATATTGCGGCGTTTAATGCCATGGGGGCAATTGCCACACCAATGGCATCCGGAGATGTTTTTACCGGTTTACAGCAGGGCACCATTGACGCGGCAGAGAACGCCATCGCCAATCTGATTGCCAATCGCTACTATGAGATAACCAAAAACGTAACATGGACCAATCATGTTTTTGGTTATATGGGCGTGTTTATGTCGGACAAGGCATGGAATCAGATACCGGATGACTTGAGGGAAGACTTTGTGGAAGGTGTAAAAGCAGGAGCACAGAGACAGAGGGATTATCTGGTGGAGGCAAATGAGGCGGCAGTAAAGGAACTGACAGAGCTGGGCGTGGAATTTTATGAGATACCTATTGATGATATGCGAAAGTTGGTAGAACCGGCAATGGAACAGTTTGCAGACCGAATGGATCCGGCCTGGGTGGAAGCGATTGAAGCTGAAAAATAGGAGGGATAAGGATGAAAAGGCTGTTTGCCAATTTACAGAAGATAGAGGATTTTATTCTGGTGGCCACATTTACGGTTATGGTGCTGGCGTCCTTTGCCCAGGTAGTTAACCGAAATATAATCCATGCAGGTGTTTCATGGCTGGAGGAATTAGCACGCTATTGCATGGTTTATATGGCACTGCTGGCAACAGAGGCAGGATTAAGGGACAATACACAAATTTCCATCACGGCTATTACGGATAAAATACACGGAATGACAGGAAGGGTAGTGCGGATTATTTCAAAGGCCGTGGTGGCGATTTTTTCCGGAGTCTGCTTTTTTTCATCCTTTACCATTCTTAAAACACAGCTGTCTTCCGGGCAGGTATCACCTGGTTTACATCTGCCCATGGCCATACCTTACTTTGCATTGACCCTCAGCTTTGGAATCATTACCGTAATACAGGCAGCAGCGCTGGTTTGCCTGGTTATGGAAAAAGCGGCGGAAGACCAAGGAAAGGAGGATGCGTCATGACTGCAATAATTTTGTTCGGAACCATGATTGTGTTACTGATAATCGGTGTGCCTATTTCGGTTTCTTTGGGAGCGGCGACCATGGCGTCTCTGCTGTGCTTTGACGTTCCTATGGCAGTGGTGCCCCAGCGAATGTTTACTGCCCTGGATTCAGTATCCATTATGGCGATTCCCCTTTTTGTGCTGGCGGGAAATCTTATGACAGAAGGTGGAATATCCCGCCGTCTGGTGGATTTCTGCAACAGTATTATAGGTAATATACGAGGGGGAATGGGGTACGCAATGGTACTGGCCTGCGCTTTTTTTGCCGCTCTGTCAGGTTCGGCGCCGGCCACGGTGCTGGCAATCGGCGGAATGCTTTATCCTGATATGGTGCGTCTGGGCTATCCAAAAGAACGGTGTGCAGGATTACTGACAGTGTCCGGGGGGCTGGGTCCCATTATTCCTCCTTCCATTATTATGGTGGTTTACTGTACCATTACCAACAGTTCGGTAGGGGATATGTTTAAGGGGGGAATTGTAGCAGGACTTATGATTTCCATTGTACTGGTGGTAATCTGCATCTACTATTCCAATAAGGAGAAGTGGCCTAAAAATACGGAGAGGACAAGCGTCAGCCAGCTTGCAAAACATTTTATCCATGCACTGCCTGCCCTTTTTCTTCCGTTTGTTATTTTGGGAGGTATATATTCCGGGCTTATGACGCCCACTGAGTCAGCGGCCGTTGCAGTTATCTATTCTTTTATTGTAAGTGTTTTTGTTTACCGGGAACTGCATCCCCGGGATATTTACCGTATACTTCTGGCCTCAGGAAAGAGCAGTGCCATGATTTTATTCATCATTGCAACCTCCACAGCATTTTCATGGCTGTTTACATTCTCGGGGATATCAGGACAGCTGGTGGATGCAATTGTGGCCATGAATCTGGCTCCATGGATGTTCTGTCTGATTGTTGCCCTGGTATTGCTTGTGTTCGGCACATTCCTGGAGGGGATAGCTACCTGTGTGCTTCTGGTACCGGTTCTCTGGCCCATAGCACAGACCCTGGGAATTGGCGTCATTCATTTTGGAATGATTATGTGTATAGCGAATGTTATTGGATGTATGACTCCTCCTGTGGCAGTAAATCTGTTTGCGGCAGCCTCTGTCTCAAAATTAAAAATGGGTGATATAGCCAAAGGTGAGCTTCCCTTTTTTCTGGGATATACAGCGGTGTTTTTCCTGATTGTATTTGTCCCTGCATTAAGTACGCTGCTGCTGTGATGAAGCAGACTTAATCGGGAGGATTCTATGATGTTGGAGGGTATGAAGATACTCAGCTTTGTCCATGGGCTTTATGGCGGTTCAGCCAGTCAGATACTGGCTGATCTGGGAGCCGAGGTTGTGCGGGTGGAATGGGATATGACAGGCCGTATCCGGCCTGGAAGTGTTCTGGATGGGGAAAACGGTCTGTTTTTTCAGATGACAGGCCGGAATCAGAAGAGTATTTCCTTCAATCCGCAGTCACCGGAAGGCATTGATATATTACACCGCCTGCTGCAGGACTATGATATTGTACTGGATAATTCTCCTCCTGGACTGCTGGAGGGGTGGGGCATCCAATATGATGAATTGCTCAGGTCTCACAAACAGCTTATATGGTGCATCTGTACAGCGGATGGCAGCGGATGCTGCCAGAATCCGGATGATGAACTGCTGATGGAGGCGAAAAGCGGACTGGCCTCTTTGAACGGTCCAGGTTCAAAACCGCCTGTTCCGGCAGGGGCAGCCCTCATTGAACAGCATGCGGCAGTACTTATAGCTTTGGGAATTATTGCAGCAGCCCGCCACAGGAACATAACAGGACAAGGGCATAAGGTTGAGACCAGTCTGCTGTCTGCTTCCCTGGATTTGCAGATTGAAACAATTGGTTATTATTTAAATGGAGGGAGATTTATTGACCGGGCAGATACCGGCTTGTCCACCAGGATACATCAGTCCCCATATGGGGTATATCCTACGGCGGACGGATGCATAACAGTATCCTTGACACATCATGACCGGCTGTGCAGCTTATTTACTCCTGGTGTTATAGAGAACTTTACGGAACAGGATGCCATGGAGAGACGCGTGGAATTTGACCAGATGATAAATCAGGAAATGCAGAAAAAGACAACAGCGCAGTGGGTGGAGATATTTGAACGCATGGAGGATATGTGGTTTGCTCCGGTAAATGAGTATGAGCAGGTAATGAAGGATGACCAGATTCTTTATAATCGGCCGTTTATAGAGCTGGGGGAAAGTGAGGGCAGGACTCTGCGGGGATTAGGGCATGCCAATTATTACGACGGCGTACGTCCGGCAGTCCGTAATCTGCCCCCGGCTTTTGGCCAGCACACAGACGAGATATTAGAAAAAGCCGGGTATACCCAGCGGGAATTAAACCAGTTAGAGAGAAAGGGACTGATTGTTAGAAATCATGAAAGGAAGAATTGATATGGAGTATGAAAACAACCTGATTTTAGTAGAGAAACCAGCAGATAAGGTAGCGCTAATTACTTTAAATAATCCGCCGCTTAATTTGGTGACCCTGGAACTTAGCCGCGAGTTAAAGGAAACGCTGTTCCGATTGGAACAGGATGATGAAGTACGGG
This sequence comes from Enterocloster bolteae, assembly GCF_002234575.2. Taxonomy (NCBI): domain Bacteria; kingdom Bacillati; phylum Bacillota; class Clostridia; order Lachnospirales; family Lachnospiraceae; genus Enterocloster; species Enterocloster bolteae. Next base: position 4,974,685 of record NZ_CP022464.2, on the reverse strand, counting down.
TGGTGGTGCTTACTGGATCTGGAGAAAAAGCCTTTTGCGTAGGTTCTGATGTAAAGGAATTTCCTCTGGTTTGGGATGATGTAATTGGAAAAAAGCTGCAGAAGGAGAATGAAGTATTCAATGCAATTGAATTTCTGGATAAGCCGGTTATCGCTGCCATGGAAGGAAATGTATGCGGCGGCGGCTACGAGATGGCAATGGCCTGCGACCTGAGAATTCTTTCCGAAAGCGGAAGAATTGCACAGCCAGAGATTAATCTGGGGGTTTTTCCGGGAAGCGGAGGAATTTTCAGACTGCCTAAATTAGTTGGTGCTTCCAAAGCCATGGAGATGATGTTTTTAGGAGAATTCATTGATGCAGAGGACTGTCTGCGTCTCGGACTGGTCAACCGACTGGCTCCGGCCGGCAAGACAGTCAGTGCTGCGCTTGACCTGGCTGAAAGAATCGCTCATAAACCGTTTGAAGCTATCAAGCTGATAAAGAAGGGGGTACGGGAAATCGGCATGGTATCCTCAGATAAATGTTTCTATAAAAACCTGGAATTTAGCCGGAGCATATTCAAAACAGAGGACTGTAAAGAAGGGGTAGATGCGTTCCTTGGCAAACGTTCCCCGCAGTTCAGATAATCATATAGGCAGAGAGGAACTGAAAATGGACAGATTGGTGACAGATGTACTGGTTATAGGAGGAGGAGGGGCGGCCTTAAGGGCAGCCTTAGCAGCCTGCGACGCAGGAGCTGATGTAATCATAGCTGCTAAAATGCCGCTTGGATTAGGCGGGGCCACTACATATCCTGTGGCAGAGATGGCCGGATATAACGCAGGGGATCCCCATGTGCCGGGAGATGTGGAATGTCATTACCAGGATATAATGGCTGCCGGACAGGGAATGGCGGATGAAAAGCTGGCTGCAATCCTGGCTGAAGGAGCACCTGAGACAATTGATGAACTTGAATCATGGGGGGTCGAATTTGACAGGGAAGGGGACGGATATTATACATTTAAAAGTTGTTTTGCAAGCATTCCCCGTACACATGTCATACGGGGCCATGGAGAACCAATTGTACAGGCATTGATCCGGCAGATACGCAGACGTCCAGATATTCAGTCCCTGACAGGAGTTACTATCATAGAGCTGGCGAAGAAGAATGGAATATGCTGCGGAGCATGGGGGGTGGATTCGCGGGGGAAGCTAATCTATATCTCTGCAGGAGCAGTCATTCTGGCATCAGGAGGCGCATCCCAGGCTTTTGAAAAAAACCTGAATCCGGGGGATGTCAGCGGAGACGGATATATGCTGGCATACGAATCAGGTGCCAGATTGGTTAATATGGAATTCATGCAGAGCGGAATCGGATTTTCACACCCTCTTATGAATATATTTAACGGATATATCTGGGCAGCCCATCCTCTACTGACTAATTCGGAGGGAGAGAGTTTCCTTGAAAAGTACATACCAGATTCTATGCAACCGGAATATGTGATGGATGAACATAGAAAACACTTCCCGTTTTCATCCAGTGATGATTCAAAATATTTAGAAATAGCAATTCAAAAGGAAATCAGAGCCGGTAGAGGAGGACGCCATGGAGGTATCATTGCTGATTTAAGACATATGAAAGATGATTATATCTGTCATGTACCGGATGACTGCGGACTCCATCACATGTGGCCGGTGGCTCGCAACCATATGAAGGACAAGGGGGTGGATCTGTTAACGCAGAAGGTGGAGATTAATGTATTTGCCCATGCTATTAACGGCGGGGTATGCATTGATGCAGAAGGCAGCACATCGCTGCCGGGACTGTATGCGGCTGGAGAAGTGGCAGGCGGTCCTCATGGAGCGGACCGCCTGGGCGGGAATATGATGGTGACCTGCCAGGTGTTTGGGAAAATAGCGGGGACAAATGCAGCAAAGTGGGCAGGTATCCACCGTCCGCAAAGAGAAAGTGCTGCCATGTACCCGGATGACAGATTGTGGGAAATACTACACAGAAAGGCGGACACACAAGGTTTAATCCATGAACTGCAGTCGGTAAACCAGCATCATCTTTTAATCAGCAGAAATGAAGCCGGTCTTATGCAGGTACTTGGCACTGTGGAGCGGATTGGACGGCAGCTTGCAGAGTCTCCCAGGCAGGATGCAATTAATATGGAAGCCTTCCGGCTGTATTGTCTGATTACAGCTTCACGTCTTATGGGGGAGGCCGCATTGAGAAGACAGGAAAGCAGGGGGGCTCACTATCGGGAGGATTACCCCATAGTGAATCCCAAGCTTGACAGGCCAATGTTCTCAGATCAGAGTATATGATGGCGCTAGGAAAAGACTGATACGGCTCACCCCAGAATCCCCCTCAACCGTCTAATCCCTTCCTCCAAATCCCCCATGGACGGCGGGGTTATGACGGAAATGCGGACTGCCTTTTCCGCCGGTTTATTGCCAACTGAAAACCGTTCAGCCCCATAGACCTGCACCCCGGCCTGTTTTGCGCAGATTTCAAAGCTTTTGCCGGTAAAATAATCCGGCAGGCGCAGGTATCTCATGGGGCTGGTAGGCGGGCAGTCCAGTGCAAAGCCTTTTAAGGATTGGCTGATTATATGATTGCGCCTGCGCAGTTCCTCCTTCCGTCCCCTTATAATTTCATCTGCAGTCCCATCTGCAATCAGTCCCGCGGATACAGCTGCAAGCAGCGGGGAGATGGAAATATTCATGGAATAAAGGGTGGTGGCCAGGCAGCGGTGATACTGGTCCGGCACATGGACAAAAGCAGTCCTCAACCCGGCGGCAATGGTTTTGGACAGGCTTGACAGATAGATGACCTGTTCCGGGGCAAAAGAAGCAATGGGAGGCAGGGGATTTTCCGTCAGCAGGTTGTTGATTCCGTCCTCAATTACCAGGATATGTTTCTCCCTGGCCAGTTCTGCAATCCTTTTCCTTGTCTCCAGGGACATGATATGCGAGGTGGGATTGTGGTAATCCGGAATTACATAGATGCCTTTTATCTTTTCATTTTGTACGGCATACCGGATCCCTTCCTCTGTCATCTCATAATCATGATTCTGAATAGGTATCAGATGGATTCCCAGAAGCTTGGCCGCGGTTTTAACACCCGGATAAGTCAGGGGGTCCGTTCCCAGCTTATCCCCGCGTTCCAGCAATGCGCCCAGTGCCGCTGTCAGTGCGTTCTGACCGCCTGCTGCCAGCAGAACATGGTCCTTATCGGTAGAAAAGCCTGATTTTTGAAGCCAGGCCACGCCGGCTTCACGCTGCCGTCCTGTTCCCTCCGGGTCATCGTAGGAAAAGAGGTTCAGGGCGTCAGGCCGCTTTAACAGCCGCTCTGTGTAGATTTTGACCAGCCGGTTCCCGGACACCTGGGGGACCAGTGCGCCCATTTCAATCATCCGCGGATTCTCACGTCCGCACAGAAGTATGGTCTCCGCAGAGACATCCGCACAGACGTAGGTACCGTTTCCTACGGAGGCAGACAGAAGGCCCTTCTGGCCGCACAATTTAAAGGCCCTGGATATGGTGCTTAGGTTTACATTCAGGTAATCCGCCAATTCTCTCTGGGGCGGCAGCTTTGTTCCTGCTTTCAGTGTTCCGTTCTTAATATCTTCTTCCATCAGGCTTACCAGCGCCAGATATTTTGGGCCTGATGTTCTGCTTAAATCCGGTTTCCAGCTCATGGGATAATTGTCAAATGAATTGATAGACATAATCTGTTTCCTCTGTATGATCTCTGTGGTTTGTTTGTATGGGTATTTGCAAAATTGTCTTGCATACAATTCTACTGTTGTTCGAGTCCTTTTGCAAGTTTATAATGATACCATTATAAAAACCACTATAAAGAAAATGGACAAAGGAGCAGCAGTATGGAACATTTATTATCTGAGCGGATTAAATCCACACCACCGTCATTCATCCGAAGTATTCTAAAAACCGCGGCTGACCCGCAAATCATCTCATTTGCAGGAGGACTGCCAAACCCGGTATCATTTCCCCAGGAGGAACTTCTGGTATCCATGGAGCGCATTGTAAGGGATTATGGGAGCAGCCTGTTCCAATATTCCATCACGGCCGGACTCCCGGAACTGCGCCAGTATATAGCGGACCGCTACAACTGCAGATTCGGCCTGAAACTTGGCATTGAAAATATCCTGATTACCACAGGGTCCCAGCAGGCCCTGGACCTTATATCCAAGGTCCTGTTAAACACAGGGGACGGAGTGATTGTGGAAAAGCCCAGTTATCTTGGGGCCATACAGGCATTTTCCCAATATCAGCCGGTATTTTATCCGGTTGAGCTGACAGAGGAAGGGATGGATATAGAACAGTTACAAGATGCTCTGAAACATGATGTCAAATTTATATATGCCATTCCGGACTTCCAGAACCCCACAGGACTCAGCTATTGTGCTGAAAACAGAGCGTGTATCCGCGAGGTTCTGAGGGAGCGGGAAATCGTTTTGGTGGAGGACGACCCTTATGGGGAACTGCGCTTTGACGAGGGCGGCCGTATTCCTTATATCGGGGCAGGCCAGCTGCCGGGCAGCATTCTGCTGGGGACATTTTCAAAGACAGTGACCCCGGGCATGCGAACCGGCTTTATGATTTGCGCTGACACGGAACTTCTGAAACATATTTCGGTGGCAAAAGAAGCCAGTGATTTACATACAAATATCTTCTCCCAATACCTGATATGGGACTATCTGATGCACAACGACTATGACGCCCATATCGACCAAATCAGGCAGCTGTATAAGGAGCAGGCACAGGCTATGACAGAGGCGATGGACCGGTATTTTCCGGAGACAGTCAGGTACACCCGTCCCCGCGGAGGCATGTTCTTATGGGTGACACTGCCGGAAGGGGTCAGCGCCTTATCGCTGTTTCCCAAAGCCCTGGAGAAAAAGGTTGCGTTTGTTCCCGGTGATCCGTTTTACATCAATATGACTGATACCAACACCATGCGCCTTAACTTTACAAACGCGGACTGCAGCATGATTGATGAGGGGATCCGCAGGCTGGGAGAGCTTCTGCGGGAAATATAAAGCAAAAACATCCGGCTTATCATTTCATAGGGAAGGGACTATAAGGAAGGATCTGTAGGAAAGGATCTATAGGGAAGGGACTGTCCCCGCCAGGGGAATCCGTACCGTGAACACGCTTCCCTGTCCTTTCACGGATTCCGCGTGAATGCTCCCGCCCAGTTCTTCCACTGTGATACGGGCAATGTAGAGCCCCAATCCGCTGCTTTCTGAGGCATCGGGCCGTCCTGAATAAAAACGTTCAAAGATATGGGGAAGATGCTCAGGCTCAATCCCCATACCTGTATCGCTTACCCGTATCGTCACGCCGTCCTGATCCAGGCAGGGGGAAATGGTGATAACGCCGTCCTCCGGCGTGAATGATATGGCATTGTAAATCAGGTTCTCAAAAAGAAGCAGCAGCTTTCTCTTCTGCGCCAGGATAAATGCCTGGTCTTCCAGTTTTTCCACCCGCAGTTCTATACCGGATATGCAGGCCTCAGGTTCATTATCGTGACTGACCTGGGACAGCAAGCCGTTTATTTCTATTAATTCCCTTGGCTCCGTAATCTTATCAAAAGCATTTAAGTCTCCCAGCACGTACATGCGTCTGCATAGTTCTTCATTTTCACTGCTGATTTTATCCAGATATTCCTTCAAATCATCATCCAGATACAAATTTCCCCTGAGAATCAAATCCGTAAATCCGTGAATGGCCACCACGGGCGCCTTCAGGTTGTGGGCCAGGTCCGAGAAAAATGCCTTGCGTTCATCCAGCACCGCATGGAGCTCCCTGGTGCGCTTCTGTACCTGGTCCTCCAGGTGCTCGGTGAGGGCCTGGTTCTGCTTCAGGACCCGGCTTATGTGCCGGACCGTGAGAATCCAGAAAACGATGACCAGGATAAAGCCGCTGTATTCCGTCTGCCATCCCGTATAAACAGGCTCGAACTGGTTATTGTCCAGAAGATTGGACACCATGGCGGCCCCCATGGTTAAACATCCGGCCAGCACCAGGCCCGCGCTGTCCCGGTTCATCCACAGGCCGTATACCGCACATTCCAGCAGATAGAGCCAGATAAGAAGCTTGTATCCGTCCAGGAAGGCGCCGTAAAGATTCACCAGGCGGGGGGAGGCAGGTATGAGGAAGAGGACGGACAGGCCGCATACGGCACAGGCCGCAGCCGCAGCCGGGCGGAGGAATCTCCTGTACCACAGTTTTCCGCTGAAACCGGCTTCCACGGAGGAAAGTACCATGACCTCATACAGCATAGCCATCCAGGAGACATCCTCCACGGCATACCAGAGCCTTCCGGACAGGCCCAGCTGGTGAATGAACGGATAAGCGCAGTGGATGGAAAAAAACAGGCATAATAAGCCGAAATGCAGCAGGCGCCTGTCCCTGTCCCGTATTCTCCAGGCAGCGGCCGCGTAAAGGCACAGGGCCAGGGGAAAGATACACAGTATGCCGTAGAACATATGGCGCAGAAATAACATCCTGTGGACAGCCTCAGGGGTGCCAAGGGCAGGGGGATAGGTCAGACCGCTGTAATAGTGGCTGCGGTTGTCTGTGTTTAACAAAATTTCGGCGGTGCCGTCCATGTAAAAGGTTGCAAAGGGGCTGCCCTGTTCCACTGGCTGTCCGTTTATCCAAAGTTGATAATCCGTAAACAGCTCCGGCACTTCCAGGGTCAGAAGCCTTGGTTCTCCGTCATATCGCAGCAGCAGGCGGTAGGTGGCCCTGCCAAAGGGCGAATGGCCGGAGGAGAGGAAGGAAAAGTTGGAATACTGTCCGATGAATATGAAGGACATGGATTGGTCCGGAACAGAACCAACGGTATCAGGTGTCAGCAGCTGGTCCGGATAGAATTCCCATCCGTCAATGAGAAACAGGGGCCTGCTGCCTGTCAGGTCACGGGCGGAGAATGCAAAGACACCCTGACTTCCATAGGGAGGCCCGTTTGTGTATTTGTTATCTTTCTGATACAGGAACTGGAACAGAATAAGGACAGCCAGAAGCAGGGCTGCCGCTGCCGTTAAATTGAGCCATTTTGAATTCCTGTACTGCGTCATGGCTTTTCACCGCCTCTCACGATTACTCTCAGCTGTTTTCCGGCAGGAAACGGTACCCCTGCTTCCACACGGTTCCGATGAAGCTGTGTCCCGGGCAGGCAGCTTCCATTTTATGCCGCATACGGGCCACATGCACCTTGACGGTCTGGGTGTTGTCCAAATCAGGCAGTTTCCAGATTTCACGGTAAATGGAGTCCGGGGAAAAGACATGGCCCGGAGAACGGGCCAGCAGCAGTAATATGTCGAACTCATAGGCGGTCAGCGGAACACAGACATTCCCTATGGACGCCTGGCGGGTGCCGGCGTCAATGGTTAAAGGCGGGAATTCCAGCCGTTCACCCTTAAGGGAACGGTTGGAACACTGGCTGATTCTGGTCCGGATCCGCATCTCCAGCTCCTTAAGGTCCCAGGGCTTGGTGAGAAAATCATCTCCGCCCAGGGAAAAGCCCTGATATAAATATTCCTTTTCTGTCAGGCTGGTGAGGAAAATCACAGGTGCTGTCATCTGGGTTTTAAAGCGGCGGCAGAGCAGGAACCCATCAAAGCCCGGCATCATAATATCCAGCACCACACAGTCTACCGGATACTTTTTCACATGGTCCAGGGCCTGGTCCGTTGTCTGGGCCACGGATACGGAAAAGCCCCTGGATTCAAAGTAATTACGGTTTATATTTAACACATTGGAATCATCGTCCACAAACAAAAGATACGGCATGGTCCCTTCCTCCCGTCAGATGCCTGTTATTCGAGCTGTACTCAATAACAGTATACCATATATTCCGGGAGCGGTCCGGGAAAAAGGTTACATTTTGGTTAAGAGTGGCCGGGATTCCACATGAACTGGAATCTTTCTGATAAAATCGGCATTAGAATCTGTCTGGTTTTGTGCAGAGAGTGACGGAATAGGGACATAATATGCCATTTATACAAAAAAATCCGTCATTTGTCCCATAATCAGGTATACAGACCATATTATGGTAAAATACATCGTTAAGATACAAAAAGAGGATGGATGATCATGCTTCGTATTGCAATATGTGACGACCTGAAATCAGAAAGGGATATGGTAAAGGGTTTCCTGCGCTCCTTTTTTGCGGCCGTACCCTACGAGTATACATTGGCAGAATACAGCCGCGGCGAAACTATGGTGGATGATTACGATGACGGTTCCGTTGATTTTGATCTTATTTTTATGGATATTTTCATGGACGGCATGCTGGGAATGGAGGCTGCCCGCTGTCTGCGGCGGTACGCGCCCCATGTGTCCATTGTGTTCCTGACAACTACTCCGGCATATGCCCTGGAAAGCTATGATGTGTATGCCTACGGATACCTTGTCAAACCCTTGGACGGGGAGAAGACGGCAGCCCTGCTCAGACGTTTTTTGCAGGAGGAATACGAGGGAAACCAGAAAACACTTCTGCTCAAAAAGGGATGCAGGGGCCGCAGGATTGCCTACCGGGAGATTGAATACATAGAGAGCCGCAGGAATGTGCTTCTGGTATTTCTGGAAAACGGAGAGGAGTACCGGGTATACGCAAAACTGGACGATGTGGAAAAGGAGCTGAAGGGACACGGATTCCTGCGGTGCCACCAAAGCTTTATTGTGAATATGAACCGGGTGAGAGTAGCGGAGGAGGATTTCCTGATGATGTCCGGGGCCCATATTCCTATACGGCAGCGAGGCAGCCGCGCAATCCGGGACGCGTATTTCGGATATCTGCTGGAACGGGCTGAGCTGACCCGTATTTAGTACAGGAGGAAGATTTGTTATGTCTGCAGATAAGAGACAGTTGGAACAGTATTATGCCTTCCTGGCAGGCCATATAGATGAGGTGCGCAGGATGCAGCATGACATCCTGCACCATCTGCGGGTGATGAGCGGATACGCCCAGGCCGGGGACTATGACCGTCTGAAGGAGTACCTGGATGCCCTTGTTGAACAGATGCCGGACATGGACGGATTGTATTACTGCGGGGACCATGCGGCCAATATTCTTTTAAAATATTACGGGGAACAGGCCAGAAACGGGGGGATCAGGTTCAATTGCGACGCCCAGATTCCTCCTGACCTGCCCTGTACTCCCGTGGATTTGTGCACGGTGCTGGGCAATGCCATGCAGAACGCCGTGGAGGCATGCCAACGCCAGGGCCGTGGAGCCGGACGGTATATCTCGCTGCTGGCCCGCCTGGTAGGGCATAACCTGATTATGGAAATCAGAAACAGCTATGACGGAAGGGTAAAATGGGATGGGGACCGGCTGGTTACCCTAAAGGAGGAAAACGGACACGGACTGGGACTGGACAGTATCCGGCATGTGGCGGAGCGCTACCACGGCTACTGTGCGGTCAGCCACACCGATGATGAATTCACGGTCAAGGTGGTACTGGCCCTGGAATGGAAGGAAGCCACACCGTGTTAAAGGCAGGGGTGGGCAGTCCGGTGTCAATTATCCCGGAAAAACCGTTTTTTGTCCTGCATCCCTCATTCCTTTTAAAGGCTGTGATATGTTTGTTCCGTGGTCAGATGATGCTGTTTCACATTTGGCTGCAAATCATGTTTATGAAAGAGGAGTGTGCGGCCATGTCGGAAAAGAAAATCCGGGGAGCGGTGATTGGCGTGACAGATGACGGCTACCCGATTGTGACAGAGGATTACAGCTGTCCGTATTTTACCGGGACCAGCCGGAGCATGCCTGCTGTGCGGGAGTGCTGGTACTGCAGGTATGCCGACTTCCGTAAATCCACAAAGCTCCATATACGCAGCAGTATCTGCCGCTGCATGGAAAACAGAGTGGATACCAGGTTCGGTTTTATGAAAAATGAAGAATGACAGGGAGGAAATGATAATGACAATCACAACCACAAAAAATAACGGCTGCCTGACTCTGGAGCTGGAGGGACGTCTGGACACCACAACAGCACCGGAGCTGGAGACTGTGATTAAAAACGGATTAGAGGGTGTGGACAGACTGGTGCTTGATATGGAAGGCCTGGCATACCTGTCTTCCGCCGGCCTGCGGGTGATTCTGGCGGCCCAGAAGCAGATGAACAGGCAGGGAACCATGACGGTACGCAATGTGTGCGGGACAATCATGGAAGTATTTGAGGTCACGGGATTTACGGATATCCTGACCATTGAATGAGAGAAAAGGGAGTGGAAAAAGGGAAATGAAAAACAGGGACCGCTTTACAGGCAGAATATTCCGGCGCATGTGGGGACCCGCCATCATTTCCTCCGCAGGATGGGCGCTCAGTGATATTGCGGACGCGGTTGTGGTGGGCCAGAGAATGGGAGCCGTGGGTCTGGCTGCCATCGCGCTGATTCTTCCGGTTTACATGATTAACTGCATGTTTGCCCATGGGCTGGGGCTGGGAGGTTCTGTCAGGTACTCCAGGCTTTTGGGGGAGGGAAAGCCCGGGGAGGCAGTGGACAGCTTTAACCAGGTGGTGACAGGGGCTCTGGCATTTAGTATCCTGACAGGAATACTGGGAAATGTTTTCATGACGCCGTTTCTGGCTATCCTGGGCACTGTGCCGGATGACGGACCGCTTTTTGAAGCCACCAGAAGCTACCTGGTGGTGCTGGTTTCAGCCACACCTCTTTTTTATATGTCTAATATTCTCAATTACTATCTGCGTAATGATGACAATGAGAAGATAGCCGGTCTTGGTTCGGTTGCAGGCAACCTTACTGATATCGGCTTCAATATCCTGTTTGTGCTGATACTGGGATACGGCACAGCGGGAGCAGCCTTGTCCACCATGATTGGCCAGGCAGTTGCCATCCTGTGCTATCTGCCAGGTATCCTGGGAGGAAGGCATATACTAAAATTCCGGCCTGTCCGTCCTGCGCCGGGGGCTGCAGCCAGGGCCTTTAAAGACGGATGTTCCAGTTCCGTCCAGTATCTGTACCAGCTTATTTTCCTGTTGCTGTGCAATAACATCCTAATCCGTGCCGGGAATGAGGCGTCTGTAGCTGTTTTTGACATGCTGCAGAATGCCTCCTATCTGATTCTCTATCTTTACGAGGGAACCACCAGGGCTATGCAGCCCATGGTGAGCACCTATTGCGGAGAGCACCGCGGGGAGGGAATGAGGAATGTGCGCAGATACGCCTTTCGGTATGGATGCAGCGCGGGATGCCTGGCAGCTCTTTTGATTTTCCTGTTTCCTCAATTCATATGCACCCTGTTCGGGCTGCGTGAGGCAGCGGCTGCCGCCATGGGGGCAGGAGCCCTCAGGCTTTACTGCGCAGGTACGGTGTTTGCCGGTATATCCATTCTTTTGGCCGGATATTTCCAGTCCTGCAATCAGGAGCGGGAGAGCCTTATCATTTCGTCGCTGCGGGGCGCCATTGTGCTGATACCCGGCGTATTGTTCTTCTCATTCCTGAGAATGGACCTGTTCTGGTGGATGTTCCCGGCTGTTGAGGTACTTTCACTGGGATTGTGGATAATACGGTTTATAGCGGGCCGGGGCAGGACGGAGGAATTTGACGGATCCAGGGTTTACACCTGCACGGTCAACCAGGGAAACCAGGATATGACCCTGGTCACAGGGGAGGCCGGGGCATTTTGTGAAAAATGGGAGGCCAGTCCCAGACAGACGTATTACGTGACCATGACCATCGAAGAATTATGTGTTGTAATTCTGCGGGACGGAGGCGGGGATGACGTATGCATCGAGATTACACTGGTGGCCGGGCAGCAGGGGGAATTTGTCCTCCATATCCGGGACACTGCAAGATATTTTGACCCCTTTGCCCTGGAGACGGGCCGTGTCAGCCAGGAAGGCGGTTTTGATATGGATGCCATGGGAGTGAGGGTTATCAAGAGTAAGGCAAAGGAGTTCTTTTACCGGCGTTACGGCGGTTTTAATTCTCTGGTGGTGAAAATATAGGTCTTCGGGCCGGTGAAACATACAAAAGACAGAATACCGGGGGAATAACCGATGAAAAAGTTTGTGGGAGTCAATCTGTCTTTCATAGTGATTTTGTCATTCACAATTCATGCTATGACGGTGTTTGGGCTGGACGGGGCGGATGTGAATGGCCAATATGGGAAAATGGTGACCGGGATCCGTGTTCCGGAGACAATTTGCTCTATAGCAAAAGGAGAATTACAAAAGAAAAGAGAGAAACCTGCGGGAAACAAAGGAAGCCCACAAAACAGGTGGGGAATACAGCTTGATGAGATAGAGCTGGACATGATTGCAAGAATCACCATGCTGGAGGCAGGCGCGGAACCGGACAGGGGACAGCAGGCTGTAGTGGAGGTAATTCTGAACCGGATGTATTCCGACCAGTTTCCTGATACGGTTTATGAGGTGCTCAGCCAGAAAGACAATGGGTGCAGTCAGTTCGTCACATGGAAGAACAGGAATATGGACGCTGCGAAACCTTCGGAGCGTGTGAAACGGAATGTAAAAGCAGTGTTGGATGGGGAAACACAGATTCTGCCTTTTAAGACCATGTATTTTTCCCTGGAAAAGGAAAATGGACATATACAGTGCGTGATTGGAAACCATGTATTCTGTAATCAGACTTAAATGATAGGGAGAGCCGCGATGCGTATTTACAACAGAAAGAAACGAGCTATTAGTTTGGTAATGGCCATTATGGTAATGAGCAGCAGCATTCAGATAACAGGCCTGGCAGAGGGCGAAAAAGAGGAAGGAAAGAAAATAATTATTTCCGAGTTCCAGGAACTGCCGGAGGAACTCTCCTCCATGAAGGTGCCTGAAGGAACCAGCCAGGAGGAATTTGAAAAGCTGTTTCCCGATACTTTGATGGTAAAGGCATACCGGGATGATGCTGAGAAACAAAAACCGGAACAGCCAACGTCAGCCGTAACACCGACCGTACCGGATGGGGTCCAGAAACCGTCAGAGGGGGAGATGCCCGAAGGTAACCTGAATCCATCGGAGGGAGAGAAGCCGGGAGAACCCCAGAATCCGTCGGAGGGGGAGACTCCGGGAGAGAATCAGAGTCAGCCGGAAGGTGAGAAGCCGGGAGAGAACCAGGGGCCGTCGGAAGGTGAGAAGCCGGGAGAGAATCAGGGGCCGTCGGAGGGAGAGACACCGGGAGAGAACCAGGGGCCGTCGGAAGGTGAGAAGCCGGGAGAGAACCAGGGGCCGTCGGAAAGTGAGATGCCGGGAGAGAATCAGGGGCCGTCGGAAGGTGAGAAGCCGGGAGAGAATCAGGGGCCGTCGGAAGGTGAGGAGCCGGGAGAGAATCAGGGGCCGTCGGAAGGTGAGAAGCCGGGAGAGAATCAGAATCCGTCGGAGGGAGAGGATCCGGGAGAGAACCAGGGGCCGTCAGAAGGTGAGACACCGGAAGGAGACCAGAGTCCGTCGGGAGGAGAAAAGCCGGAAGGGAACCAGAGTTCGTCAGAAGGAGCGGTGCCGGAAGGCAACCAGGATACATCACATGGCGCATCAGCAGACAGTGGCAGCTCTGATGATTCCGGGGCTTCCATATCTACATCTACCGGCAATGCTGATGGCTATGACAGTACGGATAATAATGATTTTGGAGATTCTGTTGTGATTATGGGCCAGATGGTACCATGGGCAGGTCTGCCGGAGAATGCAGATACAGGTGCGGATGTTACTGAGAATGACGGTAAAACGGGAAGTATTGAAGCATATACAGAGACCGCAGCGGAAAAGGTAAATGTAAAAGACGGGAATACAGAGTCCGGGAATACAGAGAACAGTAACACAGAAGAAACGGATAACCAGTGGACTGAGATAACGGTGAAGGCGTGGGAACCGGATGAGGGAGAATACGCTTACTCCCCCGAGGATGAAGCAGGAACCACCTATTGCTACATACCCGTTATAAGCAGCCGTTATGATATGGATACAGAGCTGCCAATGATTTTTATAGAAATTACAGATGCTGTGATTATATACCCTACTTCCGCCATGGAATCTGTTTATGAGAAAATCCAAGCGCTTCCGTCAGCGGAGGAAATAGTGGAGTTGGTTGAGCGGATAAGTGTGGCCACGGCATCCCAGATTCCCGATATCCAAGGAATAATGGAGCAGGAGAAAGAAGCAAAGAAGGCATATGATGCGCTCAGCCAGGATGAGAAGGATGAATTTGATTCGGAGCTGTACCGGAAGCTGATGGACCTGGACACATTTTTCAGCAATATGAAACTGGTGAATACGATAGAGGAACAAGTTATCAGCATCAGGGTTGATGGCGGTATGGAACTGACTGGAAGACGCTTTGAAGGATCAGACTTCTGACAATATTCATTCCCTGGAGATTCTGGGAGGTACTTTTTCGGAAAGTGATTGGCATTATCTGCGGAATATGGTATCACTCCAGACATTTATTATGAGTGATTCAGTAGAAAAAGAAAAGATAGCAGATATGCCGGACGTTTCGTCTGGTTCCATCTTTCCGAAGACCATTTGTTCTGTGGAATTGGGTCAGGCAGCACGTATAGGTCAAAATGCATTTAACGCATGTGGACAGTTACATGAATTAACCGTGCCGGAGAGTGTAACCTCTATTGGGAGCAATGCACTGGGGACCGGCAGCAGGCTGGTGGTTTCTCTGCCCCGGAATACAGGGGTTCCTGAGGGGATTGCAAATAGTATCACAGGATCCGGTTCTGTTATTATCAGAACGGATCAATTGGAACTGGGCAGAGCGTTGTATGATGTATGCAAGAGTGAGTATCCCCGTATCAAAGTCACATTTTCTTCAGACCTGAGCCATGAGCTGGAACCTGTGGAGACAGAGAATGGTGTTCTATCATTCCGGCTTTCTGCATCAGCAGACAATTACGATGTACATGGAATAAAAGATGGTAAGAATGTACAAACCACCTACAGTAACAACGGATATTACCTGGGGGTCTGCGCAGGTAAGGAACCTACAAAATTTTCGGACTGCACGTCCATTAAAAATTTGGAACGTGAACCGGTTTTTGTTGAGCTGAAATCAGGAGAGATATTGGCAGCAGGGATTTCCGCTGATTTTGTGAGCGACGGAAAATATCTGAAGGTGACTCATACCCTGGTAAATGTATCAGATAAGACTATGGAACGGGTATGTATTGGGGTAAATGCAGATATTCAGATTGGAAGCAATGACGCAGCATCTATTTACAGAACCGGAACGGGATTTAGGATGGAGGATCCAGGCAGTCAGCAGCAGTTTTCACTGGCATGTAAAAAGGCGCCGGGGGCGGATGATATATCTACCATGTGGTTTGGATACTATAGCGACAGACAGAGTAATCAATTTAACGATACCAGTGCAGACGATCTAATCGGAAGTGACAGCGGCCTGGCCTTCTCATGGAAAGATATGGAGCTCTCCCCGGGCGAACGTATTACGCGTTCTGTTCTTTTCTCAGTTGGGGAAATTGCGGACCCGCCTGTACTTTCAAAAGACCCGTTCAGCTTTACGCTGGAGGCAGAAGGAAAAAAGAGCATTAAGGTAGATGCCAGGGTTACGGATAAAGCAGGGCGGACTGATTCCATTTACTATACCATTAAAAAGGACGGGCAGCCCCAGCAGGAGGAGAGGAATCTGGCCAGTGTACTGGCTGACGGCAGCGAGAAGACCATCACAGGGGTGATTGGGGAAGCCGAGTTCCCGGATGACGGTACCTACATTGTTAATGTATGGATTATGAATGACGCGGGCGCTATCAGCGAGGCTGTAACAAGAGAAATAGTCGTTGAAAACGGACAGATTACAGCGGGTATCGACGGTGCTGCGCCGATAGTGGATGTAACGGTTACCCTGTCAGCGCCTTCTGACCTGGTCTATTCAGGGGAGGAAAAGGCAGCTTCTGCTGTTTCTGCTGGGGCGGACCTGACGGAAGAAGATTACACCGTAAATTATACCCGGACCACAGACAGCGGGCAGTCCGTACCGGTCGGCCATGCGCCTGTCAGCGCAGGCTCTTATACTGCCGTATTCGCGCTTACGGAGAGCGGTGCGCAAAAATATGAGCTGACGGAGGATTCTGTCACTGCCATATCTTATATCATCAAACCTAAGCCGGTTTCCATAACAGTATCAGGGCGCAAAGTATATCAGTCGGATCCCATTGGCGACAGCGGCTTTATAGTTACATGGCCGGGAGATGAAGGCCTTACAGATGCTGTAAAAGCATCCATCAGGTCAGCGCTTATTGTTTCCAGCGAGGGCAATGCAAAGGAGGCCCCGGCGGGAAGCTATGATATAAGAATCACGCAGATTCAGGTCAATGGAGATGCGGACAATTACCAGGTAATGCCGGAAGTCATACCAGGCGGATTTTTAGTGGAGTCAGTACACAATCCTGTACTCAGCCTGTCAGCGCCCAAGGATATCACCCCAAACAGCGCCATGCTGGAGGGAATCATCTTACTGGGCAATGTACCGTTAAAAGAGGTGACGGTGAGCTATAAAAAAGCCGGAACAGAAGATGGATACCAGATTGTAAACCATGAGCTGAGCCAGGATTCGGACATGGAAATAGTCTCTGTAAAAGCAGCACTGGCAGGACTGGATCCGGAGACGGATTATCAGGTGAAGATGCAGATATCATATGAGGAAAACGGTGGGGGAGGAATAAAAACCCATGAACAATTAGTACGTTTCAGGACTGCCGCCTTAAACGGTCCCCTGGGTGAAATAAGCGGTACTGTGACGGACAACAGCGGTATGGCGGATACATTGATTTATGTAACGCTGGAGCGGGGCAATACGGTCCAGGCCGGGGCAGGTCCCCTTCAGTCACCGGGACAATTCAAATTTGAGGGACTGCCTGACGGATTCTACAATCTGGTAGCTAATAACGGATACTACCGCGTTACGCAGATTGTGGAGATAAAAAGCGGGAACAGTGTGGCCGGTATACAGATGAGCATAGGAAAGACACAAAGCATAATTGAGATTGCCACTGAGGATACTCCGGAAGTTGTGGCCGGCGGATTAAATGAGTTGTTTCACAGTGAATTGTATACACAATCTGACGCAGATGTAGTCAGGGACGGCGGTACTGTGGAGTTCAAGCTCCGGGTTGAGAATAAACCTAGAAATGAAGTGGCCCAGGATGCAGAACGCATTGCCCAGGAGATGGCTCCCGGCGGGCAGGTGGGCATGTATCTGGATTTGCAGGTGTTAAAGACCGTAAAAAATGCCGCCGGAGTGACGGCAGGGGATCATGAGACGCCTGTACCGGACCTGAAAGGCAAAAAACTCACGATTGTGATTCCGCTCCCTGAGGAGATAAGAAACAGGGCGCCCTACTTTGTATATAAGGTCCATGGGGGAACAGTATCTGCTGTGGACAATACGTATCAGGAGGAACATCATACACTGACCATAAGGGCGGATGAATTTTCAACCTACGCAATCGCTTATACCCAGGAAACAGAGGAAACAGCAGGAGCGGTACAGGCTGAACATGACTCAGGTACTGTCAGGGAAGGAAGATGGATGCAGAATGACACTGGATGGTGGTACGCCTACAGCAACGGCACATGGCCAAGCGCCCGCTGGGCATATCTGTATTACAATGGCCGTTACGACTGGTACTATTTCGATCCTAAGGGTTATATGAAGGACGGATGGATTGAGATTGGCGGAAAATGGTATTATCTGCACAAGCTGTATGACGGCAGGCGGGGATATATGTACACGGGTCTGCGGCAGATTGACGGGAAAATCTATTTCTTCGGCAGCGACGGTGTTATGTTCTCCGGCGGATGGAAGAATGTGAACGGACACTGGTGGTATTTTAACGCTGACGGTTCCATGGCAGTGAATGCCGTGGTTGGCGGCTGCAAGGTAAATCAGGACGGTATTATTATAAATTAAGAAGGATATATAAGAAGGATATTATTAAGAAGGATAAAAAAGGAAGGTTAAAGTGAAAATAGTATATTTTGGGTCAGATGTGTTTTTGGACGTTTTTGAATACCTGCATCTGAACCATGAAATTCTGGCGTTATATACATACCACATGGAGGAGGACTATTTTAATGAGCATAATGTAGTCCAGCTTGCCCACATGTCAGGCATACCTGTCTGTTATGGACAGATCACAGAAGATGAGATGCTCTCCTATATGGAAAAGGAGGGCTGTGAATTGTTTTTTGTGGCGGAATACAGCCACAAAATTCCTGTGCCGGATGACAGCCGGTTTTACGGCGTCAACATTCACAGCTCCTTGCTTCCTGAGGGGCGCAGCTACTATCCCGTTGAGTGTGCCATGGAGCGCGGGCTGGGGAGAAGCGGCGTGACCATGCATAAGATTGCAAAGTCCCTGGACCGGGGGGACATCCTGGCCCAAAGGAAGTATGACATACAGCCGGGTAATGACAGCGTGGATATTTATTTAAAGAGCGGGCGCCAGGCCCTTTCCATGGTAAAAGAGCTGATGGAGGATTTTGACAGGGTATGGTCAAATGCCAGGCCCCAGAAGGAGAAGCTTCCCTACTGGAACCGTCCCAAGAAGGAGGCGCTGGCCCTGAATCACAGCATGACGGTGGAGGAAGCCCGAGGGGTGTACCGGTGCTTCAATAAGATGACTACGGTGTGCATAGACGGACGTTCCTGCTATGTGGATGGATTTGCGGCAGGAAGCGTGCTTCTGGGGCAGGATGACAGCCATAATCTGTTTGTCCGTGAAAACAGGGTGCTGTACGGCGTGGCTGACGGGCATCTGCGTCTGGACCTGGTGCCGGTGTGGGAGGAATAGGCGTGATGAGAAGCAGAAAAAAAGGAAAGCTGCAGCTTAAGTTCCTTATAGGACTGATTGCAATGACCGTGGTCCTGATGATAACCCTGTGTCTTGTCATCACACGGCAGTACCGCCGCAGCATGGAATCATATTACACCAAGATGGCCTTTGACCAGGCTAAGATAGCTGCGGAGTATATTGACGGAGACACCATTAAGGACTATGCGCTGACACGAAAGACAGACAGCTACTACGACCAGGTAAGCCGTTATCTCCTGTATATGAAGGAGACTATAGGCATCAAGTATTTTTACGTGGTCATCCCCTGCGAGGACCATATGTACTATATATGGGATGTGGGAAAGACGGGGGAGGAGGGAGTATGCAGACTGGGGGATGTGGACGACTATTATCAGGGCGGCAGGGAAATCATGCGGGGCGCTTATCTGCATCCGGATGGTGAGGACACCATTCTCATAACAGATAATGAGGAGTACGGCTATCTGGCTTCCGCCTATGTGGCTATTCGGGATTCTTCAGACCGGCCAGTGGCCCTGTCCTGCGTGGATATTTCCATGGACATGATTAACAGGCAGATAGGGAGCTTCGCAGCCGCGGTGGTGCTGGTCATCCTGGCAGTCCTCCTTGTCTTTATCGTGGGATATTTTTTCTTTATCCGACAGTCGGTCTTAAGGCCCTTAAACCGCCTGAGTCAGGCGGCGAGGACCATTGTCAGCGAACAGATGGATGACCTTTCTAATTTCCATGTGGACGTAAAGACCGGGGATGAGATAGAGGAGCTGGGGGAAGCCTTCAGCCACATGGCCCATGAGCTATACAGTTATATTGAGAATCTGTCAGCTGTGACAGCGGAAAAGGAACGCATCGGGGCGGAACTGGACGTGGCCACCCATATCCAGGCCAGCATGCTGCCGGGCATTTTCCCGGCCTTCCCAAACCGGTCGGAATTTGATATCTATGCAACCATGCAGCCGGCCAAGGAGGTGGGGGGAGACTTTTACGATTTCTTTCTGGTGGACCAGGGACATCTGGCAGTGGTGATCGCGGACGTGTCGGGCAAAGGTGTGCCGGCTGCCCTGTTTATGGTCATCGCAAAGACGCTGATCAAGGACCACACCCAGGCAGGCGCCACCCCGGCTGAGGTATTCGGCGAGGTAAATGCCCAGCTCTGCGAGAGCAACGAGGAAGGGCTGTTTGTCACCGCATGGATGGGGGTTCTGGAAATTGCCACCGGGCATATGGTTTATGTCAATGCGGGCCATAACCCGCCGCTGGTGCGTCAGGCAGGAGGCAGCTTCGGATACATGAAGCTGAGGCCGGGATTCGTGCTGGCCGGAATGGAGGGAATCCGGTATAAGTCAGGTGAAATTGACCTGTCTCCCGGCAGTACGCTGTACCTCTATACAGACGGCGTCACCGAGGCCGCCAACAGGGAGAATGAACTCTACGGTGAAGAACGGCTTTTGTCTGTGCTTGCCGCTCATGAGGACGCTGCGCCGGAAGAACTTCTTCCTGCTGTAAAGGCGGATATAGACGCTTTTGCAGGGGACGCGCCCCAGTTTGACGATATTACCATGCTTGCATTAAAGCTGTCAGAAAAGTTAAAGCTGTCAGAAAAAAGGGGACAGCCAGCAGAGGAGGGAGCGCTATGATGGAGTTGACGGTACCGGCCGCATTGGAGGAACTGGAGCATGTACAGGAATTTGTGGAACAGGCGCTGGAGGAACAGGGGGTTTCCATGAAGATTCAGATGCAGATTTCCATTGCAGTGGAGGAAATCTATGTCAATATTGCCCGGTATGCATACCACCCCGAAATCGGGCAGGCCACGGTGCGGTGTGCGGTGGGAGGAAATCCCCTGCAGGTAACCATTCAGTTTTTAGACAGCGGCAAGCCATTTGATCCCCTGGCCAAGCCGGATGCAGACACCACCCTTTCCGCTGAGGAACGGGACATCGGCGGACTGGGAATCCTCATGGTGAAGAAGTCCATGGATGATGTTGTTTATGAATACAGGGACGGCTGTAATATATTGACATTGATGAAACGTCTTTGACCCATTGGGCAAAGGAAGAAGGGTCATGAGAGAGGAAGATAAAATATGAAGATAAATATCAGGAAATGTCTGCTTGCCTGCATGGCATCCATGACGCTCATATCGTTTACTGCCTACGGGTCGGAACAGTCAGACCAGGATCAGATTCTAAGGGAAATAGCGGAACGCATTGCCGCCTCCGGGGATATACTGGACAAAATACAGGAAGGCGCTCCGTGGGAGGATGTGCAGAAGCTGGTGGAGGATTTAAAGCCAATGGACGTGGGCGGTCCGGGGCTTGATTCAGAGGAAGGAGAAAGCCGGGGCGCGTCCATGACCGGGGCTATGGTAGGGGCAGGTGGCACGGACTCTGGGGGAGGCAGTTCTTCCAATATAAATCTTGAGCTGGCCAGGCTACAGATACAACTGGCCAACAGCACCAAAGATACCATGACGCCCTATATGAATGAGATAAACCGCATTCAGGAGGATCAGAACAGGGCAGGCAGCTTTTTATCCCAGGCACGGCAGATACAAAAAAGCGCAGAGAGCTCCAGAAAAAGCATTGCCATGCCGGATACGATGAAGTTCTACATGGATACCAATAAGATATCGTACCCCAAGTCAAACCAGGGCCTTCTGTATTCGTCGGACCAGTGGAAGTCTGTTATACGGGGCCTGGAGGATTATATAGAAAAAACCGGCGCACAGGTTCAGTCCCTTATGGTAAAGATGCAGGAGCTTATGGGAGAGTATAACAGTTACAGCCAGGGAGCCTCCTCATCCCTTCAGGGCGGGTATAAGCCCCTCCAGGGCATTACCAGGGGACAGAGCCTTTTTTCCCAGCATGGAGGAGCTGTGAATACAGCGCCCATTGCTACCAGTATGATAATCGGCGTGTTCATCGGAATGGCTGTTATGTGGGGAATTCTCAAAAAGAAAGGTCCGGGATCCGGGAAGGAGGCCCATTCGTGACCGGCCTGAAGCTGGCAGCCGCCCTGGTGTGCGTACTCTACGGGGGATGGGAGTGTATCCGCAGAAAGCAGCCCCTCTTTTTTAAGCTCCTTCTCTACGCCATGGCCAGTTATCTGCTGGGAACCCTGTTCACAGCCGGCTATGCATTGGTCTATGGCCATGAACCGGAGGGATTTCATGTGGGAATATTGGGTTACATGGGAACCTATTTCTTCCTGCTGTCCTCCTACTATGGCGCTATGAACCGGCTGGCGGACGGCGGCGAGGCCAGATACCGGGGATACAGGCTGGCTGCTGCCTCCGGTCCCCTTCTGGTGCTGGTGCTGCTTGCCCACTCGGTGCGGACCCTGGGGGACGGGGCCTGCCTGACCTATGCCCTCCTATGCCTGCCCATTGCCCCGACCCTGTATTTTTCCATCAAGCACCTGATATTGCCGGATGTGGATTTGGGAATCATCCGGGTGATGCGCCCTTACAATGCCTGTGTCATCGTATTCTGCATGGTGCAGGTCCTTTTACAGGCCCCTGCATGTTCTGGTTTGGATATCCGGGCGGCCGGGTCTGTCCTGTCGTCGGTGCTTCTTATGACGCTGCTGCCAATGGCCGAAATGGGGGTGCGCAAATGGTTTATATAATATTTCTCTGCCTGACCATCCCCATGCTTCTGATGCTTCCGCTGCTGGAGATCAGGTCGCGCTGCATAGTGGGTTTTATGCTTCTGGGGACCGTCACAGCCCTGTCCGCCTATGAAATCAATACCATCGTGTATCCCATGACAGGACTGAGCGCCAGAAGCTTTTCCGAGCTGGTTCCGCCCATGACGGAGGAATTGCTCAAGGCAATGCCGGTGCTTTTGTACGCGGTTTTACTGGATGACCGGAGAAACAGGGTGCTCCCGATTGCCATGGCGGTGGGCGTGGGCTTTGCCATTCTGGAAAATTCCATGATCTTAATTGACAACGTGGGATCGGTAACCGTACTGTGGGCCACGGCAAGAGGCTTCTCCGCCAGCCTGATGCACGGACTGTGCACCGTGGTGGCGGGAACCGGAATCACATACGTTAAAAAACAAAAAAAGCTGTTCTACACCGGAACCTTCGGGCTTCTGTCCATTTCCATCACCATGCATGCCCTGTTCAACCTGTTGATTCAGTCAGATTATGATTATATCGGTATGGCTATGCCATTGGTACTCTATGGGCTGATTTACTGGCTGTATAAGGGGCAGAGGGTCCGCCTTCCATTTTAGGGGGCCCGGAGTACAAGACCTGGTGAATCAGGATGCCCGGGTGCAGGTGGAATTTACCGGGAGCACGGAAGCATTCCTGACGAGCCAACATCCGTCCTGGATCCTGCCATGGCGGGTGAGGTGCTTTCCGTCATACGCGCCCTGGCAGGGGAAGGGCTCACCATGCTGATTGTTACCCATGAGATGAAATTTGTCTGGGATGTTTCCTCCCGCATCTTTTATATGGACCAGGGAGAACTATATGAGGACGGTCCTCCGGAACAGATTTTCGGCCATCCAAAAAAGGAGCGTACCAGGGCCTTTGTCAAAGGGCTCGAAGTCTTTGAACAGGAGATTACATCCCGGCGTTTTGACTACATCGAAATCAATACGGCCATTGAGGAATTTGGACGCAGGCAGATTCTTTCCCAGAGGCATATCAACAATATTGAACTTATCTTTGAGGAACTGTGTGTCCAGACACTGCTGGGGCGTATGGGGGATGAGATACGTTTGGGCTTTGCGGTTGAGGTGTCTGAGGCGGATGAATCCTGCCTGGTGACAGTGACATATGGAGGCAATGCATTTAACCCGTTTATGGACTGTGCCGATTCACTGTCCATGGTGCTGCTCTCCAGGATGGTGCGCCAGTACAGCCATCGTTTCCAGAATGGAAACAATCAGATGAACCTGTATCTGTAAGAGAATGCATTACAGATATCATATAATTCCCACCAAGACAGCCTGATATTCCATGCCTTTCCCATTTCAGAATCACATTGCCTGAAATATGTCGGGATGATAAAATGGAAACAGACAGGGCGAATTGGTGGGATTTAAATTGCAAAGGGGGAGCCGGAGTGAAAAGAAAGACATGAAAAGAAAAACATGGATTGCGGTTCTGGTCTTACTATGTTTCATCGCCGTATCAGACGTGAACACAGGCATACTGTCAGGTAAACAGTCCTTCTGTCTGGCGGGACCCATTGCCATTGCGAGAATCGCAGGCAAGGAGGATTTACTGAATTGGTATCAATCAGACAGTGCCAATGGAGGATTCGCCGTTCTTACCGCGGACCTGGTGATAGACGGTAAGGTGGAGCTGGGGATGGAACAGGGGAACGCAGGCCGGAGAAGGGAATTAAACACCAGGGATTTTACCATCCGTATCGCTAATAAAGGGCGGTTGACAGTGGACAACCCGGACCTTTATTTTATGGGAAACAAGGAAATCATGACCGTGGAGAGCGGAGGCAGACTGTCTCTGTCTCAGGGCGGGACATATGAAAGCCTGTATTCCGATCACATCCTGGTCCAAGCGGGAGGAAAATACGAGATTTCCTCCCGTTTTCATCTGGCGGGAGGAATCAGGGATGAAAATAGAGAGCCGGAAACCTCAGATCCGCCCGGCGAAAGCTGGGGAGAGGACGTGCCTGCGGCAAGGCCGCTGCTGCCCAATCCCGACAGCACTGTTCCCACTGTGGCCTGCGCGGAGGGAGAACCGCCGAAAAAGGAGGAGTATCCTGCTTATGACCTTGTGCTTTATCAGGCGGACAATGGGAAATATGAGTGGGCAGAACTACCGGTGCAGTGGGACTTGTCCTCCGTGGATTTTAACCGGGCGGGTGTGTATAGGGTATGGGGAAATTATTCCAAGGAGGCTCTGACAGACCGGAACCTGTGCAACCCAAGCGATCTGCGGGCATCCCTGGACGTGGCGGTGCAGAGCAGAACGTCAATGAAAATAAAAGCGGCAGACATTCTGTCAGCAGACGCGGACGGCTATGCAGTGATGCGGATACGGATTGCGGGAATTCCTGATAATGCAGTGGGACTGTATCTTTATTACAGTTTTGACCAGGTCAGCTATGAGATGGCAGCATGGACAGGGAAAGATGGGGAATATACGAACTACCTGGAACAAAATGCTGCTTCCGGCCAGGCCTATGATTATATTGTCTTTAAATACAACATAGGAAACCGGCCCATATGGCTGAAAATCCAGCTAAAGGTAAGAGATGGGGATGCGGTGCGTACTGTGACTTCCGATCCGGTAAAATGCCAGGTCAGTCTGGTGCCGGAAGCCACAAAGCCGTCGTCTGACAGCGACGGAAGTTCCGGGGGCAACAGAGGCGGAGGCGGACAGGGAACATCCGGAAGGGGCGGTGTGGTTTCCGGGAATGCCTCAGGAGGACCTGGAGTCGGCGGGGTAAACGGCGGCGGGGTAAATGGCGCCGGTGGGGTAGATAGCGCCGGCGGAGGAGAGATGGCAGGAGACCAGGCTGGTATGGGAGAGGGCAGTCCGGGAGGAGCCGGGGTGTGGGGAGGCGGTTTTGGCATTCCTGCCACAGGGCAGCCGGACAGCATCCGGCCGGATACGGCCCGGGTAACGCAAGGGGATGCGTCTGCATCAGACCATCCTGAGTATGGACTTTTTGGGGAACGAAACAGACTGGGCAGAGACGCATATGGAAGGCGGGGGATGCCTGGAGATGAAAACGGAGACAATACGGAAGAAGCCGGTGATGCGCTCCAGGCTAATGCCGGGAAGGTTGAATCAGGGCCAGGGGGAGACGGACAGGAAGGGGGAGAAGGGGACGGTTCTTCTGCTTCCGGCGGCCGGCATGGACGCGTAAAGCGGTTCGTGTATGTTTTTGCAGGCTCTGCCGGAATTCTTCTGAGCGCCAATCTGGGAGTGGGGCTGCTGAAAGGGAGCAGAGGAGAGAGTGGGGTGAAGCGTTTAGTGAGGAAATGGAGGCGGAAAGGGTAGCTGGCCGCTGTGTCCGAACGTACCCTGACGTGGGATAGAATCGACCGTAAAATATTAATAAAAGCAAGGCCCCGGGAGTTTGGCGCTCCCGGGGCTTTTGAATGTATTTGACCCAATATCTGTACTTGCAGGTGGGGGCGTTCAATCGAAAAAAATGAATTATAAATTCAAAACTATCAATTTTACAAAACTGAATATAACCGTTATACTCATATTATAGTTAGTGCAAAAGTTATAAAAAATTAAAAAAATAAAGTAAAAATTTATGGAAAGGTGATGATTATGTTGAAATTCAAAATTCTGGAAAAGGACGGCACTGAAGGAACCATCGAGTTTGAGGAGAGGTACGTTATCAATGCGGGATACACGGGCAGGGACCAGGCCGCTGTGAAAGCTCACATTGATGAACTGAAGGAAGAAGGCATTCCTGCGCCTGACAAGACACCGGTCTACTTCGTGAAGCTCCCCGGTAAAATCACACAGGAGAAGACATTTGAGGTGCTGGATGAGACAGACCACTCCGGAGAAGTGGAATTCGTACTTCTCTGTGACGGGGAATCCATCTATGTGGGAGTGGGAAGCGACCACACGGACCGCAAGCTTGAAGTGGTGGATATACCAAAGGCCAAGCAAATCTATCCAAATACCATTAGCCGTGAACTTTGGCGTTTGGAGGATGTGGCTGGCCACTGGGATGATATTATAATCCGAAGCTGGGTAATAAACAACGGAGATAAGAAGGTTCTCCAGGAAGCAAAGCTGACAGCTATGCTGGATCCGATGGATCTTTTGGAACGGGTAAAAAAGCTTCTTAAGAATCCGGATGACACACAAGGACTTGTTATTTACTCAGGAACCGTTGCAGCATTATTTAAGGCTGACTACAGCCTGTATTTTGAAAGCGAGCTGGAGGATCCGGTTCTTGGAAGAAAGCTGAACAATGTATATGAACTGAATTGTGTCTCTTCTTGGTATAAGGGCGACTGATTCAGTCAGAAATAAGAGAATAATATAAAAAAATCAAAGGAGGATTTTACTATGGCAAAACAGGAGTATGAAATCAGGGATGTGGATTTATTTGGAGAGTGGCGTTTGGTAGAGGGCGGTTATAATGGGACAATGGAGAAGATTCTCTCATATGACCCTGAGACTGGCAACTATACCCGCCTCTTAAAGTTTCCGCCTAAGACAGATATGCCGGAAGTACTGACCCATGATTTCTGTGAAGAGATTTATGTTGTGGATGGGTACCTGACAGATACCAAAAAAAACCTGACCATGTCAAAAGGCTACTATGGTTCCCGCCTTCCAGGAATGCTGCATGGTCCCTACAGCATTCCTCTAGGATGCACAACAATGGAATTCCGTTACCAGGATCCCGGCAAGCCCATTGATCCGGAATGCAGCCTCCTCAAATTAAAATTGGGTGGACCAAGGGAATAGGGAATCTGCCCGGATACAGCCGGAGAAGGGCTCAGGAGGTAAAAGTAAGGTATGAAAGTTGCAATTGTACAATTTGCGGTTAATGATGAAGAAAGTAAGGAACAAAAAATTATCCGTATGGAAGGTATCCTGGATAACTTAAAGGGAACTGACCTTATCGTCCTGCCGGAACTGTGGAATATTGGTTTCTTTGCTTATGAGGAATATGCAAAGCAGAGTGAGCTGCTTACCGGTCCCACCTTCAGCAGTCTGGCAAGGAAGGCAAAAGAATTGGGATCCTATATCTTTACAGGAAGCATTTCTGAACAGGATGGGGATAAGTGTTATAATACAGCCGGCCTGATAGACCGGGAGGGAAGACTGCTGGGTACATACCGGAAGATGCATCTTTTCGCAGCCGAACGCCAGTATATGGAACGCGGTGACAAGCCGGTGGTTATTGATACTGAATTTGGCAAAATAGGTATGAGTATTTGTTACGACATCCGCTTTCCTGAGCTCTTTCGCAAGGAGGTGGAAATGGGAGCTGAAATATTGGTTAACTGCGCAGGATGGCCATATCCCCGTGTGGAGAGTTGGAATATGCTGCATCCGGTACGGGCAATGGAAAACCAATGTTATATGCTGAGCTGCTGCTGCGCCGGTGCCAGCCGCGGCAACCCGTTTATCGGCCGTAGCATGGTGATTGATCCCTGGGGAACAGTCCAGGCGGCGGCAGGTAATATGGAAACAGTGGTAAAGAGTGAAATATTCCCAGAACAGCTGGCAGGCATCCGCGAAACCTTTACTGCGCTAAAAGACAGGCTTTTATACTAGAAGGGGGAAAATCATCTTGGAAGATTCAAAGGCATCAGCAGGTAACATTCAAACCTATTTAAAAGAACAAAACATAGAACTCACCTTTGACCGCATTGTTATCCAGGCAATGAGCGGAATGGCTCAGGGACTTTTTGCCTCTCTTCTGATTGGCACAATTATTGGTACAATCGGAAAGTTCATACCTGGGTCAGTGGGTGAATTCTGCAAGGGGATATCCGGATATACAGGGCAGATGCAGGGAGCTGCCATGGCTATGGCCATCGGTTACGCGCTGCAATGTCCGCCATATGTCCTGTTCTCCCTGGCTACGGTGGGATTTGCAACCAATGCACTGGGCGGTGCCGGCGGTCCGTTGGCAGTATACTTTGTCTCGCTGATTGCAATTTTTTTTGGAAAGCTGGTATCAAAACGCACAGCGGTGGACCTTCTGGTTACTCCAACGGTCACCATTGTTGTAGGTGTTATGGTGGCAAATTTTCTGGCGCCTCCCATTGGAGCCGGCGCATCCGCAGTGGGATATATGATTATGTGGGCTACGGAACAGCAGCCCCTGCTTATGGGGGTGCTGGTGGCAACCATTGTTGGTATTGCGCTTACGCTGCCCATCAGTTCCGCTGCAATCTGCGCAGCTCTCAGCCTTGTGGGGCTGGCCGGAGGAGCGGCGGTAGCCGGATGCTGTGCCCAGATGGTGGGACTGGCAGTATGTTCTTACCGGGAAAACCGTGTTAATGGTCTGTCTTCCATTGGATTAGGCGCTGCCATGCTCATGTTGCCGAATATTTTAAAGAAGCCTGTTTTGTGGCTGCCGCCTTTAATTACCGGGATGATTACCGGTCCTATAGCAACCTGTGTATTTCGCCTGAAAATGAATGGTACACCAATCTCATCCGGAATGGGAACATGCGGACTTGTGGGTCCAATCGGTGTGGTGACTGGCTGGTTCTCACCAGACCAGGCAGCGGTATTGATTAATGAGACTGCAATCTCACCGGTATTAAAGGACTGGATTGGACTTGCTTTGATTTGTTTTGTTCTTCCTGCCCTGCTATCCTTTGTTATCTCCGAGTTCATGAGAAAAAAAGGTTGGATACAACAGGGAGATTATACACTTATGTAGACAAGAGTGTGTTTGTGAATAAAAGAAGAGGGAAGCCCGGGAAGGTCGTAAGAACCCAGGGCTTCCTGCTTTTTGTCGTAAAGGGAATGATGCATTACGGATGCTGGCGGACCCCATCATCTAACCGGTCGATTTCAGACCAGTATTCCTGGGTCAGTTGGATGAGACCAGCCATCTGCGGCGTTAGATATTTGTTTTTGTGATAACAAATGTGTACATGAAAGGGCAGCTCATAATCTGTTATGGGAAGAACTGCCACTTTTCCGCTAAGGAAAGCGGAGCGGACAAGATGTTCCGGTAAAAACGATATGCCGAGATTTTGGCGTACTAAGTTGATGATGATGCTGGAACTTTCAGTCTGGATTACAGGGCATAGCTCTATACCCAGGCTTCGGGCCTTTTTGGTAAGTTCCTGACGCAGGAAAGTAATCTCACCGGTGAGAATCATAGGTTCCTCAAGGACTTTGGCCAGAGTGACCTGCTTCATCTGTGTTATGGGGTGCTCCGGCGCACTGATGAACACAGAGGATTCGGCATGGCTGCAGGCACACACACAATCCGACATGCTGATTTGGTCACCCATGGCAAAAATCAGGTCCACTTCATTACGGCGCAGCATTTCAAACAGAGGTCTGGTGACGGCAGGATAAATTTGGATTATCACATTTGGAAAACGTTCCCTGTATTTTTTAATATTAGTCAGAAGCAGGGAATTCATGATAGACTCCACAATACCAATCTTCAGTGTTCCATGTATTTCAGAAGGCGCTGTCAGACTGATGGAGGATATCTGCTCCTGAATCTGAAGGATTTGGTTGACATAGGGAATGACCTGCTGGCCGTAAACAGTCAAAGAGACACGGCGTCCAACATGCTCAAACAGGGAAAATCCCATCTCTGCTTCCAGCTGCTTGATCTGCGTCGTTATGGTGGACTGCGCATAGCCGAGCTCCTGGGCGGCTTTTGTAAAGCTTCCTAATTCTACCACGCGCAGAAAGCTATAGAGATTCCGAAACTCCATATTCACACCTCTATTTATCAATTTTTTTGAATTATAATTTCTATTATATCAATTTTACAAATAAAAAGCAATCACCTATAATGAAAACAAGAAATAAAAAAGGAGGCTTTAACTTGAGTACGATTACAATAAATCAGAAATGGTGCAAGACATGTGGAATCTGTATAGCGTTCTGCCCCAGGCATGTATTTAAAATGAATGAGAATGGGTATCCATATCCGGCCAGGCAGGAAGACTGTATTGGATGCAGGCTTTGTGAACTGCGCTGTCCGGACTTTGCAGTAAAGGTTGAGGAGGGATGATTATGGGAGAATTAAGGTTTATGCAGGGCAATGAGACGATGACTGAGGGAGCAATTGCCGCAGGTGCCAGGTTTTACGCCGGCTACCCAATCACCCCATCTACTGAGGTGGCTGAGACTTCGTCCATCCGCCTGCCCCAGGTGGGTGGGGTGTATATACAGATGGAAGACGAGATCAGCAGCATGGCAGCCCTGATTGGAGCGTCCTGCTCCGGAAAAAAGTCTTATACCGCCACCAGTGGTCCCGGCTTGTCGCTTATGCAAGAGAATCTGGGGGTGGCTGTGTTGGGTGAGATACCGTGTGTCATCATTGATGTACAGCGTTCAGGTCCAAGTACAGGTCTGGCCACCAAACCGGCTCAGGGGGATGTACTGCAGGCGCGCTGGGGTACCCACGGCGATCATTCCATGATTGTGCTTTCGCCATCCTCGGTACAGGATTGCTTTGACCTGATGATTACAGCTTTTAATTATTCGGAGCAGTACCGCACTCCGGTCATATTTCTTTCGGATGAGATTATCGGCCATCTGAGGGAACAGGTGATTATCCGCAGCCCGGAGGAAATCAAGGTAGTGGAGCGGAGACATCCGGATTGTCCGCCGCAGATGTATAAGCCATATGACCATACTGAGGGGTTGGCGCCTCTTGCGGCTTATGGAAGCAAGTATGTATTTAAGGTAAATGGAAGCATGCATGATGAAATGGGGTATCCCTGTGCCAGACCGGACAATGCAGACCGGATGATCCGCCATCTATCAGATAAGATTGAGTCACACCGTGATGAAATTGCTATTACCCGTAAGTATGCAATGAAGGACGCGCAGTACGTCATCATTGCCTATGGCGGCTCAGCACGTTCCGCTCTTGAGGCCATGAAGAAAGGCCGCAGTCAGGGAATACCCATTGGTGTTCTGCAGCTGGTCACAATCTGGCCGATAGCGGAAAAGGATATAAGGGAAGCTATGGAACAAGCTGAGGCGGTGGTGGTTCCTGAGCTGAACCTGGGACAGTACATTGGTGAAATACGTATGAGGAACCCGAAACATATTCCGGTGGAAGGTGTAAACCGTGTGGATGGAAAGCCCATTGAACCGGCTGACATCTTGAAGAAAATAGAGGAGGTTGCAAGATAATGCTGCAGGATTTTTTATTAGAGGAAAAGCTTCCGCATTTTTGGTGCGCAGGCTGCGGGAACGGCATTGTATTACATGCAATTCTGAACAGTATAGACAGACTGGGCTGGACCTGCCAGGACACGGTCGTTGCCACTGGTATCGGCTGCTGGGGCAAGGCGGATGACTATGTGAAGACAAACACATTCCATGGCACCCATGGACGGGCTCTGGCATTTTCCACCGGAATCAAGCTGGCTAATCCCAGATTACATGTACTTACACTGATGGGGGATGGGGACGGCATAACCATAGGAGGAAACCATCTGATCCATGCGGCACGCCGAAATGTGGATGTGACTGCCATCATGGTCAATAACTTAAACTATGGAATGACCGGCGGACAGTATTCAGGCACCACCCCAAAGAACGCAATTACAAAGACATCTCCTTACGGGCATGTGGAACAATCCTTTGATGTCTGCGATGTTGTGAAGGCGGCAGGCGGAAGTTTTGTGGCCAGGGGAACTGTGGTTGACGCGGTCCAGCTGGAACGTCTGATTGAACAGGCCATGTCCCATAAAGGGTTTTCCTTTGTGGAGGTCATATCACCCTGCCCTACGCATTACGGACGCTCTAATAAGTTGGGAAAGGCGCCTGCCATGATGGAATGGATAAAAGAAAACACAGTTTCAGATGCAAAGGCAAGTTCAATGAATCGGGAAGAACTAAAAGGAAAATTTGTGACCGGCATTATGGAAAACCGGGAACAGGAAGACTACAGCACTGCTTACCAGCATGTGATTGATGAGTTGAAGGGAGGGGAAGCGTGATGGGAAAACAGAATGAGATAATTATTAGCGGTGTAGGAGGACAGGGACTGATTCTGTGCGGGACCCTGATGGCCCAGGCAGCCGTGCTTCATGACCACAGACAGGCTACACTTTCATCCGAGTACGGTGTGGAAACCCGGGGGACCTTTGCAAAGTCAGATGTCATTATCAGTGACCAGGAGATATATTTTCCCGATGTGACAGAACCGGATATAATTGTCTGCCTGGCCCAGACAGCCTATGAGCGGTATGCAGGCAAGTATGGGCCGGAAGTCCTGATTATTTATAATCAGGATGAGGTGGCGGCGGACCCGGCGTACAGCGCTTCCCAGCAGGGAATAGATATCACAAAGATATCCAGGGAGCTGGGCAATACGGCAGTGGCCAATATTGTGACTTTGGGAATCGTGGCAGGAGTTCTGAAGGTGGTGACAGCAGAAGGAGTCTTGAACGCAATCAGGGAATTCTTCGGCAGCCGCGGGGAAAAGACAGTTGCGTTAAACATCAGGGCATTTGAGACAGGATATGAAATAGGAAGAAATATGGACGGGTGCCACAGCGGGCCGGTACCACTGTGTGGTTGAATGAGATAAGGAGGCGTTTGTATCATGACAGTCTGGACAGCGGCAGGTATTGCATTGGTCCTGTTTCTTATCGTAGGCGTGGGCCTGTTTTCCGGAAAAAGGGTAAAGGGCGCCAGTGATTTTGTGGATGGAGGCAAAAAGGCCGGTCCTTTTCTGGTCTGCGGTACCATTATGGGAAGCCTGGTCAGCAGCCAGGCCACGGTCGGGACAGCCCAGCTTGCTTTCCATTACGGCCTGGCCGCCTGGTGGTTCACCCTGGGGGCGGGAATCGGATGCCTGATTCTTGGCGTGATGTACGCCAGACCCTTAAGAGACAGCGGCTGTATCACTGAGTTACAGATTATCTCCAGATCATATGGCGCGGCTGCCGGAAGCCTGGGATCTGTATTGTGCTCCACCGGTATATTTATCAGTGTGCTGGCTCAGGTGGTGGCGTGTTCCGGTCTGGCCATTACTCTGTTTCCCCACATTCCTGTTTGGGCAGCGGCTCTGGCATCTATTATTATCATGTGTTTTTATGTGATTTTTGGAGGCGCCTGGGGCGCTGGAATGGGGGGGATTGTAAAGCTGGTGCTGTTGTATGCAGCTTCTCTGGTCGGTATGGTCTATGCTCTGTCAGTCAGCCATGGGATAGGTGGGATTTTTTCGGAGCTCATAGAGCAGCTTTGCGGGACCGGACTTGGTCTGGTCCAGCAGAGTGCAAATGGTGTGAGCAACCTGAAAGATACTGCGGACCTGGCAGACCGATATGGAAATCTGGTTGCCCGTGGAGCCATGAAGGATATTGGCTCCGGTCTGTCGCTGATGCTGGGAGTTTTGTCCACCCAGACCTATGCCCAGGCTGTTTTGAGCGCGGAGTCGGACCGGAAGGCGAAACGGGGGGCGCTGCTTAGCGCTATGCTGATTCCGCCTTTAGGAATCGCTGGTATATGCATTGGGCTGTTCATGCGTTCCCACTATATGCTGCAGGCAGAAGCAGAGACCCTTAAAGCTGCCGGCATGGCAATACCGGACCTGCCGGTATTAACCAGCACCATTCAGGTGTTTCCGGCTTTTGTTCTGGACTACATGCCGCCCTTGTTGGCAGGCATTGCGCTGGGTACCCTTCTTATTACATCGGTGGGCGGCGGGGCCGGACTTTCACTGGGAATGGCCACCATTCTTATCAAGGACATCTATCAACGTATGACCACTAAGAGGATGGATGAAAAAAAGGAGCTGGCAGCAACACGGGGTATCCTTGGGGCTATCCTTGTAACCGCAGCGTGTGTTGCGTCCCTGGTTCCCGGCAGTACCATTAATGATTTGGGCTTTTTATCCATGGGGCTCAGGGGGTCCGTGGTGCTGGTTCCCATGAGCTGTGCCTTATGGCTGAAATACGATATTAACAAGAGATGGGTCTTGACGGCAATTGTATTGGCACCGGCCGCTGTGCTGGTGGGAAAGCTGCTGGCCCTGCCTATAGATTCATTGTATTTAGGCATCCTGGTTTCCGTACTGTGCTGCTGCGCCGGTGGGATTATGGGAAGGGAGCCGGGAAAAAGGAGGATTTGTGATGATTAAAACGTTAGGTGATGTTTTGAGGACTGCAGCCCAGTCAAGGCCGCTTGTCATGGCAGTCGCAGCAGCCCAGGATGAGGCGGTTCTGACGGCTGTGCATCTGGCTGCAGAACATGGTCTTGTTAAGCCGTTGCTGGTAGGTGATAAAACAGGTATCATCCATATTGCACAGAAGGCCGGAATTGAGTTGGAGCTGGGAGATGTAATTGATGTACCGGATAAGGAATCAGCCTGTATGAAGGCGGCTGAATTGGTCAGAGATAAAAAGGCCGATGTGTTAATGAAGGGCATGGTGGATACTGGGTTAATCATGCGCGCCGTACTGGATAAGGAAAACAACCTAAGAAAAAGTCCTGTAATCAGCCATGTGGCGGTAATGCAGGTCCCTGGATTTGACCGTCTGTTTTATGTGACCGATTCCGCCATGAATATCGCGCCCACATTGGAACAGAAAGCCGCAATTTTAAAGAATGCGGTGGAGGTTGCCCATGCTCTTGAAAATGAGATGCCTAGAGCTGCTGTACTATGTGCCGTGGAAAAGGTGAATCCTAAAATGCCCTGCACACTGGATGCCAAAGAGCTGGCCCGGCAAAATAAACAGGGTGATATTCCCGGCTGCCTGGTGGACGGTCCTCTGGCTCTGGATAACGCGGTTTCAATAGAGGCGGCAAAACATAAAGGGGTCGACAGTCCTGTGGCCGGTCGTGCCGACATACTGTTGGTGCCGGATATTGAGGCGGGAAATATGTTAAACAAGGCCATGGAGTATTTTGCCGGTGCAGACAAGGCCGGAGTTATGATGGGGGCAAAGGTCCCGATTATCCTGACATCCAGGGCTGCCTCGCCTCAGTCCAAATTATATTCCATTGCATTAGGCGTATTGATTGCATCTAAAACAAAGGAGCTTTTCTAATGAGTGAAGTATATCAGATTATTGCAGTTAACCCCGGATCCACATCCACCAAGGTTGCGGTGTTTGACAATGATAAAAAACGCTTTTCCGTAAATGTGTCCCATCCGGTCAGCGAACTGAAACAATTCCAGGAGATTGTGGACCAGCTGGACTACCGGAAGAAGACCATTCTCAGCGCATTGGAGGAACACCATGTGGACCTGAGAAAAACAGATGCCTTTTCCGGGCGGTGTACAGGGCTTCTTCCCATGACAGGTGGAGTGTATGAGGTAAACGACCTTATGTACCGGCACGGAAGCATGGGGATAGGAAGTAAGCATCCGGGTAATCTGGGTCCTATGATAGCCAGGGACTTCGGCTTACAGTTTGGCAGCCGCAGCTTTGTGGTCAATCCCAGCAGCACTGATGAGTTCCGCCTGGAGGCGCGTCTCACCGGGCTGGGGGATATCCAGAGAACCAGCCGGGGGCATCCTCTAAACCAGAAAGAGGTAGCCGCACGTTATGCAGCCCGGTTAGGGAAATGTTACGAGGATATTAATGTGGTAGTGGTACATATGGGCGGCGGAATATCTGTAACTGCCCATGAAAAGGGGAAGATGGTGGATACGGCTGATTCAACCAGAGGAGAGGGGAGAATGGCCCCTACCAGGACCGGCGCATTGCCGGCCGCATCTTTGGTGGAATTGTGCTTTTCCGGCAAGTATACGCAAAAGGAGCTGATGGATAAAATCATGAAGACCGGCGGCTGGACGGATTTGCTGGGAACCGCTGACGCTCTGGAGGTGGAGCAAAGGATTGGCGAGGGCGATATGTATGCAAAACTTGTCTATGAAACCACCGGTTACCAGATTGCCAAAGATATTGGCGCCTATGCCGCGGTGCTGTGCGGTGAAGTGGACGGCATACTGCTGACAGGAGGTCTGGCCCATTCCCAATATCTGGTAGAAATTATCACACAGATGACCAAATTCATAGCGCCGGTCTGTGTATTTCCCGGTGAGTTTGAGATGGAGGGCCTTGCAGCTGGAGCCCTCCGGGTACTCCGCGGCATAGAGTGTCCAAAATTCTACACCGGAAGGCCCGTGTTCCAAGGATTCCATAAAATGGGACAGTTGGCATAATTACGGACTGCATGGACACGCCCTGCACCCCAGCGCCTTCCCTGTGGGCGTGGCCGCACATCCGCCCAGCGCTGTTTCGCGCAGGTCAGGGGACAGCTGTCTTCCCACACGGTACATGGCCGCGAGCATTTCATCAAAAGGAATCAGCTGGCGGATGCCGCTCAGGGCCAGCTCCGCAGCGGTCAGCGCAACAGCGGCGCCAGCGGCGTTCCTGCCCTGGCAGGGGCATTCCACCAGACCTCCCAGGGGGTCGCACACCAGGCCCAGCAGGTTCATGAGAACCGACGAGGCGGCATTGAGACACTGTTTTGCAGTTCCTCCCATGAGCTCCACGGCAGCCGAGGCGGCCATAGCCGAGGCAACCCCCACCTCTGCCTGGCAGCCGCCCACCGCGCCTGCCACGGTGGCGTTTCTCATGGCCAGGTAACCGATGGCGCCGGCATTAAACAGAGCATCTATTACCCTGCTGTCAGGAATGCTGTATTCTTCCTGGAGCGCCAGAAGCAGGCCGGGGACAATGCCGGAGGAGCCGGCCGTGGGAGCCGCCACAATGAGCCCCATGGATGTATTTGTCTCCAGGACTGCCATGGAATAAGTGATTGCCCTGGAGAGAACGCTGCCACAGATGGCGGCTCCTCTGGCCCGGTGCAGGTCTGCCAGCCTGGCTTCTCCGCCAATAAGCCCCCCTATGGATTTTTTTGGTTCCTGGATAGGAGAAGAGGCTGATTCACGCATGATGGAAAGGGCATGGTCCATCTTTGCATATATATCTTCCAGGCTGGTCTCAGCCAAGGTGCATTCCCTCTGTTTCATGATATCTGAGATAGGACAGTTCAGCTTTTGGCAGAAGTCCAGAAGCTCTTTTGCATTCTTAAAATCCATTTTCGTTTTCTCCCTTCACCGGTATAAACATAACATCCTGTACATCCGGGTTTTCGTAAATCCGTGATACCATATGGTCCGGCAGGCTTCCGTCAAATTCAATGATGCTGTAAGCCCTGTCTCCTTTTGTTTCCCGGAACAGCTTCATAAAGGCAATGTTTACATATCCCTCGCTGAGACAGCGGGTGATATGGGCCAGGACACCCAGGCGGTCGCGGTGTATGATGATGAGTGTGCTGTACTCGCCGGAAAAGTCCACGTCTATATGGTCAATGCGGCTGATCCGTACCTTCCCGCCTCCCAGGGATTCGCCCCGCACCGAGTAAGTGCGCCCGTTTAAGCAGGTTATGCGGATATCCACTGTGTTGGGGTGAGTGTCCGAATCAGTGTCATCGGTGATGAAACGGTAGGAGAGTCCCCGTTCTTCTGCCACGGAACATGCAAGGGGTATCCTTCTGTCGTCTGTGGAAAAGCCCATGATTCCTCCCAGGAGCGCCAGGTCTGTTCCATGGCCCTTATGGGTCTTTGCAAAGGACTGGTAGAGGGTAAATTCCACATGTGTAATGGGACTGTCCGCCATTTTCCCGGCCAGCAGGGCAATGGAGCATGCGCCGGCTGTGTGGGAACTGGAGGGCCCTATCATTTCCGGGCCCAACACGTCAAATATACTGATAAATGCCATATGTAATCTCATCCTTTTCTTTTTTTGCAGATGGTACTGCAGAGGCTTATCCTTGATTGAACCCAGGTAATTGACTTCTGCGTAAGTGCATTGTATCATAAAGGATAAATAAATCAAATTCATGAATTTTATATATATAATAAATTAAATTCATAGATTGTCAGGAGGTAGTTAAATGGAGTTAAGACAGCTGCAGACCTTTGTGACTATCACCCAGACCGAAAGCTTTTCCAGGGCAGCAGAGGTTTTAGGCTATACCCAGTCAGCCCTGACCGTGCAGATACGCCTTTTGGAAAATGAGCTGGGAGTAAAACTGTTTGACCGTATGGGGAAACGGGTTTACCTGACAGCGCCCGGCAGGCAGTTTCTGGGCCATGCCAACCAAATTATCCGGGATATAAAATGTGCCAGGGAATTTGCAAAAAGCGAGGAGGAGCTGTGCAGCCCCCTTCATGTGGGAACACTGGAATCCCTGTGTTTTTCAAAGCTTCCCCAGATACTGAATTCCTTTCGCAGCAGCCATCCCAGGGTTCCGGTCAAGGTGACTGCTTCCACGCCCAACCAGCTGATTGATATGATGGAGAGGAACCAGCTGGATTTGATATACATTCTGGACCGGCCAAGGTATAATGATAATTGGAATAAGGTCATGGAAGTCCGGGAACCCATTGTGTTCGTGGCTTCTCCCTCCTGCGGCCTTGGGGGGAACAGGGTAATCAGCCTGGAGGAAATCATGGACGAGCCGTTCTTCCTGACGGAAAAGAATGAAAATTACAGGCGGGAGCTGGATTGTTTCCTGGAATCACAGGGAATGGTCCTCACTCCCTTTTTGGAAATCAGCAATACGGAATTCATCATAAGGATGATAAGGAAGAACCGGGGCATATCATATCTTCCCCTGTTTGCGGTGCAGGAATATGTAAAACGTGGGGAGCTGGCTGTGCTTGATGTGGCTGACTTCAGGCTGGCCATGTATCAGCAGGTTATTTATAACAGGAATAAGTGGCTGACAAAAGAGATGGATGCGTTTATCCGTATTACAGCCAACCACTCAGGAACCGGGTCAATATGCGGCGGTAACGATATATAAAGCGGCAGAAGCAGCTGGATACAGGAAGGTCCGGCAGTGCGGGGCGCTTTTTAGGGGGAAATATGGGAAGGGTGCAGATGAGTACAGAAGAGAAAACCGGCCGCAGAGCCAGGGATAGAGAAAAGAAAAATTGGCGGGAAGAAAGCTTTGAAACCACAAAATCCCACAGCAGACCAGCCGTGAGCAGGATGTCAGCCAGCATCCTTCTTTTGGCTGGTCTGTTGTTTATGGTGACAGGATGCAGCCCCGCAGCGCCCCCTGGGTCCGTCGGCCGTCAGGACCCAGAGGTGAAAATACGGGTGGTCTGCTCATCAGGGGACATTAGATGGAAGAGCGGAATGGAGAATGCGGCAGAAGCTTTTATGAAATCTAATCAGGACATTAAGGTGGAGCTGTATTTCATGCCGGAAGCAGAAAACCAGACATACGCCAGGCGGCTGGAAGTGCTGGCTGCCCAGGGAGAGTTTAACGATATCGTGGAGCTGAGGGAGACGGACTCCCTTGTACAGGCAGGGCTTCTGGCCCCCATGCCGGAGGAAGTGTATTCGCTGGTGGAGAATCCCGGTACCTGCGGCGGCATATGCTATGGTGTTCCCCTTTACACCACCACCCTGGGGATGATTTATAATGCGGAGATATTTGAACGGCTGGGACTTTGCGCACCTCGCACATATGAGGAATTTCTTCGGGTGTGCGCCACCCTTAAGGCATCAGGATATGATGCCATTGCCCTGGGAGCTGCCGGCGACCGGCATATGAAATATTGGGGGAATTACCTGTTCTGCAACTACATTGCGTCAGGGGACGGACAGGCCTGCTGGACCAAAGAAAAGGCAGCGGAGATGCTGGGGGATTTCCGTGATCTGGCCAGCCGGGGATATATCAATTCCCGGTACAGGGCAGTGACAGACCGTGAGACAGCCAGGGCCATATCCACCCGGCAGGCGGTCATGGTGTATGCAGGGCCTCAGATGCTGCAGCAGATAGAGAACCTGAATCCTCAGATCCGCCTGGGCTTCTTCTTTCTTCCTGGAAAGAACGGGACTGTCTATGCAATGGACGACAGAAGTGTGCAGTGGGGGATTTCGTCGCTGACTGCCGGGGATGGAAAAAAGATGGATGCGTGTGCCCGGTTCCTTCAGTTCTGCTATTCCGTAGGCGTATATGAAACCATATTGGAAATCATGAACGGGAACTCTGTGACAGTCCGCCGGGTGAACATGCCGGACACGCCGGACAGGAAAATCATGGAGGCTGCTTATGAGGGAAATCCTGTGTATACGGAGTTTCTGCTTAAGGATGCCCAGCCGCCGGATGGTTTTATTGAATGCTATGACCGGATGCTGGTTGAGACGCTGTGGGGCGGAACATCAATTTCATCCCTGGCAGATAATATGTTGGAACGCTGGGAGGAGCCGTGATGCAGAGAAAAGTAAACAGATTGATTCGTCTGGCCACATCCTTTGTGATTCTGGGCCTGGTGCCTCTTCTGGCTGCCGGCACGGCGTTAACGGGACATTTCAGAAGCAATATGGAACGTGTGGTGCTGGATGACATAGGGCGCATGGTGAGCTATGGGGGCAGCAATACAGAGGCGGTGTTGGAGGAATGCAGCAGCCTGACAAAGCATATCTATGACGTTTCCACGGATGATGGAATGTTCCTGTACCAGATTTTAAAATCCCCCGGTCTTGGCCGGGAGGAAAGGAAAATGGAAATCACCCTTCTTCTGAGTGATTTTCTGGACAGGGACAGCAGGCTGCGCAGCGTTTATTTTAAGGACCGGAAAGGGCAGATTTATTATGCTACCAGGAACGCGTATAAGGTACTGGATGAGGACGCGTTCCGGTATTGGACCGGGAAAGAGGATGAGAAAGGGGATTTTTCGGTCCTGCCCGCCCATATGGATGATTATTTTCAGGATTCCGGGAGTCAGGTCATTACCTTCCGGCGCAGTTATCAGGATATCACCTCCTTAAAGACCATAGGAAGCTGTCTGGGCCATTTTTATATGGATATGGATGTAAGCAGGCTGCAGTCCGCGCTTTCCGATATAGATTTGGGATTCGGCGCATCCTTTTATATTATGGATGATAGCGGAGCATGCATTTACCGTGTTGATACCGACGGGAGCGGGAATACAGCGGACAGTATGGCGTCCCTTCTCCCGTCCATGAATCAGGAGACGGGCAGCCTTCTTGGGGACGGAACCTATGTGGTGTATAAACGTCTGGAACCTTATGGCTGGACCGTGGCCGTACAGGCAGCACAGGACCGGGTCCTGGTTATGGAGAGTACCATCCGGTATACAGCAGTGTTTTTAGGCGCGGTTTTCCTGGCGTTTTTATGCCTGTACTCCTATTTCCCGGAGCGGATTCACAGACCATAGGAGTCTTTGGAGAGCGGGATGGCTGAGATCCAGAAGGGCAGCCGGGAATCCCGGTTCCATTTCCACAACTTTATTTCTTTGCATTAGCCCCGGGATGCTGTATAATGGAAAAAACAATAAACCAACAATAAACAAACAGCAGGTCAAGAGAATAGGGCGGAAAAACAGCATGG
This sequence comes from Enterocloster bolteae, assembly GCF_002234575.2. NCBI lineage: Bacteria > Bacillati > Bacillota > Clostridia > Lachnospirales > Lachnospiraceae > Enterocloster > Enterocloster bolteae. The sequence goes on along the minus strand of NZ_CP022464.2, from coordinate 4,932,813 downwards.
AAATCAGAATATTGGAATTGATTGAAGGAGCAAAGAAAGCAGAGGGATTAACCGTTATCATAGATGTGTTCCGGGCTTTTTCCCTGGAGTGCTATCTGTATGCCCGGGGGGCGTCTGCCGTATTCCCGGCCGGAAGCGTGGAGGAGGCCAGGCATATGAAACAGGTACATCCGGAATATCTTCTCATTGGAGAGCGCTGGGGCCGCAGGTGTGAGGGCTTTGACTATGGAAATTCACCGTCCCAGACCCGGGACGCGGACTTGTCAGGGAAAAAAATCGTACATACTACAAGCGCGGGAACACAGGGAATCGTGAATGCCGTACACGCAGAGGAGATACTGACCGGAAGCCTGGTGAATGCCAGGGCAGTTGCCGATTATATCAGCAGAAGACAGCCGGAGACAGTATCCCTGGTAGCCATGGGAAACGGAGGAGAAAGGACTGCAAGGGAGGATGTGATTTGCGCCCGGTATATCAAATGTCTTCTGGAGGGCAGACCCTGCCTTATAGACGAGGAAATACGGTCCCTGAAGACAGCCGGCGGCGAACATTTCTTTAATCCCCATACCCAGGAAATCTATCCTCAGGAGGATTTCTGGCTCTGCACAAAGCATGATATCTTCCCCTTTGTCCTTCGGGTGGAAAAGCGGGATGACGGTAGTCTGGAAAGTGTGAAGATTGATTCAGGGGAAGGACGGGACGCGGAGAGCTGAGTCTGTCAGGAATGGGAGGATTTGTATGAAAAAGAGAGAGGGAGGAATACTGGCATGGGCGGCAGCGGTATTCCTGTTAGTAGGGATGGCAGCCGGCTGTTCACGCAGTGAGGAAGCCAGGTATCAGCTGAATCCCAAACAGCCGGTTATGATTACGGTATGGAATTATTATAACGGGCAGACAAAACAGGCCTTTGACAATCTGGTGTCCAGATTCAATGAAACACTGGGCACGGAAATGGGAATTATTGTGGACAGTGTCAGCTATGGAGATGTAAACCAGCTGGCGGAGGAGGCTTACAATTCAGCCAGCGGAAGGCTGGGAGCTGACGCCATGCCCAATCTGTTTGCAGCGTATCCGGAAAATGCCTACCGCATTGATGTGTTGGGCAAGCTTGTGGACCTGAATCAATATTTTTCCGAGGATGAGCTGAAGGTATACCGGGCGGATTTTCTTCAGGACTGCAGCTTCGGCGGGAATTATGGGCTTAAAATTCTTCCTGTTGTGCGCTCTACGGAAAATCTGTTTCTGAATAAGACGGACTGGGACAGGTTTGCAGGGGACACAGGGGTCCGGCTGGACCGTCTTTCTACCTGGGAGGGGGTGGCTGAGACAGCCAAGGCCTATTACGAGTGGTCGGGGGGCAAGGCATTTCTGGGCATTGACAGCCTGGCCAACTACATCATTGTTGCGTCCGTGCAGACAGGAAATGATATTTATAAGCTGCAGGACGGCCAGGTGACGTTTTCCTTTGACCAGGACCTGGCCAGGATTTTGTGGGATGAACTGTATGTGCCCTACGTAAAGGGCTATTATGCAAATCTGGGCAAGTTCCGTTCTGATGATGAAAAGACAGGGGATATACTGGCTTATGTAGGCTCCAGCGCAGGGGCGGTTTATTTTCCAAAGGAAGTGACCCTGAATCAGAATGAAATCTACCGGATTGAGAGCAGTGTTCTTCCATATCCCTGTTTCCGCGACGGGGACTTGTGCGCCATGGTCCAGGGGGCCGGATTCGCTATTGCACAAAGCGACAGTACCCATGAGTATGCATCGGCCGTATTTCTGAAATGGCTGACCCAGGAGGAGCAGAATCTGGATTTTGCGGTGAACAGCGGTTATCTGCCGGTGGAGAACAGTTCCCTGAACCAGGGATATGCCAAGGCTATGGCAGCCTATTCCGGTACGCCGGAATATAATCCCACGATAGGAGGGTCCGCAGAGGCTACTCTGAAAATGCTCTCTGAATACCGCTTTTATTCCAATCCTCCCTTTGAGGGAAGCTATGAGATGAGACAGTTTTACGGCGAATATATGGAGGCTTCTGTGGACAATGCCCGTCTGGAGGCTGAGGATAAGATGAAGGCCGGCATGACAAAGGAAGAGGCCCAGGCCCAGGTCACGGATGAGGCCCATTTCCAGGAATGGTATGAAGGGTGGCAGGATAATGCCGCTAAATTATTAGGGAGCTGATGAGGAATATGAAACAAAAGCAGTCCATAGCATCAAAATGCTCTGCCTTTACTGCGGGTCTGGTGATTCTTCAGTCTCTGCTGGTTCTGGGGATGCTGATAGCGGGCGGAATATTGAAGCAGACCAGGGATACGGCGTACCAGTCATTTGCGTCCACTGTGACCCTCAGGGCCAGCTCCATTCAGGACCAGATTGACAACCGGTGGACCAATATTCATCCCTATGTACAGGAATTGTCCGACCGATTGTCTGAGAGCGGCTATGGGGAGGGAAAAATGGATGCGGAGTCATTTCTGATTGGCTCTGCGGATACCCTTATATCCATGCTGCATGTCAGCGGTACCACGGGCACATTTCTGATACTGGATGAACCGGGGCAGGGAAAAAGCATGCCGGCTCTGTATTTCAGGGACTATGACCCGGAGACATACAGCGCGGACAACAGTGATTTGTTCCAGGTAATGGGACCTGCAGAGATATCCAGGAGATACCAGATTCCTCTGGACAGCGTTTGGCATTACGGCCTGTCATTGAATGAAGAAAACAGGAAGTTTTTTGATATGCCGTTTCAGGCGGCCGGCCAGTCCAGGGATTATGAAAAGCTGGGATACTGGAGCCGGCCTTTCTACATGACACCTGAGGATGTGCCTGTCATTACCTACACCGTTCCGCTCTTTGACCGCGCCGGCCAGGTCCACGGTGTGATTGGGGTGGAGATATCCCTGGAGCATATAAGAAAGCTGCTGCCTGCCAACGAGCTGTCTGCCCAGGATTCACCGGGGTACATGGTTGCCGCAATGCAGGAGAACCCGCAGGAGCTGTTTGTTCTGGTCAAGAAGGGCGAGTACCAGAACAGGCTTTTTGGGGATGAACCGCTGCTCAGGATAAAGCAGGAGGACGAAACGTACTCTATCTGTCAGGTATCCAGCCTTACAGGAGAAAAGATATACGGCTGTATTAAGAGCCTGGATTTATACGGCACAAAGAATGTTCCATATGACAGCGGGAACTGGGTGGTTCTGGGATTAATGAGAGGGGATGCACTGTATGGTTTTCTTCACCGGATCATAAAGATTTTTGCAGTGACATTGATGGTATCCCTTTTGCTGGGTGCCGGGGCCGCCGGGTTCATCAGCAGGAAAATCACGGAACCTGTGGCAAAGCTGGCCGCCAAAGTAAGGAATTTTGATTATACCAGAAAAATCAGGCTGGAGAGGACCGGGATAGAGGAATTGGATTTGTTGTCTCAGGCAGTGGAGATATCCAATCAGAATCTGCTGGACAACACACTTAAGATGTCTGAAATCATGGACCTTCTGGGCCTTCATATCGGTGCCTTTGAGTACAGTCCCGGCGGATATGGAGTACAGGTCACAAAACAGATCTTTCCCCTTATGGAACTTCCATGTGAGGACGAGAATCATTTGTATGTGGATGAGAAGGTATTTCTGTCCAGGCTGTCGGATATGCAAAGATGTCCGGTGCCGGAGGAAAACGGAATCTACAGAATCAGCGGAAAAACAGAGCGCTGGGTACGGATTACCCTGTCTCTGCGCCACGGCCATTCCCTGGGAATCATTGAGGATGTGACCGGTGATATGATGAAAAAACAGAGAATTAAATATGAGAGGGACCATGACAGCCTGACCAGGATTTACAGCCGGGCAGCTTTCCAGCGGGAGGCAGAGGCCATACTGGAACAGGCGGGAGAAATGCCGGGACAGACAGGAGAAATGCCGGGCCTGAGCGGAAACGGCCCTGTCAATCTGGGAACCGCCGCAATGGTTATGCTGGATTTAGATGGCCTTAAGTCAGTAAATGATACCTACGGCCATGAAAGCGGCGATATCTATATCAGAGAGACCGCAGTATGCATGAAAGGGATACCGGAGGACCATGCCATAGTTGGCAGGCGTTCCGGGGACGAGTTTTTCATTCTGTTGTTTGGCTATGAGGACAGGAATGGCGTCAGGAAACAATTGAGGGATTTCTATGATATTCTGGATAAACACCCAGCCGTTCTGCCTGACGGAATACAGCTGAAAATCCAGATTTCGTCAGGCATTGCCTGGTATGGAGGTGAACTCTGTACATTTGAGGAACTGGTAAGATGTGCGGACATTGCCCTGTACGAGGCAAAGTCCACCATGAAGGGACAGACCGTGGAGTACAGTAAAGGATGAGGCTTCTGCGGTTTTTCAGGGGGAACATGCAGGGTCCTGCTGAAAAACATGCAGGGTTGTCATGCCCGGAATTCACCGGCAGCCACCTCCTCATCCAATAGCCGGATGAATTCTTTTAGTATGGTATTTCCCTTTACTCCTTTATGATACAAGCCAAAAGCAAGGGGAGGTATTCCCGTTACCGGGATATAACAGAGCCCTTTTTTATCACTGCCCGGATAGAAGGGGAGAAGGCTGTATCCAAGGCCTGCCCTTACCAGAGCCAGTATGCTTTCATAGGTATCCACAAAGAAAAGCTCCGAAGGATGGCAGGAGGAGGAAGCACGGATTTGAGACTGGAGTACGGTGGCTGGCAGCCTGTGGGGCTCACCCAGGACTATGGGCCCCTCCAGCTCATCCACATTCAGGCAGGTGCGCCCGGCGTAGGGATGTCCGGCACTGCACACGCAGGCCAGCGGTATCCGGGCCAGCTCATGGAATAAGCCGATGGGTTTCTTCTGCTCATCCTGCTGGAAGCCGAACATGACGTGGATGCGCTCTTCATCCAGAAGATTGGCCATGGACTTAAACGGAATCAGTTTCACAGTGGGGTGGAGGGTGGGGAAACGATCCGCCAGCCTGCGTATGACAGGGGGAAGAAGATCTAACTCTGACTGGTTATGGCACCCCACGGTGAGAAACAGAACGTCATTGCTTCCTATGCCCAGCCGTTTTTTAGCGCCGCAGGCAATCTTCAGGATGCTGGATGCATCCTCCATGAACATGAGCCCGGCTTCAGTCAGGTTTACATTTTTACTGGTACGCACAAAGAGCCTGGTCCCCAGCTCGTCCTCCAGGGATGTAATCTGATGGCTTACAGCCGGCTGGGTAATTTTTAAAAAATCAGCTGCCTTGGAAAAATTCAGATATTCCGCCACGGCCAGAAAACATTCTAACTGCACTGTATTCATAGGAATCGCCTCCTGAATTTCCTTTGAATTTCTGTTGCTGTTTCTTTTCAATCTTTGTTAATCTTCTTTTGTTCGATTGACTCTAAAAACAATACTAATAGTAAACAATAAAATATTTTTATAGATTATAACATATTTGAATTTCACATTCAACAGGATATGAGGTATAAATATAGGGAGCTAATTATTAGCTAGTTAACTATTTTGCGCGTGTTCAGAACCGTTACCGGCTAATGGCACAGTCAGTTGCAATACCTAAAAAATAAGGAGACACTATATAAGGAGACAGAATATGAGAACGATTTTAGCACAGCTTAAGCAATATAAAAAAGATTCCATTCTGACCCCTCTCTTTACCGCCCTGGAGGTAATTATGGAGGTCATGCTTCCCTTTATCACAGCGCTGATTATTGATGAGGGAATCCAGGAAGGGAACATGAGAAAGGTATATACCTATGGAGGAGTCATGATTGTCATGGCTTTTATCAGCCTGATATCCGGGGCTATGGCAGGAAAGTACGCGGCCAGCGCATCCTCCGGTCTGGCCTGTAATCTGAGAAAGGGAATCTATGACAAGGTGCAGGACTTTTCCTTTTCAAACATTGATAAGTTCAGCACGGCAGGTCTGGTGACCCGTATGACCACGGATGTAACCAATATCCAGAACGCATATCAAATGTGCATCCGGGTGGCTGTCAGGGCGCCCCTCATGCTGGTATGCAGCATGGTCATGTCCTTCATGATTAGCCCCCGGCTCAGCATGATTTTCCTGGGAGCCATTCTGTTTTTGGCATGTATACTGGGAATCATCATGATGGCGGCCAGGAAGATATTCAACGTTGTTTTCACAAAATATGACGACCTGAATGCAGGGGTCCAGGAAAATGTTTCCGGCATCCGGGTGGTGAAGGCCTATGTGCGGGAGGATTATGAGAACCAGAAATTCACCAGTGCAGCAGAAAACCTCTGCCGCCTGTTCGTAAAGGCAGAAGGCACCCTGGCATTTAACAATCCAGCCATGATGCTGGTGGTTTACGGCTGTATACTGGCCGTATCCTGGTTTGGAGCCAGGTTTATCGTCATTGGAACTATGAGCAGCGGCGAGCTGACCTCCCTGTTCAGCTATATCATGTCAATCATGATGTCTCTTATGATGCTGTCCATGATATTTGTCATGATTGCCATGAGTGCTGCCAGCATAAGGAGAATTGAGGAGGTATTTAAGGAAGAGCCGGATATCCGCAACCCGGAACGGCCTGTCATGGATGTGGCAGACGGAAGCGTTGATTTTAACTGTGTATGTTTTTCCTATGGGAAGGGTAAGGAGGACGCTGGGGGAACGGATAAGGGAATGGACAAAGGCAGAGGCGGGCAGGCGTTGTCCGATATTGAGCTGCATATCCGGTCCGGTGAAACTGTGGGCATCATAGGAGGCACGGGAAGCGGCAAGTCCAGCCTGGTAAATCTAATCAGCCGCCTCTATGACGCGGACAGCGGCAGCGTATGTGTAGGAGGCAGGGATGTGCGGGAATATGATTTGGAAACGCTCAGGGACTCCGTGGCAGTGGTTCTGCAGAAAAATGTACTGTTTTCCGGTACGATTCTGGAGAATCTGCGGTGGGGAAATCAGGATGCCACAGAAGAAGAATGCCGGGAAGCCTGCCGGGCGGCCTGTGCCGACGAATTCATAGAGCGTCTACCCCACGGATACCATACCTTCCTGGAGCGGGGAGGAACCAATGTGTCAGGCGGTCAGAAGCAGAGGCTGTGTATTGCCAGGGCGCTGTTAAAGAACCCCAGGATCCTGATACTGGACGATTCCACCAGCGCGGTGGATACGGCGACAGATGCCAGAATCAGGGAAGCCTTTGGGGCGGCAATACCGGGAACCACCAAAATCATCATTGCCCAGCGCATATCCAGTGTGCAGCATGCGGACCACATACTGGTGATAGAGGACGGGCGTATAAACGGATACGGAACCAATGACCAGCTGGTGAGGTCCAATGAGATATACCGTGAAATATACGAGTCACAGAGCAGGGGCGGAGGGGACTTTGACCAGGTTCAGGCAGAAAACGCAGGAAAGGAGAGTGTGGCATGATGGAAGACAGACAGAGCAGCCGGAAAAAACAGAACAGCGGACAGGCGCAGAGCAGCCGGAAAGAACAAACCGGCAGACAGGAGCAGGCCAGGGAGACAAAGGAAGCCATCAGGGTCCTGGGCCGCGTCATCCGGTATATGGCAGCCAATTATAAACTTGCGGTGACCGCGGTGCTGGCCTGTATCATAGTGTCCGCCGGGGCTACCCTGAAGGGGATGGTGTTCATACAATCCCTGGTGGATGACTATATCCGGCCGTTGGCCCAACAGGCGTCAACGGGGAATACAGCGCCGGATTTTTCTCCCCTGGCAGGGGCGCTGTGCAGGATGGCAGTCCTTTACCTAATAGGCATTCTGGCGGCCTATGCGTATAACAGAATCATGGTCACAGTAAGCCAGGGCACCATGAAGCGGCTGAGGGTGGAACTGTTTACCAGGATGGAATCTCTGCCCATCAGATATTTTGATACCCACGCCCATGGCGATATCATGTCAGTATATACCAATGATGTGGATACCCTGCGGCAGCTCATGAGCCAGAGTGTTCCCCAGGTAGCCAATTCTGCGGTCACACTGGCGGCAACCGCTGTTTCCATGCTGATTTTAAATATACCTCTGTCCATACTTACCTTTGCTATGGCCTGTGTCATGCTGTTTGCCACAAAATGTCTTTCAGGCAAATCTGCCGCCCATTTTGGAAAACAGCAGAACTCCCTGGGAGAGGTGGACGGATATATAGAGGAAATGATGGACGGACAGAAGGTGGTCAAGGTATTTTGTCATGAGGAACAGGCCAAAAAGGAGTTTGAGGTGCTGAATGAAAGGCTTCGGGACAACGCTGATAAGGCTAACCGGTACGCCAACCTCCTCATGCCGGTCAATGCCAATATCGGCAATCTGAGTTATGTTCTGTGCGCAGTGGCAGGAGGAATCCTGGCATTAAACGGCATAGGTGGAATTACAATCGGCACCATCATTGCCTTCGTGGGACTCAATAAAAATTTCTCCCAGCCGATTACCCAAATCAGCCAGCAGATGAACTCTGTGGTCATGGCAGCGGCAGGCGCCGGAAGGGTATTTGAGCTTCTGGACCAGAAGCAGGAGGAGGACAATGGGTATGTGGAATTTGTGAATGTCCGGGAACGGAAGGACGGCACACTGGAAGAGACAAAAGAGCGCACCGGTGTCTGGGCCTGGAAACACCCCCATAAGGCAGAGGGGACTGTTACCTATAAGAAAATGGAAGGCGGCATTGTTTTTGACGGAGTGGATTTCGGCTATGACCCATCCAAGATGGTGCTCCATGACATCAAGCTGTTTGCCGAACCCGGTCAGAAAATTGCATTTGTAGGATCTACCGGGGCGGGCAAGACCACCATCACCAACCTGATTAACCGCTTCTATGACATACAGGACGGAAAAATCCGATATGACGGAATCAATATCAATAAAATTAAGAAACCGGCCCTCCGCCGCTCCCTGGGCATCGTGCTCCAGGACACCCACCTCTTTACAGGTACTGTCATGGACAATATCCGATACGGAAAGCTGGACGCTACAGATGAGGAATGCGTCAATGCAGCAAAACTGGCCAACGCAGACAGCTTCATAAACCGTCTCCCCCATGGCTATGAAACCATCCTTACAGGAGATGGAGGCAGTCTGAGCCAGGGACAGAGGCAGCTTTTAGCCATAGCCAGGGCAGCCGTGGCAGACCCGCCTGTACTGATTCTCGACGAGGCCACCTCATCCATAGATACCAGGACGGAATCCCTGGTGCAGGCCGGCATGGATGCCCTGATGAATGGGAGGACCACCTTCGTCATTGCCCACAGACTGTCTACTATCCGCAATGCAGACTGTATTATGGTCATGGAACAGGGAAGAATCATCGAGCGGGGGTCCCATGAGGAGCTGATTGGAAGGAAGGGAAAATACTATCAGCTGTATACAGGGAATTTTGAGGAAGCGGGTTAAGGAAGCAGGACAAAAGAAAGAGGTGTTGCGACAGTTAAGGAATCCCGGACCAGTTTATATAAAGTTAATGTTTATGAGGTATACTGGTGTATGGTTAAAAATATTTTTAAGACTTGCGCTGGAACAGGAGGCGGGATCGGATGAAAATAAGACACAGATTGGCTGGGGTTGCGGTCATGGTATCCATACTGGGCTGTACATTTCCGGCCTGGGCAGGGGAATGGATACAGGAGGAGAGCGGACAGTGGGTCTACGAAGAAAATCAGGAGCTCCTAAAAGGCTGGAACCGGATTGACGGAATCTGGTATTGCCTGGATACAGAGACAGGCGTATGGATTGAGAAGCCATCCATGACATCGGAGGCAGCCTGCCGCCTTCTGGAAAATAAGCTTCTGGAGATGGGAATGTACCAGGACGAAGAAGAACCCCTGCAGTTTAAGGTGGATTATGAGAATAATCAAATGGTCCAGGTTTCAGTTGGATATGAGGATAAGCCGGATGTGTTCCACCGGATCAATACATATGAGATAGACAAGAAGAAGGGAACCGCGGACCCTGTGGTGGGAGATAAGGAATTCTCCCTTTGGTAACAGATAACGACCGCATTAATTAAGAAAATAGAAACATCTTCCTGATGATATTCTGGTAAAATAAAATCAGAAGCAAATGGTTTTGGTTTTTCAGTCATTACAGGGGGAATGAATCATGAAACGCAATATAATATCCATTGCCGCCGCAGGCGTTCTGGCCACGGCCATATCCGTACTGGCCGCAGGAAGTCCTGCGGCCTTTGCCGCGCCTTTTAACGGTGTATCAGGAGAAGGTTATCAATGTGAATCCGGTTCCAGGGACCCGGATCCCATACCGTACAATGATTCAGGCAGCATGCGCGCCATAGCCCAGAACAACACGGTGAATCCGGAGTTTACAGATGGAATATCCCGGTTTTCCTATAAGGTGTTCCTGCCGCTTTTGAGGGACAGCCGGGAAAATATGAATTTTTCGCCGGTGAGTCTGTACTATGCCCTGGCCCAGGCATCCGAGGGCGCAGAGGGAAACACCAGGGCCCAGATGCTGGCGCTTATGGGAATCGGCAGTCAGACACCTGACGGGTCTCCGGAACCGGCCCAGGCTTTGCACACGGCACAGCCTCCGGCCGGCCTGGCGGCTTCCTGCGGACGTCTGTACCGGCAGATATTCAGGAACAATGAAAAGACAAAATTGAAGCTGGTAAATTCCATGTGGCTGAAGGAAGGGGCCCCGCTGAACGACTCATTTAAGAGAACATCGGAAAACGAGTACTATGCGTCTGTTTTCCGGGTGGACTTTGGAAATCCGGACCTGCCGGCCATTATCAGACAGTGGATTGGCTGGCAGACGGATCAGGCTATTTCCATGGACGTGGCAACCGCTTCCGGTGAAAGCATGAAACTTGTGAATGCAGTGAATTACCAGGCCCAGTGGACAGGAGGTTTCAGGACTGAGGACAATATAACAGATGTGTTCCATTCTGCCGATGGACAGGATATAACCTGTCAGTATATGACAGGACATTGGAACGGCACTTATTACCGGGGCCAGGGATTCCTGCGCGCATCACTCTCCCTTACGGATAACGCGTCCATGATAGTTGTTCTGCCTGACCAGGGAGTGACAATCCGGGAACTGCTCTCCTCAGAACAGTATACCAGGGAAATGTTTGGCAGGATTGATGAGCTTGAATCCTACGGCGGAATTTACTGGAAGATTCCTAAATTCCAGACCGCCACCACGGCGGATCTGGGTCCTTCGCTGGCTAGTCTGGGGCTGACTGGTGCATTTGATGTCAGCCGGGCTGATTTTACAGGTATTACAGGCGAAAGCCTTTCACTTTCCGGCGTGATCCAATCCACTGTGTTCAGCGTCAATGAAAACGGTGTGGGTCCATTTTCAGAGAACGGAGAAGCCGGATTTGCTGGATTGTATTCAGGTGAGCCAGTTTTGCAGATGAACCTGGACAGGCCCTTTTTATATGCGGTTACCGGATATATGGGAGCGCCGCTGTATATAGGGGTGTGTAATCGTCCCGCGGTGAACAATCCTTAAGTTTCTTTTTTCGGGCAGCTTTTGAGTACCGGCGGCATCCCCTCAAATATTTTGTTTGGCACAGGCCATGAATATGTTTGAATTCCCATCTTTATTTGATATAATCGGAATAGTACATTAAGAAAAGCTGGTGCATGCCATTGATGAATCAAACATATTCTGCCTTTTCGTTCCGGACCATCCTGTTTCTGATCACAACAGCTGTCTTATGCCTGGGCTTTCCTGGGGCATCCAACGGTGCCCCGGATTCCCAGGCTGTTTCCCGTTCATACAGTGAATACAGGCAGCGCCTTAACGCGGTCGGTCAGATCGGGGATATTGAAAGGGAAGGGTTTGAGGCGGTGGACAGCCAGATATTCCCCATGACCATGAAGGGAGAGGGGGAGGTGTCCTTTATACCGGCCTTTGACAGGGAGTCCAACCGGCTGGTGCTGTTTTTTGCCAGGGCGGACGGGACCATGGCATATAAGACAGACCAGCTGGAGACCAATAACCGGATAAGAGGTCAGCTCAGGCAGCCCGACAGCCGGGTGGCCGCCGTGTCCTTTCAGGATATGGACGGGGACGGATGGCAGGATATCGTGCTCATAACCGCCTGTGCCAATGAGGGCGCCGGTAAACAGGGAAAGCCCTACAAGGTGGGGGATGTGCTGTTTCAGAAAAATGACGGTTTTTACAGGGATTACAGACTCTCCGAAAAGATGAACCGTTTTGGCATGAATAAGAGCATCCGTTTCATCACATCTTTTGTCCGGGACGGATACTCTACCGAGTTTCTGTATACGGCCACTGCCCAGGATGAGCTTTTGTCCCACGGGATGACGGTCATTTCGGAGCAGAGCCGTTCTATCCGGTTTGAGAAGTTCGGCCGCCTTTTGGTTGTCCCGGGCACCTACCGGATGGCGGAGTACACGGTATTCATGCTGTACCTGGTAAATGAACAGGGCTATATTGTCTGGAGCTTCCAGCCCATGGGAGAATATGAACATCTCTATGCGTTAAAGGGCGTTATCTGCCAGGATATAGACGGGGACGGACTCAAAGACATTGTCATACTGGCGGATTACAGCTATGAGGGAAGTGACGGGGGGACGGTCGTGGAGGGAAGCTACGCCATTTACTATCAGCGGACCGGCGGATTTTTTGAAGATACGGACATGAAACAAACACTTATATTAGAGGAAGGCGATACCCTGTCAGGCTTGACGGACAGGGCCCGCGCATATTGGGGGTGGAGGACAGAACCATGATAAAAGTACTGATAGTAGATGATGAAAAACCAATTTGTGATTTGATTGATTTAAACCTGTCGGCCAGCGGTTACCATTGTACGTCTGTCCAGGACGGGGCGGAGGCCCTCCGGCTCATAGAGAATCAGTTTTTTGACCTGATACTGCTTGATATCATGCTGCCGGGAGTGGATGGCTACGATATCATGAGCTACATCCGCCCCATGGATATACCGGTGATTTTTATAACTGCCAGACATGAGGTAAAGGACAGGGTAAAGGGACTGCGCCTGGGCGCGGACGACTATCTGGTGAAACCCTTTGACGTGGTGGAACTGGTGGCCAGAGTGGAGGCTGTTCTCCGCAGATACAATAAGACGGAGCGTCTGCTGACAGCCGGCGACGTGACCGTGGATGTGGAGGCCCGCAGGGTTACCAGGGCAGGCAGGAATGTGGAACTGACCAACAAGGAATTCGGCCTTCTGGTACTCTTCATACAAAATAAAAATGTGGCTCTTTTCAGGGAGACCCTGTATGAAAAGGTGTGGGAAGGGGAGTACTCCGGGGACAGCCGCACCCTGGACCTGCATGTGCAGCGGCTGAGAAGAAAACTGGGATGGGAAAATAATCTGGTGGCAGTCTACAAGGTGGGATACCGCCTAGAGGTAGTTCAATGAAATTTTCGTTCAAACTCCTGCTGTGGACCATGATTGTCATGGCCCTGGGTTTTGGGTTCAGCGGATATTATTTTGTCAATTACGTGTTTCAGACCTCCATGGACCGGGAAGTAAACCAGGCCATGGATGAGAGCAGCATTCTCCGTTTTGCATTTGAGACAGCTGCCCTCAATGTGCCGGCCAAGTATGATGTGCTCCAGGATACCACGGTGAGTCAGATAGCATCCAATCTGGAGTCGGGAGGCAGGAGCTCCGGCCGCCTGCTGCGTATTTGTGATGAGCAGAAAAATGTGCTCTATGCCAGCACCGGATTCGGCGGGGGAGACGGGCTTTTGGACCGGACAGGCCAGGATACCAGGACATACAGAGTCATAGAACAGGATGGAGCATACTACATACAGACAGGTACGGCTGTCAATGCCCTGGACCGGGTGCTGTATCTGGAGACCATGAAGGACGTGTCAGAGGTGTTTCGGGACAGGTCCCGGGGTTTCTCTGTCTACCGCAGGGTGACTGTGGCCATGCTGCTTTGCGGTACGGCTGTTATGTATCTCATAGCGTCCTTTCTGACCAGGCCCATCCGTCTGCTGACCAGGGCCACCAAGCGCATGGCCTCCGGGGATTATCACCACAGGGCCAGGAAAGTCAGCAGCGACGAACTGGGACAGCTCACAACGGATTTTAACCAGATGGCCAATGCCCTGGAGGATAACATCAATCAGCTGGAAGATGAGATTCAGGCCAGGGAGGACTTTGTGGCTGCATTTGCCCATGAGCTTAAGACGCCGCTGACCTCCATTATCGGTTATGCGGATGCCCTGCGCTCCCGCAGGCTGGATGAGGAAAAGCAGTTTATGTCCGCCAACTATATTTACACGGAAGGGAAACGCCTGGAGGCCATGTCCTTCCGCCTGTTAGACATCATGGTCACCAGGAGGGGAGAGGTGGAATTTACCATGGTGTCGGCCGAATCCCTGTTTCTGTACCTGTATGACATGTACGTGATCAACAAAAGCATGAAAATATATTTTAACTATGATGACGGCATGGTGAGGGCGGAGGCCAATCTGATTAAGTCTGTTCTCATGAACCTGCTGGACAATGCGTTCAAAGCTTCCGAGGCGGACGGCCTCATTGAGGTCTACGGCCATCTGATGAAGGACGGATACTGTTTTGAAGTAAAGGATCACGGAGTGGGCATACCGAAGGAGGAACTCCACAAGATTACCAAGGCATTTTACATGGTTGACAAGTCCAGGTCCAGAAGCCGCAACGGGGCAGGGCTGGGACTGGCTCTGTGCGCGGAAATACTGGAGCTTCACAAAAGCCGCCTGAACATAAGGAGCGAGCTGGGGAAGGGAACCACCATGAGCTTCACCCTGCCCCTCTGGAAGGAGGACCAGTTATGAGAAGAATGGCAGCAAACCTGTTATTCCTGTTGTTTGCGGGGCTGATTATGGCCCTGTCCATCTGCGGTCCTGAGATGCTGACCAGATACAGGGACAGGACCATGTTGGGGGAGATACATGCCATGACAGCGGATACGGAGGGGGAGGGATACCGCTATACATTAAGCGCCGCTGAAAAGCTCCACATATTGTCAGAAAGCCTGAGCAGCCAGACCTTTCCCGAAACAGGACAGGCTCTGATACCTGAAACAGGGCAGGCGTTGACGGCGGCAAACGGCAGCCAGGCGGAATATGAGAGTCTGGAGGGGGCTTATGCATTTGTGATGAATCACAGAGGGCCTTCCGGCCAGGAAATCACGGACTCCCAGATTTATGAGACATGCAACCGGGGGCTGGAGGAACTGAAAACACTGGGAATCCTGCCTGAATCCGTTCGGCCAGTGGAAAAGGATGAGTATGACGCTGTCCTCTATTCAGCCATTGATGTGCTGGAGCCCAGGAATAATGTGGCGGTCTGGAAACTGAGCCTTATAAACAGCCAGAAAAATACGGACAAGGAAAACCGTCTCATGGAAGCCTATATAGATGGAGATAACGGAAGGATTTATGAATTCTATGCCAGGTCGTCCAGGCTGTGGGATGACATGGATCCGGAGCAGATTGTGGGTACGTGGAGTTCCTATATGGGGTTAGAGAAGCCGGCGGCCTTCGGGGACCAGAATCCGTTAATGGAAGCAACCCCTTACTTTGAAAAATATGTTATCAGCCAAGGGGAGGAGGAAGAAACCATAGTAACAGTTGGTTTTTATGAAGGAATCAATGAATTGTTCCTGAAAATTTCCAGATGATGCAACTTTGATGCAAAAATGATGATAATTTGATGCCGCTCTTGTGTATGCTGATTGCAGTACACAAGAGCTTTTTATATGAAAAGGACAGGCGTCATGGACAGAATAGAGATAAAACCGTATGATTATGGCAGACAGACAGAGCGCAGAAGGCAGGCCAGGCGCAGGGCCAGGAGAAGGGCATTTTTTCTGGCCGCCGCAGAATTGGCCGCAGGCGTATGCATGACCATGGCAGTGATGGCCATGGTCATACCGGAGAAACGGGAATTGGGAATGGCAGGAACAGAGCAGGGACGGATAAAGCAGGAAATAACAGAGCGGGAAAGGATAGAGCGGCAATGTACAGGACGGGGAGGGACAGAAATCCTGTCCCGTATATTGGAAGACACATGTGTC
This sequence comes from Enterocloster bolteae, assembly GCF_002234575.2. NCBI lineage: Bacteria > Bacillati > Bacillota > Clostridia > Lachnospirales > Lachnospiraceae > Enterocloster > Enterocloster bolteae. The sequence goes on along the minus strand of NZ_CP022464.2, from coordinate 4,916,769 downwards.
CTGCAAAGTTCCATAAAAGGCCAGGGGGAATCCCTCCTTTCTTTTGGCAGTCAGAATTCTTTATATACAGGTCCCCTTGTTATTGCGGTGGATGCAGGCCATGGCGGTGAGGATGAAGGCGCCAGCCAGGAAGGCGTAATGGAGAAGGACATCAACCTGGCCATTGCGGAGCGGCTGAAGGTGAAACTGGAGGATATGGGATATACTGTTGTGATGGTGCGGGAGGACGACGCATACCGTTCAAAGGAAGAACGGGTGGAGGCAGCACACAAGGTCCGGGCCGGCGCTTATGTCAGCATTCATCAAAATACATGGGAGGACGCGGCGGCAAGGGGAATAGAGACCTGGTATTCCGGAAAGGACGGGGCTTCGGACAGCGGGCGTTTAGCCGCGCTGGTCCACAAGGAAGCAGTCAGAAGTACAGGGGCAGAGGCCCGCGAACTGAGAGGGGATGCAGAATTTACAGTCACCGGACAGACCTTTGTTCCATCATGTCTGATCGAGACGGGGTTTCTGTCTAATCCCCGTGAAAGAGAACGGCTGACAGACCCGCAGTACCAGGAAAAACTGGCAGGGGGCATTGCCAAAGGCATTGATCTGTATTTTAATCCCAAAACCATGTATCTCACCTTTGACGACGGTCCTTCTGCTGAAAATACCAGTGCGGTGCTGGATGTGCTGAAAGCCAGGAATATAAGAGCTACCTTCTTCGTGGTGGGAGAAAATGTCAGGAAACACCCCGATGTTGCAAAAAGAATCGCGGCAGAGGGACACACCATTGGTATCCACTGCAACCGCCATGACTACAAGGAACTCTACGAAAGCAGGGACAGCTATCTGGCGGATTTTGAGGAAGCTTACAGGGCTGTTCTGGAAGTGACCGGGGTAAAGCCTGTTCTTTACCGGTTTCCCGGAGGCAGCATCAATGGCTATAACCGGAAGGTTTACAAGGAAATCATAGCCGAGATGGACGCACGGGGATTTGTCTATTTTGACTGGAATGCCAGTCTGGACGACGCGCTGAAAAAGTCCCGGCCCCAGGAGCTGATTGACAATGCCATGAAAACCATTATGGGAAGGCAGCAGGTAGTCCTTCTGGCCCACGACATGGTCCACAGCACATCTCTTTGTCTGGATGGTCTCATTGACCAGTTGCCGGAATACAGGATGGAGCCGCTGACGCCGGAGGTGGCGCCGGTGCGGTTCAGGGAACAGGACAGTGCTGGTGTTTACTGACTTTTAGTCCAGTGTACGGATGACCCTGGCGGGATTCCCTACCGCCAGGGAATTGGACGGGATATCTTTGGTTACAATACTGCCTGAACCTATGATGACATTATCTCCGATAGAAACGCCAGGGTTGATGATGGCACCGCATCCAATCCACACATCGTTGCCAATGGTCACGGGTGTGGCATATTCCAAATCCCTGGAACGGAGCTTTCTGTCCTGGGGATGATTCACAGTAATGATGCTGACGTTGGGGCCAATCAGGCAGTGGTGTCCAATGGTAACTTTATTACAGTCCAGTATGGTCAGATTATAATTAGAATAAAAATGGCTGCCAATATGGATGTTGTAGCCAAAGTCACAATGAAACGGCTGTTCAATACAGGCATCCTTTGGTGGATGGTTTAGGATTTGCTTTAGGAGTTTCCGACGTTTCTTACGTTTGTTCGGAGGCAAATGATTATATTGATGAAGCAGCATCTGGACATTCAGGTGTTCTTCCAGTAATAGAGGGTCCTGATTATAATATAACTGTCCATCTAAACGTTTCGATTTTTCGGTATTTATCACAGTCTATTTCTCCTTATTCAATGTATGATTATTGATTTTAACATGGATAAATAAATAAAGCAAGATTGATAACTGTATAAAATGTATAGTATTAGTCGTTGACAAGCTGAAAAATTGTGCTATAATCGAATTATCGAAACGTTTTTATGCAACTAGGAGGAAAATGAATGGAAAAGAGAGCTACAATCAAAGATGTAGCTAGACTAGCAGGTGTTTCCATATCAACAGCATCCTTGGCCATTAATGGGAAAGAGGGGGTTACAGACAAAACCAGGAAGATGGTATTGGATGCAGTAGAGGAGCTATCATACCAGCCCAATAATGCTGCCCGTAATCTGAGAACATCCGGAACAAAGGTAATTGGTCTGCTTATACCGGATGTGAGAAACTGCTTTTATAGTGAGATTACAGAATACATACGAAGAGAAGTGGAAAGTTACGGCTTTTTTCTTATATTAGGGATTACAGGAAACAGCAGTAATAATGAGAAAAAGTATATTTCTGAATTCATTTCGAGAAAGGTTGACGGAGTTATATGGGTTCCGCAGCTGACTTATGTCAATGATATTGAACATATGAAGAAGCTGGATGAATATGGAATACCCTATCTGTTTCTGGCCGCCTACTATGAGCAGAGCAGCGCACCCTTTGTTATGTGTAATCTGAAAAAGGGCTCCTATCTGATGACACAGTACTTGATTGAACGGGATATTCATAACATCGTGATGCTGATTGGCGACAGACGGGTTGATGAGACATATATCAGCGGTTATAAGATGGCGTTAGAAGAAGCCGGTCTGGTTTATTCCGAGTCCAATGTTTATGAGAGTACCTATCATTTTGATGATGTGCAGAAGCTGGCCATGGAGATATTGAAGGAGAGGCCGGAGGCAATCATGACTAACAGTGATTTTACGGCTTGTGCAGTGCTTCAGGCAGCCAGGATTAAAGGCTTATCTATTCCAAGGGATTTGTCCGTATGCGGTTATGATGATGTCATATACGCTACAATCAACCAGATTCCGCTGACAACCGTGAGCCAGCCTATCGAGCGTATGTGCAAGCTGGCAGTCAATAACCTGATGAACCTTTTGCAGTATGGTATTGTTCCTGACTCAGTTATTTTGGAGCCATCCTTGATTATCAGAGACACTGTCAAACGATAAAGAATTAAGGTGTTTATCAAACACCTTAATGTTTACCTGAAAATCGAAACGTTTCGAATCATTTTCCTGCCAAAAGGAGGTATATTCATGAAGAAAAAAATGGTAGCAATGTTGTTAGTTCTTTCACTTATGGGGACATTGGCTGGATGCTCTGCATCGGGTGGAAACGCGGGCGATAAGGCTGAACAGAAGCATACGGATACAGCCGCCACATCCGGTGGGGATAATAAGGCAGACTCCGGTATGGAATTTGTATATGTGACGCAGGACAGTGCCAATCCGTATTTTATCCAGGTTTACGATGGATTCCAGTCAAAATGTGCAGAACTGGGAATTAAGACACAGATCTTGGATTCCAAGTATGATGTAGCCACTCAGGTTTCCTATGTAGAGGATGCGGTACAGCGTGATGTAGACGGAATTATGATATCACCTTTGGATGAGAATGCCCTGAAAACAGTGGTGGACCAAGCTAAGGAAAAGGGAATCGTAGTATCCGCAGAGGCGCAGCCTGTGAGCAATGCGCAGATTGACGGCTCTCTGGATGAGTATAATATAGGATATGCTATTGGCAATGCGGCCGCTGAGTGGATTAAAGCAGAACAGGGTGGAAAAGGAAGAGCGCTGATTCTTGCTCAAGATGATGTGGAGGCGGTCATCCGAAGAGGAGACGGCATCAATGATGGTATTTTGGAGAACGCCCCTGAGGCAGAGGTGGTAGCCAGACAGAATGCCAGCAATACAGATCTGGGAATGAAGGTGACGGAGTCCGTTTTGTTGGCAAAGCCTGAGGTAAATGTGATATGCGCCTGCGATGACTTTACGGCAATCGGCGCGTACGAAGCAGTATCGGCCATGCAGAAAATTCCGGACAATTTTTATATCGGCGGCTGTGATGCCACGGATGAAGGAAAAGAAAAAATGAAAGTTGAAAACAGTGTTTACAGATCATCCTGCAACCTGTTCCCTTATGAAGCAGGTGAGGACCTGGCCGAAGCTATGTATAAATATTTAACAGAAAAACAGGAAGATGCAGTGGTTCAGAGAAGGTATGAGCCAGTTTGGCAGAAAGATGTGGTTGGAAACTAGCCATAATGAAGTGCGAGGAATGATGGAGGAAGTGGATGAATGAACAATCGGTTAGAGGAAACTCCTCAAATTGATGATACAGATATAATTCTGGAAGTCCATAAGATTTCCAAGCGGTTCGGGGGAATCAAGGCCCTTAATAATATTGATTTTTCTGTCAGAAGGGGAGAAGTACACGCTCTGGTGGGAGAGAATGGGGCGGGGAAGAGCACCTTTATTAAGATTCTTACAGGTGCCCACGCACCTAGCGAAGGTAAAATCATGTTTGACGGAAAGGAATATAGCGGATTGACTCCTGCATTGGCGCTGGACGCAGGAATAACAGCCATTTATCAGGAATTTAATCTGATACCGTTCCTGTCTGTAAGTGAGAACATTTATTTTGGCCGCGAACTCATGAAACAAGGTTTTTTGGATTATGAGCAGATGAATGAAAATACCAAAAAAATGTTTAAAGAGATTGGAACGGCCATTAATCCTAAAATTCGTGTTCAGAGACTGGGGATTGCACAGCAGCAGCTGGTGGAAATCGTAAAGGCTATCTCAAAGAATGCAAAATTGATTATCATGGATGAGCCGTCGGCACCGCTGACAGAACAGGAGACAGAGACTCTCCATACAATTGTAAGACAGTTAAAGGGAAGAGGAATCACTATCATTTATATTTCCCACAGAATGGAGGAAATCTTTGAAATATGCGATCGCGTATCAGTTTTTCGGGATGGGAAATATATATCTACTCATCCGGTTTCTGAGACCAGCCGTGAGACCCTGATTGCAGATATGGTCGGAAGGGAGATGGGGGAGACATTTCCCGATTTAGGCCACATCAACGAGGAGAAAGTTCTGGAGGTGAGCCATGTAAGCAACAGAAGGCTTAAGGATATGTCACTGGTTTTGAGAAAGGGGGAGATACTGGGAATCGGAGGTTTAGTAGGTGCAGGAAGGACTGAACTTCTCAGGGCGCTCTATGGGGCGGATGAAATTACGGAAGGTGAAATCATTCTAAAGGGGAAAAAGATAAACATTACCTCGCCGGCAGTGGCCCTGAAAAACAGTATTGCTCTTTTGCCGGAGGACAGGAAACAGCAGGGTGTAATTATGGGTATGAGCATAGAACATAATATATCATTTGCCATTCTGGACAGATTATCCCGCTTTGCCGTAATTAAGAAGAAGCAGGAAAAGGATATCTGCAATAAGCTGGTTGCTGACCTTTCCATAAAAATAAGCTCACTTCTGCAGCCAGTAATGAAATTGTCTGGAGGAAACCAGCAGAAGGTTGTTCTCGCCAAATGCCTTGCAACGGAATGCAATGTGCTATTTATTGATGAACCAACCAGAGGGATTGATGTTGGAGCCAAACAGGAGATCTATAAAATCATGCGACAACTGGCTGACAACGGCACCAGCATCATAATGGTATCGTCGGAGATGTCAGAGCTGATTGGAATGTCGGATAGGATTATCGTGATGAAGGAGGGGCAGGTTGTAAAGGAATTGATGCCTGAAGAATATTCCCAGGAATTAATTCTGAATTATGCAGCTTTATAGAAGGGGTATTCATATGAAGAATAAAATGAATATTAATACATTTATTGCAGAATATGCCATTATAATCATTTTTATTGTACTTTTTGCGGCTATGAGCATATTTGCACCTAATTTTTTAACGGGTAGCAATATTGCCAATGTGTTAAGGCAGGTATCTATCAATGGAATCTGCGCTATTGGCATGACGTTTGTCATCCTGACAGGGGGTATCGACCTATCGGTAGGGGCAATCATTGGGGTAAGCGGCGTCCTGACAGCAATGATGATGATAAACAATGTTAATCCAATTATTGCATCCCTGATTTCCCTAGCCTTATGTACCCTTATAGGGTTTGCAACCGGGCTTGTTATCAGTCACATAGGGATACCTCCTATGGTAGCAACCATGGGAACCATGACTTCCTTACGCGGCGTGGCGTATCTGATTACGGGAGGAACTCCTGTATTTGGATTCGATTCACGGTATGCTGTCATTGGTCAGGGCTATGTGGGAGCAGTCCCCATACCGGTCATCATACTTGTTCTGTCATTTGCGGCAGGTATATTCTTCCTGTCAAAGACGAGGCACAGCAGATACATATATGGAGTAGGCGGCAATGAGGAGGTAGCCAGGTTGTCTGGTATCAGTGTTCACAGAATCAAGGCGTTTGTGTATGCGGTAAGCGGATTCTGCAGTGCACTGGCAGGATTAGTCATGCTGGGGCGTCTTAACAGCGGACAGCCCAGGGCCGGTGAGAGTTATGAGATGGATGTCATTACGGCAGTTGTGCTGGGGGGTGTCAGCCTTACCGGCGGTGTCGGAAAAATCAGCCATGTGGTTTTTGGTGTATTGATTATAGGTGTTCTTACTAATGGAATGACAATGATGGCAGTTGATGATTACTGGCAGAGGGTGGTAAAGGGATTAGTGCTGTTATTGGCAGTGGGATTTGACCGATTCATACAGAAGCGGCAGCAGAAATCCGAGTAGATCATTATTTGTGCAGATTTTAAATAGGAAATTCGTTTGTTAAAGAAAACATTAATGTTGAAGTCAGGAGGGACTGAATTATGATGATAAGGCCAAAAATGGGATTTATCGTGTTTGGGGTACATAAGGATGGGTTAAAGGACCCTTTAGGAGTGCCGTTCATTAACCAGAAGATTATAGATGAATCCAAGGCTGCCATTGAGGCCAAAGGTGTAAAGCTGGTAGAAAATGAAATTGTAGTGGCCTATAAGCAGGAAGCCCGTGAGGCGCTTGCCAGATTAAAGCATGATGACAGTGTGGACGGAGTGATTCTTTTTTCCGGAACTTGGGTATGGGCTTCAGAAATCGTGGCAGCGGTAAGAGATTTTGAACGTGCCGGCAAGGGTGTTATTATCTGGACCGTGCCGGGCTCTCAGGGATGGAGACTGGTAGGAACCCTAGCATTAGGGGCATCCTTTAAGGAAATCGGCATGAAGTACCGTTCTGTTTATGGAAGTGACAATGATACGGTCGAAAAGGTGGCATGTTTTTCAAGGGCATGCGCACTGCGGAATAAGTTGAATATGACAACCATAGGGGCCTTTGGAGGAAGAGGAATGGGATTGACCTGCGGATGTGCGGATCCGTCACAGTTCATGAGAGAGTTTGGCGTGGACATTGATTCCAGGGATTCCATGGATATATTGAAAGCTGCCGAAGAAGTGACAGAAGAAGAAATTCAGGACGTAAAAGAGAATCTGATTAAGCCATATTTTCAGGAGATGCCCCCGGATGACGGTTGCACGGAGCGTTCAATCAGATTGTATTTAGCAGTAAAAAAAATAATTGAGAAAGAAAAATTTGATATGTATGTCATTCAGTCATTTCCTGGTCTGGCAGAGGAATATGCTGCCAGCTGCTTTACGCAGAGTATGATGCTGCAGCAGGGAATTCCCACAGCGACACTGTGTGATTATAATAATGTACTCACTGTATTCCTGTTAAGTAATCTGACTCCGGATCCAGTATATTATGGTGATTTCCAATGCATTGATAAGGAGAAAAAAGTGGTTAAGGTAATTGGTGATGGTGCCTGTGCGCCCTCCCTGGCCGGGCCGGACAAAGCCAGATTTGCACATCATGGATTACCTACAGAAGGTTCAGCCGGAGGCCTGTCCGTAGAGGCAGTTCTAAAACCCGGAAAGGTTGTAATGGGTCGCATAGGACGTGATAACGGAATGTTTGAGATGATTCTTCACCGGGGGCAGGTTTACACACCGGATCCGGATGATTTAAAGGACCAGCGGACTGAATCCGGCATGTGGTTCTGGCCTCACGCATTTATTAAGATGGATGTGGACTATGACTATGGTGTACAGGTGTGGGACAGTGAATATATAACTCTGGCCTATGGAGATGAAGAGATTTATGGAACCCTGAAAGAGTTTTGTTACTTAACGGATATTAAACTAATTGAGATGTAAACAAAGCCCTGTTTGTGCTGGAAGGCAGAAACAGAGGAGTCGGGAGTCTAAGCCATGATAAAAAAACAAGATTTATATAAATGGTGCAGTATACCTGCGGAAGAGTTGGAGTCCCATCCTGAGTTGGTCATACGGTTCAGAATGGTGAAGGATTCCTGTGAAATGGGACAAATGATGGCCAGAGAGCTTGTTGATGAAATCGCTCAGGCGGGCAGAGAAGAAAGGCAGTTTCGGGCGATTGTGCCATGCGGGCCAAAATGCTGGTATGCTCCCTTTGCTGAGTATATAAACAAAAACCGGATAAACATGAAGCATGTAACTATATTCCATATGGATGAATGTCTGGACTGGCAGGGAAATCTGTTGGCCCAGGACGATCCCTATAATTTTAGGACATTTATGCTTCGTGAATTTTATGGTCCCATTGCTCCGGATTTAAATATACCTGAAGCCAACAGGAATTTTCTGACCCCAAAGAATATGTATGAAGTAAAAGAAAAAATAGCGGAGGCACCGTTGGATTACACGCTTGGAGGATGGGGGCAGGATGGGCACATAGCCTATAATCAGAGCAGAAGACATCCCTTTTCCCATATTACTATAGAGGAACTGAAGGAATCCAGTATTCGTATCCAGGAGAATAACCTGGATACCATTATCACCTTGGGACAAAGGTCTTATGGAGCAGCATATCAGTTTGTCCCTCCTATGTCCATTACACTTGGAATCAGGGAATGTCTGTCAGCAAAGAAGGTCAGGTTATACAGCGATACAGGTTCCTGGAAACAAACGGCTTTAAGAGTGGCCCTATTTTCGGAGAAGGATTCGGAGTATCCTATGACGCTTCTGCAGGATCATGGGGATGCCATTATTACCGCCACTTATGAGACAGCCAACCATCCCATATCAAGGCATCCCGAATGGAAATTTGCAGGAGTAAATATATGAGAAAACTGAAATACGATTACGTGGTGGGAACCGGAGGGATAGGTTCGGGAATCCTCTTCCGTTTTTCAGATAACATCACTTTGGGAAGGAATGAGTCCAGGCTGGCAGAACTTATGGATGTGCGGGACTTCTGTAAGCTTCACATTATTCTTCATTATGTTATAACCTATCTTAATAAAAGTATACCTGTCTATGCAATCGGCAGAGTCGGGGATGACGTCAGCGGCAGAGAGGTCCTGGGACTAATGGAGCAGTACGGGATAAACTGCAGGTATGTAAATGTGGATTCTCATGAAAAGACCATGTATTCAGTATGCTTTGTATATCCTGACAGTGACGGAGGTAATATTACAACCAGCAATAGTGCCAGCGGCAATATGAGAGAGGAGGATATAGCTGCCTTTTTTGAACAGGAACAATTAAAAGGCAGGGGGCTTGTACTGGCAGCACCGGAGGTTCCTCTGGATATTCGCCTGTATCTGTTGAAAAAGGGAAGAGAGAATTCCTGCTTTAATGTTGCATCGTTTACTTCTGACGAGATGGGGGAATGCATAAGTTCAGGCGCTTTTCAATATGTGGATCTTTTGGCTATCAATAAGCATGAGATGGAAACCCTTGTGACGGCAGGCGGAGTGGAAGCTGAAAGTGGTGCACCGGAGTGTTATGGGTTTCTGCGCAGTCAAAATCCTGGAATTCAGTTGATTGTTACACAGGGGGGAGAGGGAGCCCAGTTCTTTGCCAATGGCTACAGCGAACGAATACCTGCTATATGGAAGCCGGTCAACAGTACGGCGGGAGCAGGAGACTGCTTCCTCGCCACGGTTATCAGCGGGTTGATATGTGGAGTTCCGTTTTACGAGCATGATTCCAGCGTAGGCTTGGGTGGATTAGCGGCTTTGGCATCTTCATTAAAGGTTACATGCAAGGATACCATAGATTTTACATTGGACAGGGAACGCCTGAAAGAAGAGGCTGCCAAGCTGGGGATTGATTTTTCAGAAAAAATAAAGAAACTGTTTTTTAATACGGACTAGAAAAGGTTCCGGGATATGCTCCCGGACCTTTTTTGAATTTTCCAATAGTAAATAACTCCCATATATGGTAGAATATAAACAAAATGTTAAGGGCTCAGAATAACTCAAATCATGGGGAGGGAAAAAGGATGGCTGACGGTGTGAATTCCTACCTGCTCTTTTTTTCAGCGGGTTCTCATTTCCTTCTTCCGCTTTCCTGTGTAAAGCGGGTGACGGACATGAAAGAACGGGAGCCGGAGATGGCCCTGGCTGACTTTTTGGAGCTGCCGGAGGCTGGAAATTTGTCAGACCAGGCCTATCTGATTATTGCAGACTGCGGTGACAGGGAAATTGGTATAAGGGCAGAGGTAGTGACTGGTCTGGTACAGGTGGAGGAAGAACAGATATATGCCATTCCTGAGGCGGTGAGAAGCAGCCGGAACCAGTATATGGATCGCATGGCGGCATTGGATGCGGAAGAGGAAAAAGGAAAACTGGCGTTTATAGTGGTCCCGTCTCTTCTTATACCACGGCCGGTGCTGTGAAGGAGACAGAATGATGGAGCTGGTGACCGTAAAAGACGGAAGCTGTACCGTGTATGTGGAAAAAAATCTTATCAAGCAAGTGGTGATACATCCGCAGATACAGCAGGTGCCTGGCGCGCCTGACCATATCTGCGGAATCATGCTGTATGAAAGGACTCCGGTTGTGTTCTGCCGGCTGGGAGACAGCGGCGGCTGTACCTGTGGATTCATCCTGGGACTCAGGGACGGGACTATGATAGGAGTCATCGGGGAACCGGGAGCTGAAGATAGCGGGGAACCCGAGAAGATGATGGAAGTCATGCCGGGAATATGGGAGAAAAAATGTGATACGATTGAATGACAGGGAGTTCTGTGAGATTGTGGGATACATCCGGGACAATTATGGTATAAATCTGGAAAAAAAGCAGGTGCTGATCGAGTGCAGGATGGCCAGGGAGCTGGAAAAAAGGGGATTGACCTCCTTTGCCCAGTATATGGAGCAGATGAGAAAGGACAGGACCGGTGAGATGGCTGGTGAGATGGTGAACCGCCTGACCACCAATTATACTTATTTTATGAGGGAGCCGGCCCATTTTTCTATCCTGAATAATAAAATATTGCCGGAGCTGTTTGAGAACCGGAAGATGGGGGGCTGCAGCATATGGAATGCAGGATGTTCCACCGGGGAGGAGGTCTACTCCATAGCCATGCTGATTCAGGATTACGGGGATAGGTTTGAGCGTATGCCGGCTGTCCGCATTCTTGCCACAGACATATCCGCAGAAGTATTGAGAAAGGCAGAAAAGGGAATATATCCGCTGAAGGAAATGGAGGATCTTCCGGAGCTTTGGAAGAGAAAGTACTGTACGGTGGAGGACAACCATACATTCCGGGTGGATGAGAAATTAAAATACAATATACGTTTCAGAAGGCATAATCTGATGGAGATGCCTCCTGGGCCGGAGAAATTCGATTTGATATTATGCCGGAATGTTATGATTTATTTTGACCGGATATCCAGGGAGAAGCTTATAAAGCAGCTGGAACGCTGCCTGAGTCCGGGCGGTTACCTTCTGGTGGGCCATGCAGAGCTTTTGTCCAGGGAGGAGACCAGGCTGGAAGCAGTTTTTCCGGCTGTATATAAAAAGCCTGTCAAAGAGAATGAGGATAGAGGGGGACTATATGGATAAGAAGATTCTGGTAGTAGACGATGCCATGTTCATGAGGAGCATCATTCGCAAGATACTTAAGGAGGACGGATATACCCAGGTGTGGGAGGCCCAGGATGGGGAAAGGGCCATGGAGCTGTTTCGGGAAGTCAGCCCGGATCTGGTGCTTCTGGATATCACCATGCCGGGACGTTCCGGCCTGGAGGTGCTGGAGGAGATGCTGAGCCTGGTCCCCAATATCAGGGTCATTATGTGCTCTGCCGTTGGGCAGGAGATGATGATTCAGAAAGCCCTGACCATAGGGGCTGCTGATTTTATCGTAAAACCATTTAAGGCGGATGAGTTCTCCAGGATAGTCAATCGCTGCCTGGAACAGTAGAAAAGCGGGGAAACAAAGGATGAGAGAGCGGTTCAGGAACTATAAGACAGGAAGGAAGATGGTCATTGCATTTTTTTCCATTATCCTTTTGTATGTAGTGACAGTGACAGTGGCCATTGTCAACGTGGAAACGATATCGTCGCGTATGGAGGCCATTTACGCTGACCAGTTTGCCAATGTGCAGTCATCCCTGCGGATGACTGCCAGTCTGCGGGCAGTTGGGAGAAATATCGCTATTTTGGCTGCCACGGAGGGGCTGGTGGACGAGGATGAATACCTGCAGAATACCAGGGAGCTGATCCGGGATGAACAGGCTGCATTGTCCGAGCTGTCCACCGGATATATTACAGCGCCGGAAAAGGTGGAGGAGCTGAACGAAAAGTTTCAGATACTGGCAGAGACAAGGGCCAGGATAATGACCCTTCTGGAAGCGGGCGAGGATGAGAGGGTGCTGTCCTTATATGCAGACGAGTATCTGCCCCGTTCCAATGATGTAAGGATAGTGCTCTCGGAAGTGGCGGACCTGTCAGCTGAAGAAACAGCTGCAAGCATAGAAACAGAGCACCACAGCAACCATCGGGTCATAATCATGCTGGTTATACTGTCGGCGGTATGTATAGCAGCCACCATCCTTATATGCTCCATGGTCACCAGAAATATCGTGCGCCCCATCAATGAGGTGAAAGAGGCTTCAAATACCATATCCAACGGCCGTTTGAATATTGCCCTTGGGTACAGGTCCAAAGATGAGCTGGGTCAGCTGGCAGATGACATCCGCCGTACTGCAAAGGTTCTGAACAGCTATGTGTCTGAGATACAAAGCGGACTGACCGCCCTTGGAAATGGCCGGCTGAATTACCGCTCTGAAGTGGAATTCAAAGGGGATTTCGTGGCATTGGGCAATGGGCTTAAGGAAATCAGCCGTCTGCTGCGCAATTCACTTCAACAGATTAACAGCAGTGCGGAGCAGGTGTCACTGGGAGCGGAGCAGGTATCAAACAGTTCTCAGGCTCTGGCCCAGGGAGCATCTGAACAGGCGGGTTCCATAGAGGAGCTGGCGGTCAGCATCAACGAGATTGCGCAGAGCGTAAAGGATAATGCTGACAGCGCCGTGGATTCCAGCAGGCAGGCGGCTCTGGTGGGACAGAAGCTGGAGGAATGTGATGGGCAGATGGAAACCCTGATGAAGTCCATACATGAGGTCAAGAACAATTCAGGAAAGATTACCGGCATAGTCAGACAGATTGAGGACATTGCTTTCCAGACCAATATACTGGCGCTTAATGCTGCTGTTGAAGCGGCCAGGGCAGGAGATGCAGGCAGGGGATTCTCTGTTGTGGCAGAGGAGGTAAGGCGGCTGGCCACCAAGACCGCAGGTGCATCCAAGCTGACAGCTGAATTAGTTGAAAAGAATTCCGATGCGGTAAGCGACGGCATGGATGCAGTGAATTTAACAGCACAAACCCTGAAGACTTCCGTGGAAGGCGCCAGACAGGTGAGCCATAAGATGGATAAGATCTCAGAGACATCTGTACAGCAGGCGGATGCCATTACACAGATAAGAAAGAGCGTGGAACTGATTTCTGAGATTGTTCAAGGAAATTCAGCTACATCCGAGGAGAGCGCGGCAGCTAGCGAGGAGCTGTCTGCCCAGGCCCAGTTGTTGAAGGAGCTGGTGGAAAGGTTTGAATTTTAATCACGGGAGATACAGGGAATGGATGGTTATGTACAGTTGGATGAGATATCCAGGGATATATTAAAAGAAATAGGAAATGTGGGGACGGGAAACGCAGTGACTTCACTGTCACAGATGATGGAACAGCCCATTGAGTTGGATATGCCTTCCCTAAAAGTGGTAAAGTACTATAAGATGCATGAACTCCTGGAACAGCCGGAGGAATTGCAGACAGGCATTCTGATTGAAGTTACGGGTCAGCTAAAGGGGATTTTCCTGTTTATGCTGAGCGAAGCCTTTACCAAGACCGTAATAAATACCATTTTGGGGGAGGAGGAACGGAACCTTACGTCTCTGGATGATATGGAGTGTTCTTTGATCAGCGAGCTGGGGAACATCATGTGCGGTTCCTACATACGGGCCCTGTCCCAGCTGATGGACATGGATATGGATGTGTCGGTGCCGGAGCTGTGCATTGATATGGGCGGGGCAATTCTCACCTATCCCATGTCCAAGTGGGTAATTGTAAGCGATGACATACTTCTCATAGAAAATATATTCCATATGTCCGGGGAAATCTTTAAAGGACGTATTCTTTTCCTTCCGGAGCAGGAAGATTTGGGAACTATGCTTTCACGGCTCAGGGAGCAGCGCTATGGATAAAATCATTGTGGGAATCGCGGAAGGAAAGGTTGCCAGGGAAAATCAGGTGCTTATATCCTATGCCCTAGGCTCCTGTGTGGGGATTTGTCTCTACGACCGCAGGGAGCGCATAGCGGGCATGGCCCATATTATACTTCCGGAAAGGAAGTATTCAATCCATTGGGATAACGCCTACAAGTTTGCCGATGAGGGCGTACATGAGCTGATAAATCAGATGAGAGAGCAGGGAGCGCGGCCCGCAGGTCTGATTGCAAAGATTGCCGGGGGCGCCAGAATGTTTGGTGCGCCGTCCGGAATGTTGGATATAGGACAGCAGAATGTAGTGGCCGTAAGGGAATGCCTTGCTCAGGAGGGGATTCGTCTGGTAGCCCAGCATACAGGTCAGAATTACGGCAGGACCATACTATTTTACGCAGAAAACGGAAGGCTGGAAGTGAATACGGTCAGGCATTCAGCCGTCGTATTGTAAGGCCGGGAGGGGAAATAATGTCCATGGATGAAAAACAGACAATACTAATTGTGGATGACAGTCTTTTGATTTGTGAACAAATCAAGACAGCGCTGAAGGAGGAGAGTATCATAATCTGTGAGGCTCACAGCGGACTGGAGGCTCAGGAGCAGCTGAGACAGTGCCAGCCGGATTTGATCCTTTTGGATGTGGTCCTGCCGGATGCCGACGGATATGAACTGTATAAAATATTACAGGACTTAGACCATAAAAATGCCGTCATTATTTTTCTTACATCCAGGTCCAGCGACGAGGATGTGGTAAAAGGCTTTTCTATGGGGGCATGTGATTATATCAAGAAGCCTTTTGTGAAAAAGGAGCTTCAGTCCAGAATCCGTGCGCATCTGATACAGAAAAAGCAGAGGGACGACCTGGACCGCCAGAACAGGGAGCTTCGCAATAATATGGAGAAGCTTAACTATATGGCCTACAGGGACGGGCTTACGGGGCTGTATAACCGGCGGTATGTGGTGGGAGATCTGATGGAGGATATGCGTTCCTGCGGTCAGGATGAGGTAAAAACCGTATTTATCATGGCGGATATCGACGACTTCAAGCAGGTGAACGATACATACGGCCATGACGCGGGAGATATGGCGCTGGTATGCATTGCCAATATCCTGGAATCAAACTGCCGCAGACACAGAGTGGTCCGGTGGGGCGGCGAGGAGTTTCTTTTAATTCTTTTTAATGTGACAAAGGACGAGGCATATGAACTCAGTGAGAAGGTGCGCCGGCAGGTGGAACAATTTGTGATACCTTACGGCGATAAGGGCTTTTTCTGTACCATGACTCTGGGACTTCACATCTTCCATGAGCAGGAAGGGCTGGAGGAAGGAATTGGCTGTGCGGACAAGGCACTGTATTATGGCAAACGGCATGGCAAGAACCAGAGCGTGTGGTATAAGGAGCAGTAATGGACGGAGTGTATTATGGGATATTTTGAGTCAGATGCCCTGGAGATGCTGGAAGTATACCTGTTGGAGACCAGGCAGTTAAACGGCCAGCTGTCAGAGATACTTTTAGAGGCTGAGAGAGCGGGCAGATTTAACGAAAGCAGTATTCACAGTATTTTCAGGGTCATGCATACCATCAAGAGCTCCTCCGCTATGATGGACATTAACGGTCTTTCTTCCCTGGCCCATAAGCTGGAAGATTTGTTTTCTTACTACAGGGAAAATATGGACAAGCTGGAGCATCCGGAACCGGACCTTTTTGACCTTTTGTTTGCTGCCTCTGATTTTATTGCCCAGGAACTGGAACAGATGAACAGGGAGGATTATGCGCCCGGGGATACGTCTGTGCTTGAGCAGATGACGGATGACTTTCTGGGGCATGTCAGCAGGGAAGAGGAGAAGGACAGCGGGAAGGGCGGGAAGACGCAGGGGGAGGAAGAGGGAAAAGAGGAACTGCCTGTCATACCTGAACTA
Organism: Enterocloster bolteae; assembly: GCF_002234575.2. Taxonomy (NCBI): domain Bacteria; kingdom Bacillati; phylum Bacillota; class Clostridia; order Lachnospirales; family Lachnospiraceae; genus Enterocloster; species Enterocloster bolteae. The sequence goes on along the minus strand of NZ_CP022464.2, from coordinate 4,900,418 downwards.
TTTGTCTCCAAAAGCGGAACCGTAGTCAATGTGACGCTGGAGGAAGGCTGCCGCATGGAGAATATACGTGCTTTCATGCTGGTGCGATCCATTACCGGTCTCTGTACCCTGGTGGAGACTTATCCGGAAAACCTGGAGAAACAGGGTGAAAGCGCGCAGTACATTGAAGGCCATGGTGTGTTCATCCGTTTTGAGAGCGGCGATAAGGAGAAGGTGCTGGAGACTCTGAGGAAGGGGCTTTTTGTGGCACAGTGCAGGGTATTGGCTGACAGCCAGCCTCAGGATACGGCTGCGGCTGCCCAGAAGGCGGCGCCTGAGCGGGAAAATACAGATTCCAGGGAAGGCGAATTTATGGAGGTTCGGACAGAGCGTCTGGACTATCTGCAAAACCTGGCTTCAGAGCTTCTGCTGCAGATGCAGGTGCTGGAAAATGAACTTAAACGGAATGGGATGGAGGATTTAGAGAGCGGACTGGGCCATCAGATCAGCCTTTTGGTGGGACAGATTGAGCGGTCCGTGATGGAGATGCGCCTTGTGCCTGTGTCCAGAATTGTGCCAAAGCTTAAGAGGGCACTGAGGGATATTTGCCGTGACCAGAAAAAGGAGGCTGACCTGGTGGTCAGATGTTCGGACGTGGAAGCGGATAAGAGTGTGGTGGATTATGTATCAGAAGCACTGCTGCATATTCTGCGCAATGCGGTGGACCATGGAATCGAATCCCCGGAGGAACGGCTGGCTGCCGGTAAGGACAGGAGAGGAAAGATTACCTTTTCGGCTGATAATGTGGCCGGGGAACTTAGAATGACCATCAGCGACGATGGAAAAGGCATTGACGAGGAGCGGGTCAGGGAACGGGCCAGGCAAAAGGGGCTGTTTGCCAGTGCGGACGAGGAGTATGACCCCCAGAAAATCAGGGAGTTTATCCTATATCCCGGCTTTTCCACCAATGAAAAAGTTACTGAATATTCCGGCAGGGGCGTGGGGCTGGATGTGGTAAAGAACATTATGGAAGACGTGGGGGGAAATCTTTCCATCCGCAGTACTATTGGACAGGGAAGCGCCTTTTCCATATCAGTTCCCTTGAATCTGGCATCTATCGAGTGCGTGCGTTTCCGCGTGGGCCAGTACCGCTTCTCCATACCGGCCCGGCATGTATATCATTTTCTGGAGTATGAGTCCTTCCGGGGACAGATTCGTGAAATTAACGGACGGGATTACATCCTGTATGAAGACAGGATGATGCCTCTTATTAATCTCCGCAGGTTCTATTCCCTGGGAGGGGAGATTCCGGAGCGGGCCATTCTGGTGTATGTGAAGGGTGCGGAGAAGGAAGGCTGCTTTTTCATAGATTCCATCTATGAACAGAAGCGCATTGTGGTGAAGAATCTTCCTGCACTTCTGGGAACAGGATTTCGGTCCAGGACAGGCATCTGCGGCTGCAGCATCATGGGCAGCGGCCGTATCTGCGCAGCGCTGGATACGGAAATTATCATAAGCAGATATGAGAAGGAGGGAAGGTATGGCGGATGAGGCGTTAAAGACATTGCTCTGTTTACCGGGAAAGCACAGGAATTACGCTGTTGAGTTTCCCTATGCGGAGGAAATCTGCAAGGATATGATGATATCCCTGATGCCATGTCTTCCGGGACATTTTGCAGGCGTCTGCAACTATAAGGGGAGCATTGTGCCGGTGGTTTGTCAGGAAGGCTCTGCGTCCGGCGGAGAAGAGGCAGAAGTCAGGCAGATGGTACTGGTCCTCCGTCATCAGAAATATTTTCTGGGCATCCTTCTGTATCAGGAGCCATATCTGACTCAAATTGGCGTGGATGAACAAATCAAGGGGCCGGAACAGCAGGAGTCAGGTTTATGGGTTGAAAAAGCATATTTTATGTGGAATGGCAGCCTGTATTCCCTGATAGATGTGGAAAAAACACTGGAGAAACTGGTCATCTTTGAATAGAACGCAAACCGGAGCTGGGAAATAAACGATTTCCTCCAGCTCCGGTCCTTTTTTATAGCGGATAGATATTAAGCCGCAGGATTTTGCCGTCCTCATCCACCCCGGACAGGAAGGCGGTTACAGGAACCACATGCTCGTTGTAGGTGATGAAATACCATACCGTATTGCCGTCCAGATATTTTACGCTGTGTATGGGAAAGGGACCTCCGTTAAAGCCGAACTTGTGGTGAAACATCATTTCCACTGCCATTCTGCCTTCCAGGTGGAGGGTGTCCATACCTGCCTTAATGAGAGACGAGTCATGAAGCACTCCGTATTCGTTGAACAAATCCGCCAGGGCCGCTTCGTCGCCTCTTTGCATACAGTCAATATAGCTTTCCAGAATTGTCATATCCATATCCTCCATTTTCATTTAGAAACGTTCGGACCGGAGCAGCGCGTCGATGCCTCCGTCCACGAACAGTATGACCCCGTTGATGCCGCTGGCCATGGGTGACGCCAGGAAGGTGATGCCGTTGGCAATCTCTTCCGCGTCAAGGAATTCCTTGCGTCCATAGCGGGTAGGAATGGGAATCAGCAGTGCGGATTCCATCTGGGCATCGGTCATGTTCTGTGTCATGGGCGTAGTGGTGTTGCCCGGAGCAACGGAATTAATGCGCAGTCCGTCCACTGCCCAAGATGGTGAAACCCGGCGGACCCACCGTGCCAGGGCATGCTTGGAGGAGCTGTAACAGGATGCGGCCTGGGTACGGGGAATGTCTTTTACAAATTCCAGGATGCGTTCTTCATCCATAACGTTGGACAGCATATCCACCCAGTCCATGCGCACCGTCATGTTGGTGATGGAGTTGGAGGAGGTTACCACACAATTGCCTTTCTTTTTCTTTAACAGGGGACGCAGTGCCTCGGCAATCTTGACGCTGGCAAAGAAATTCAGCGCAAATATCATCTGGGGCGGAGCCGTGGGTCCTACGCCGGCATTGCATATCAGTACGTCAATGCCGTCGGGATAGCGGCGGAATACCTCGTCAATAGCGCCCTGGCGTCCTTGCGGAGCGGACAGATCCGCAAGGCAGTCCCCTCCCTTAAAATCAATGTTAAACACTTCATGGCCCTGGGACAGGAGCAGCTTGCGGGTGGCAGCTCCTATGCCGGTAGTGCCGCCTGTAATCACGTATGTACTCAATGTAATTCCTCCCTTTTAATTGAAAATAATTTGTTAAATATTGATAATTCTGAATAAAAAATTTACTACAACAATATCATGAGTAAATTGCTTTGTCAATTTAAATAAATAAATAACAATATCGCACAATTTTTAACAGATAACACCTATATTGACAGTGATTTTCAGCCCATTATATACCGCTGCCTGGGGCAAAGCAGCCGGCTCAGACAGCTATCCCCCGTTGAACAATGTGTTTAGGAATGTTACAATAAGACTTTAGATATTCTTTTGTTTTTTATGAAGGTTAAATTTTGTTTTAGTTGTTAGTATAAATAGCGTAAGGAGGAAATGAACATGAATGGGGACCGGATTTTACTGGTAGAGGATGACAAAGAGATACGGGAAGGCGTGGAAATATTCTTAAAGAGCCAGGGATATGCAGTATTCCAGGCAGCAGACGGAGTGGAAGGGCTTAAGGTGCTGGAGGAAAGAGAGATTGATCTGGCCATTGTGGATGTGATGATGCCGCGTATGGACGGTATTACTATGACAGCAAAACTCCGTGAAAAATATGACTTTCCCGTTATTTTCCTGTCAGCCAAGTCAGAGGAAGTGGATAAGATACTGGGCCTGAACATGGGGGCGGACGATTACATCACAAAGCCCTTTACTCCAATGGAACTTATGGCCAGGGTCAACTCACAGCTGCGGCGTTACCACCGGTTTCTGGATCGTTTGAACTCAAAGCAGACGGAGAATCCGAAGGTGCACAGGCTGGGAGGTTTGGAGGTCAACGAGGAGACGGTAGAGGTGACCGTGGATGACAAAACGGTTAAGGTAACCCCTATCGAGTTCAAAATCCTTCTTTTATTGATACAGAACCCGGGGCGTGTATTTCCCGCAGAGGAAATCTACGAACGGGTGTGGAACGAGAGGGCAGTGAATACGGATACGGTCATGGTACACATACGTAACCTGAGGGAAAAGATAGAAGTGAATCCCAGGGAGCCCAAATATGTAAAGGTGGTGTGGGGAGTTGGATACAAAATTGAAAAGCAGCCATAGGCTGGGAATATTGATTATTATTCTGGCATTGCTTTTGGCATCAGCCGGAACCATAGGATTATACCCCTATATGAAAACAAAGGCGGAGAGCTACCACAACAGGAGGTCCGTCCGCCAGGTTGAGGAGAGCAGTAATTTTGGAAACCTGGCAACCCAGGTTATGAATTTCAGTTATGAAATCTGGCATCAGAAAATGCAGGAGGATACGGGACGGCGTCTGACCTATGCCCAGACATTCCTGCCGGGGCTGGAGGAAAAGATCCGCCAGCAGCAGCCGGAAGACGAAGCCGCGGTACAGATAGAGTATGGGGAAGATGGGGAACAGACCATGGTCTACGACAGTGGGGATCCCTATGACATTTACTATTACCAGTCCATGCAGCAGACCATTGACAGCGCGGGAAGCGAATGGGAAAGCCTCTACAGGCAGTATTATTCCAGCTTGTCCTATGGGATCTGTGAGCAGGATGGGACCTATGGACGCAGCAATGTGACGGATCCAAAGACATTTTTCCAGGAACCCCTGAAGGATGACCAGATTCAGTTCACCATAAACTTTAATTCAAACGGCATACTGAAGGTTCTGGATATAAAGGGAAACAGGGATGATGATATTACGCGCATCAAGGAGTCATTGACCAGATTTGAATTTTACGATCCGCTGGAGGTAAGACTGGACGAGAACTATCGCTACAGCGGCGTGGAATTCCAGGGACCCAAGGACATGACAGTGGTGTTCCGGTGCAGTCCATCCCAGATGTTCGGCTATACGGATGTCAGGTCTAACAGCGCGGATCAGCAGCTTACTATCCGGGATTACCGTTTCAGCAACGGCTATTTTGCCATAGGCGCATCTGTACTGGGACTTCTGACCGTGCTGGCCCTGGCTTTGCCGGCTGTGAAACGGTTTGAGATTGGTAAGAGCGCACTGTGCAGGCTTTCATTTGAGCCGCTGAGCTGTATCGGAGTGGCCTGGCTGGGTATTATTGGTGAGGGAACCATACCCATGGCGCTGATTGCTTCTACCATGGACGGCAGCTTAAAGAGCGAACTTATGAGAGCGGAATTTCTTCCCTGGTCCGCGGATGTGATGGCAGTGGTCATTAATCTGGCGTTCTGGATGGTGAGCTACGGAATGTTTTACTGGGGAATTACCTGTTACAGGGCTATCTTTTCCCTGGGCCCCTGGCGCTATTTCAAAGAGCGCACATGGCTGGGACGTTTCCTGCGCTTCATCAAGCGCTGGACATTAAATGCCCTCAATGTTTTTAACGAAACTGACTGGGAGCGCCGTTCCACCAAGATTATAGGCAAGGCCATTATTGCAAATTTTGTCATACTGACCATTATCTCCTGTCTCTGGTTCTGGGGAATCGGAGCCCTGGTAATTTACTCCCTGGTTCTGTTTTTCCTATTACAGAAATATTGGGGGCAGATGCAGCAGAAATATAATACGCTGTTAAAAAGTATCAATGAGATAGCAGAGGGAAACCTGGATGTGGAGATTCAGGAGGATCTGGGAATCTTTAACCCGTTTAAGGAGCAGCTGAGCCGGATTCAGGACGGCTTTAAGAAAGCAGTGGCCCAGGAGGTGAAAAGCGAGAGGACCAAGTCGGAATTGATTACCAATGTATCCCATGACTTAAAGACACCTCTTACGGCTATCATCACTTACGTAAATCTGTTAAAGCAGGAGAATGTGACAGCAGAGGAGAGAAAGTCCTATGTCCGGGTGCTGGACCAGAAATCCATGCGTCTGAAGGCGCTTATAGAGGACCTGTTTGAGGTCAGCAAAGCCAGCAGCGGCACAGTCAGCCTTCACCAGGAGGACGTGGATATCGTGAGCCTTTTAAAGCAGGTGCGGTTTGAGCTGTCTGATAAGATTGAGGCAAGCGGGATCGAGTTCCGCTACAATCTGCCTGAGGAGAAAATCCTTCTTTATCTGGACAGCCAGAAGACCTACCGTGTATTTGAAAACCTGCTGGTAAATATAACAAAGTACGGAATGCCGGGCACACGGGCCTATATCCAGGTGGTCAGGGAAGATGACGGCCATGTACTGATAACCATGCGCAATATTTCAGCCAGGGAGCTGGAGGTATCTCCTGAGGAGCTGACAGAACGGTTTGTCCGCGGGGATACATCACGCAACACAGAGGGCTCAGGACTGGGGCTTGCCATTGCCAGAAGCTTTGTGGAGGTCCAGGGCGGTACCATGAAGCTGGAAGTGGAGGATGATTTGTTCCGCGTATCCATTCGCTGGAAGATAGAGGAACCAGGCGGAGCCGGGCAGGAGCCTGGGAGGGATCCTGAGAGGGAGCCTGTGCGGGAAGAACGGGAAACTGCGGCTGTGCCGGGAGCAGCAGGAGAACCGGATATGTCATGTATGCCGAATATGCCGGAAATACCTAATATGCCGGAAATGCCGGGAGCAGCAGATGGGCCGGGAAAGACGGCAGCAGATGTGCAGAAAGGGAATGTGAGAGTATCTGCGGGAGCGGAAGCAGACCATGACATTGACATATCCGCAGGCACATTTGACATGGAAGGCGTGGTTTGGGGCGCTAAGGAGGCCCAGGAAGGTAAGAAAGACAGAGAAGAATAGAAGTAAAAAGAAACACCTCATAGAAATCCCCTGTATCTATATCACAGGTTGTTCTATGAGGTGTTTCTGCTATACTAATTTAAAATATCCTCCATGGGCACAAAGAATTTATGGCTGGATATTATCCGAATCCGGATTAGGATGAAGGGCCTTCTGCCCGCTTCCAAGGATAATATCAGGGGCGCCGGTCAGGTTCACGTTCCGGTTGACCTTGGCGTCATATGTATCCGCCTTCATGATTTCTGCCAGGTCCACGCCTGTGGTTTCTTTCATGGATTCAAATAGCTTTGCCATGACCACAGGCACATTGCCGGCAATGGCCCCTACGCCGTTATCCGAATCACTGCCGCCTCCGATAATTGTAATCTTGTCAATCTGTGACAGAGGCTCTGCAATCTTCCCGGCGATGTCAGGAAGCACCTGAATCATCATCTCAGCCATGGCCGCCTTATTATACTTCTGATAAGCCTCGGCTTTTTTCTCCATACCTTCTGCCTCAGCCAGTGCCTTGGCACGGATAGCGGCAGCCTCAGCCTCGCCCTTGGCCCTGATACCTTCTGCCTCCTGGACCATGGAATACTTCTGTGCCTCAGCAATGGCCTTCTGCGCCTCAGCGTCTTTTTCACGCTCATACTGTTCCGCGTCAGCCTGGGCTTTTTTGGCCAGGGCCTCCTGCTCCTGCTCGTACTTCTTTGCTTCGGCCTCGCGCTGGCGCTTGGTCAGGCCGGCAGCGGCAGCCTGTTCAATGGCATACCGGTCCGCATCTGCTTTTTTGTTGATCTCAGCTTCCAATGCCTGCTGCTGTACCAGTACTTCCTGTTTACGCAGTTCGGCCTCGCGTTCAGCCCTGGCAATCTGGGCGTTGACCGTGGCGGTCTGGATGGTTTTCTGCTGTTCCTGTTTCTGAATCTCGTAGGCAGCGTCAGCCTCCGCTTTTTTTGTATCGGACGCCTTCTGCAGTTCGGCCTTCTTGATGGCCAGCTCGTTGTTCTTCTGGGCTATCTCGGTCTCGGCAGCCACCCTTGCGTCATTGGCGGCATTGTCCGCAGCTGCCTGGGCAATGGCAATATCACGTTCTGCCTCTGCCTTTGCGATGGATGCGTCCTTGCGGATTTTGGAGGTGTTATCCATACCAAGATCCTGGATGAGTCCGTGTTCATCCGTCACGTTCTGGATGTTGCAGGAAAGGATGTCAATACCCAGCTTCTCCATGTCCTTGGAAGCCTTAATCATAACCTGGTCAGAGAAGGAATCACGGTCCGTGTTAATGGCCCTCAGTGTAAGCGTACCGATAATCTCACGCATGTTGCCCTGAAGGGAGTCCTGCAGGTCGGCGGCAATGTTTGCCGGCTCTTTGTTCAGGAAGTTCCTCATAGCCAGCTTCATCCGTTCGTCGTCGTCAGCCACCCGTATCTTGGCAACCGCATCCACCATAACATTGATGAAATCGTTGGTTGGGATGTATTCATCGGTCTTGATATCCACTGTAATCTGTCCAAGGTACAGTTTATCCAGCTGCTCAAAAAACGGAATTTTGATGCCTGCCCGTCCTATGAGCACCCTTGGCTGCTTGCGCAGGCCGGAAATGATGTAGGCGTGGTCAGGCGGCGCCTTGACGTACCCCTGGGTAATGATGATGATGACCAGAATGACCGGGACAATAAATCCCAGCGAGGTGAGAATAAAGTCTAAATCGAACATAAGGACTCCTTTCTGCATATGAAAATTTTTTGTATTTGATAGGTACTATTGTAACATATGCTGGAAAATTAAGGAATAGAGGTTCTGAAAATCGACAGAATTTGTAGGATAATATTAATAAATTTTCTGATATATAAAGTCAGAATAAATAAGTGTTGGGCTGTTTTTGAGATTGTTAAATATTAGATTGTATATTGACAAGTACAATGTCCTTGTGATATTATGGAAAAAATACAAAAAAAGTTATAATATACAAAAATTTTTAGGCACATTAATTTTTACGTGAAATCAAGACAGGGGGATGCGGTATGAAAATCAAAGGCGGACGCGGTCATTTACGATACCGCAGACGAGATAATTTTAAAAAGTCAGTAAAAGTTATACAGGGTCTTTTTGGCGGGAGTAACCGGTAAGGTTGCTCCCGCCTTAACTTTGTATAATTTTTCACAATACAATCCTCCGGACGCAATGGGGGGAACCTGCGGTGAGGGAGCCGACAGACAGACTGCAGCTGTCTGCCCGGCCAGCAGCGCAACGCTTTTAGAGGTGAGCCACTGCGCAAAACGGTCAAGGGACGGCCGTTTTCGTGCCAGTGGCATGTATTGCACACAAGCGCCGTATAACAGGCGGTAAGTGCTCATAACAAGGAGGAATGAAGTGATGGGTGAAAACACACATGCATGCTGCTGTGACCACAGTGAAGAAGCGCTGTTAAAGCGGATTGGCGAGTTGGCGGCAGAGTACAGGGGGAAAGAGGGAAGTCTGATACAGGTCCTTCATATGGCGCAGGGAATATATGGTTATCTGCCTCTGGAGGTCCAGAAGGTCATAGCAGACGCTCTGGATATCAGTCTGGCAGAGGTATCGGGGGTAGTGACGTTTTATTCTTTCTTTTCTACCCAGCCCAGAGGAGAACACACCATACGTGTCTGTCTGGGGACGGCCTGCTATGTAAGGGGCGGGAAGAAAATCGTAGAGCGGTTAAAGGAACTGCTGGATGTGGAAATAGGTGAGACCACGGCGGACAGAAGGTTTACCTTTGAGGTGGCCAGATGTATCGGGGCCTGCGGTCTGGCTCCGGCCATGTCAATTGACGACCAGGTTTACAAACAGGTAAATCCTGACAAACTGGAACAGATTCTGGAACGCTACTATGAAGAGGAGGGGCAGGAGTAATGGATGCAGTAAAAAACCGTGATGATTTATTAAGCATAAAAGAAGAATATCTGAGACGGCAAAAGTCCTACCGGCGTCAGGTGCTGGTGTGCGGCGGAGCAGGGTGCATATCCTCTAACTGCGGGGAAGTAAGGGATGCGCTTATAAAGTCAGTGAGTACATATAAGCTGGATGATGAGGTTAAGGTCATGGTCACCGGATGTATGGGTACATGCGCCATGGGTCCCGTCATCCTGGTTGAGCCGGAGGGAATCTTCTACACAAAGATGAATCCTGAAAAGGCAGAGGACGTGGTGGCCAGGCATCTTCTGAAGGATGAGGTGTGCGAGGAATATACATATTTTGACGAGGACGAGGGAGTCCATGTGCCGAGGATGGAGGATATTCCGTTCTTCAAGGGCCAGGTACGTGTGGCGCTGAGAAACTGCGGACACATGGAGTATGCTTCCCTGGAGGCATACATATCCAGGGACGGATACGGCGCCCTGGCAAGAGCACTGTCGGAGATGACGCCGGCCCAGGTGGTGGAAGAGATGAAGGCTGCCGGCCTCAGAGGGCGCGGCGGCGCCGGATTCCCTACCGGAGTGAAGTGGGAAGCAGGTATGAAGGCTGTGTCTGAGGACGGACGCAAATTCATGGTCTGCAATGCGGATGAGGGGGATCCCGGCGCATTTATGGACAGAAGCATCCTGGAGGGCGACCCGCACAGCATTATCGAGGGCATGATGTTAGGAGGATATGCCATAGGAGCCTCCAAGGGTTATGTATATGTGAGGGCAGAGTATCCCATAGCAGTGGAGCGGCTGGGCAATGCCATTGACCAGGCCAGGAAAGCGGGCATTCTGGGAGAGAATGTGATGGGAAGCGGTTTTTCCTTTGACCTGGAAATCCGTATCGGCGCAGGCGCCTTTGTCTGCGGCGAGGAAACCTCCCTTCTGGCGTCCATCGAGGGAAAAAGGGGAGAGCCAAGGCAGAAGCCGCCGTTCCCCTTTGAAAAGGGCTTGTTTGAAAGTCCCACCATCATTAACAATGTGGAAACCCTGGCAAATGCAGCGCCCATTATTCTGAACGGCTCACAGTGGTACAGGGGATTCGGCACGGAAAAGAGCGCGGGCACAAAGGTATTTGCCCTGGCGGGAGATATTGTCAATGCAGGTATTATCGAGGTTCCCATGGGTACGATTCTGGGAGATATCATATACAAGATTGGCGGCGGAATCATTGGGGGCAAAAAATTCAAGGCCATTCAGTCCGGCGGTCCCTCCGGCGGATGTCTGACCAAGACACATCTGAACACGCCTGTGGATTATGAATCCCTGTCCAGCCTGGGGGCAATCATGGGTTCCGGCGGACTCATTGTCATGAATGAGGATACCTGTATGGTGGATACAGCGCGGTATTTCATGGACTTTATCTGCGATGAATCCTGCGGTAAATGCCTTCCCTGCCGCAACGGCACCAGAAGAATGCTGGAAATACTGGAGCGCATCACCGAGGGAAAGGGGCAGCCTGAGGACCTGGAGCTTCTGGAGGAGCTGGCCGGAACCATTCAGCAGACAGCCATGTGCGGCCTGGGACAGACAGCGCCCAATCCTGTCCTGTCCACCCTTAAATATTTCCGCAGCGAATACGAGGCCCACATCTATGAGAAGCATTGCAGCGCAGGCGTCTGCGCCGAGCTTCAGACCTCACCCTGCCGCAATGCATGTCCTGCCAATGTATTTATACCCGGATATATGTCCCTGCTGGCAGCCGGCAGAACAGAGGACGCGTACCGCCTGATTCGGCAGGATAACCCGTTCCCGGCAGTGTGCGGACGTGTCTGTACCCATCCATGCGAGGACCATTGCCGGCGCGCCCAGGTGGATGAGCCTCTGGCTATCTGCAGCGTGAAGCGTTTCATCGGAGATTATGCGCTGCGGGATGAGTACAATGTGCCTCTGGTTGAACCCAGACCGGCTACCGGAAAACGTATATCCGTTATCGGAGCAGGTCCTTCAGGCCTTACATGCGCTTACTATCTGGCGAATATGGGCCATGAGGTACATGTGTATGAGTCAGAATCTGTGGCAGGGGGCGTTCTGTACTGGGGCATTCCGGAGTACCGTCTGCCAAAGGCCGTGCTGCAGAAGGAGATTCATGCCATTGAGAGGAGCGGTGTGCAGATTCACCTGAATACCAGGATAGGATCTGACATTACCTTTGAGGATATGAAGAAACAGTCGGATGCAGTGTACATTGCTTCCGGAACCCAGGTATCCAGGCTGCTTGATGTGCCGGGAGAGGACCTTAAGGGCGTGGAAAGCGGGCTTGGATTCTTAAAGCGCATCGGCCTTAAGAAGGATATGTCCGTGCCCAACAAGCTGGTGGTAATCGGCGGCGGCAGCACGGCCATGGACGTGGCCAGGACCGCGGTGCGTCTGGGAACCTCAGAAGTAACTGTAATTTACCGCAGGTCTGAGAAGGAGATGCCTGCCGGAAAGGATGAAATCATCGAGGCCAGGGAAGAAGGCGTGAAGCTGATTGCCATGGCGTCGCCGGTGGAATTCCTGGGAGCCGATGGAAAAGTGACAGGCATTCACCTGGTCCGCAGGAAAGAGACTGATTATGGAAGCGACGGGCGCAGGCGCACGGCCCATATTCCGGATTCTGACTTTTTCCTGGAGTGCGACGGCATCGTTACAGCCATCAACCAGGATGTGGATCATCAGGTTTACCGCACCACTCATGTGGAGGTGGCTAAGAACGGTAAGCTGGATATCGGCAGGTTTACATCTGAGACAGGAGAGTCAGGCGTGTTTGCAGGAGGCGATGTAAGCCCATGGGGCGCCAATGTTGTGATTCACGCCATTGCGGACGGCAAGAAAGCTGCCATGAAGATTGATCAGTACCTTGGAGGCAAGGGCGAGCTGAATATGGGCGAGTGGTTTGATATACCTGAGATAGCGGATATTGAAGTCAATGAACCTCATAAGCGTTTCCCGACTAGGTGTCTGTCTGTGGAGGAGCGCAAGGACAATTTCAGGGAAGTGAACTGCGGATTCCACAAGCTGGATGCCATGGGCGAGGCTCTCAGGTGCCTGCACTGCGACAGGAGATAGGAGGTAGATTATGATACATGTAACGATAAATGGAAAACCGGTGGAGGTTTCAGAGGGCTCCACCATTATGGAAGCGGCTGAGACAGTGGGAATCAGGATTCCCAGTCTGTGCCATATGAAGAATGTCCATCAGTACGGCTCCTGCCGTATCTGTGTTGTGGAAGTGGAGGGAATGAAGAACCTTCAGGCCTCCTGCATGGCTAAGGTAAGGGAGGGAATGGTCATAAGAACCCATTCTCCCAAGGTGCTGGCTGCCAGAAAGGTACTGTATGAGCTGCTGCTGTCCAATCATCCAAAGGATTGTCTCAACTGCAGCAGGAATACTAACTGTGAGCTTCAGGAGCTGGGCTATGAGCTGGGAGTCAGCGAGAGCCGGTTTGAGGGAGCCATGACCAAGCCCATGGTGGATATTTCCCCGTCCATCACAAGGGATACCAGCAAATGCGTTCTCTGCCGGAGGTGTGTCACTGTGTGTACCCAGATTCAGAAGGTGGGAGCGATCCAGGCCCAGAACCGCGGATTTGATACGGTGGTAAGCCCGGCCATGGGGCTGCCTCTTAACTCCACAGCCTGCGCCATGTGCGGCCAGTGTACTGTGGTCTGCCCCACCGGAGCCTTGAAGGAGACAGACGGCCTTGCACCGGTGTGGCGGGCGCTGGCTGACCCTGAAAAGAGAGTGGTGGTCCAGGTGGCCCCGGCAGTGAGGGCTGCCCTGGGTGAAGAGTTCGGCCTGCCGGTGGGAACCCCTGTCACCGGGAAAATGGCAACGGCTCTTCACGAAATCGGGTTTGACGATGTGTTTGACACCCTGTTTTCCGCCGACCTTACTATATTGGAGGAGGGAACTGAACTTTTAGGCCGCCTGAACGCAGCTCTGAAGGGGGATGAGTCCCAAAAGGAAAAGGCGGTACTTCCTATGATTACCAGCTGTTCTCCTGGCTGGATCAAGCATATTGAGCATCAGTTCCCCGAGGAGTTAGACCATCTGTCCACCTGCAAGAGTCCCCATACCATGCTGGGCGCCGTGGTGAAATCCTTCTATGCAGAGCGCACCGCAACCGCGCCGGAAAACATGTTTGTGGTATCTGTCATGCCCTGTACAGCCAAGAAGTATGAAATACAGCGCCCGGAAATGGAAGTGGACGGCAACCGCGATGTGGACGCCGTACTGACCACCAGGGAGCTGGCCCGTATGATTAAGACGGCAGGCATTGATTTTGTGAATCTTCCGGAGGGTGAGTTTGACGCGCCTCTGGGACTGGGAACAGGAGCAGCTGATATATTTGGCGTAACCGGAGGCGTTATGGAAGCAGCCCTGCGTACGGTATACGAAGTGGTGACCGGAAAGGAACTTCCCTTTGACAAGCTGCATGTGGCGCCTATAGTGGGATTGGAGCAGGTAAAGACAGCCTCCATCACAATTGAGGATACGCTTCCTGCATACGAACATTTAAAGGGAGTAACTGTGAATGTGGCGGTAACCAGCGGACTGGAAGGCGCCTCCATGCTTATGGATGAGGTGGCGGCAGGCACATCGCCCTATCATTTCATAGAGGTAATGGGATGTCCGGGAGGCTGCATAAACGGCGGCGGACAGCCAAGATGCACGGAGGAGAATTACCGTGAAAAACGTTCAAACGCTCTCTACAGTGAGGATGAGCGCAAGGTGCTGCGCAAATCCCATGAGAACCCTGATCTGATGAAGCTCTACAGCGAATATCTGGGTGAACCCAATGGACATTTGTCCCATCATCTGCTGCATACCCACTATGTGAAGCGGGGAAAATATAACCAGCTGGTTTAGCGGATGAATGGCCGGAGGGAAGGATTGGACTTTGAGGTTGGAGTTTAAGTAAGGAGCAGCCTGCGGCCGGGAAACCATGTGATTCATTTCCCGGCCGCTGCTGTTTGGAAATGAAGTTTTTTGCGGCTGGGGGTATGGATGAGTTTCTATTTTGAGATTGCAATAGGCACACTGACATGCTATATTAAAAAACAGACGCCGGGGCGTGAACGCATATGAGGGACCGCCGCCATAATTGTATAAGAATAAAAATCTAAGTTCTGATAACAGAATTCTGCAAAAATCAAATTACGTAGTATCTATGTAAAAATCTTCCCGCTGTACCGGGTGTGAAATCCAACGAATCAAGTAAAATAAGTAACTATAAATTGTATGATATCAGGCAGGGCGTCCTTGTCTGGCAGGGTGACATTAAGTATAATGGAGGCAGGTTCCTGTATGGTTTGCCGGAACAGGAGGATGTATGGGTGGATCATGAATACATCTGGAATTTGAGAGTGACAGCATAACGGAACGTGATTTGCGGCGTTTTCGTGAGTACGAGGCATATATAGGCATGATTTACAATGTGCCGGTTGCAACATTAGCACTGTGTACATCAAATGTAAAGGTGCTGAAGCGGGAACGGATGAACGGAAACAGCATATACCGCATTGAGCCCATACGTCTGAAGGACGGGAATGCAGATAAAGTATTCCAAAAATCAGAGCGAAAAATCAGAAAGAAAAAACGGCTGAAACGCTGCGATGTATTTTCGCTTCTTTTGACGCCTTTGATGTCAGGCACTATGGAAATCAGCGAACGCATCTGCCGCGGCATGGATATACTGGAGAATCCGGGATTGGATATGAAGGAAGAGGACGTCAAGAGAATGCAGTCCGTGCTGTACGCATTGGCAGTTAAATTTTTGGATCGGAACCAGCTAATGGATGTAAAGGAGAAGATAGGAATGACAATACTGGGACAGATGCTTTTTGAGGATGGAGAGAAAAAAGGAATGGAGCGGGGCGAAAAACAAGGAATACAGAGACAAGATGTTTAAAAGCCTGGGAGTCTGATGGGCTGCGGGGAGGGGACATCGGATGGGATATTTAGTGGAGGCGTTTGAAGCAGGAAGTGTTCTGACATATGACGGGATGCACTATGCATCAGAGTGCAGTGCAAAACAGAGTGCAGAGTAAAACAGAGTGCAGAGTAAAACAGAGCGCAGAACAAAACAGCGGACCCGGGACATAATCCCGGAGTCCGCTGTTCGCATATATAGGACTCATAAAAACTGATAGAAATTAATTATGCTCAAAATGCGTCCCATTTTTCAGCACATCGATCTGTTCCTTTCTGAATTGCTCGGCCAGTTGCAGGGAGTTGATGATTTTATTGTACTGTTCATTGCAGCGGTCGGCGGCCATGCGCAGGGACAGCAGCATTTTCCGGCAGGAGCTTTGGGCGGGGGAACCTTCGCTGCGTTTGTTTGCCACGGAGCTGCGCGGTGACTGTAAGGATGCCCATTCTGATTCTGTCAGCGTGGTGTCATGGCCCAGATGCTGTTTGCTGCTTTTGTTGAGCTGCTTTAAGGTGATTTTGCTGCTGGGATTATCACCCTGGGCCCGGACGGCTGAGGCGATGATATTGTGGGCGCTGCGGAACGGTATGCGGTCCTTTTGCACCAGAAAATCCGCCATATCCGTCAATATGGAGTCATTCATGCTGGCTGTAAATTCCATCCGGTCGTAGTGGAAGGTGATGTCCTGCAGGGTTCCGATGGACAATTCCAGCATTCCGGTGACCTGTTCCACCGCATCCCAGAATGGGGGCATACATTCAAAAAGGTCCCTGCAATGACCATAGCTGGTTCCCTTCAGGCACATTGCAATATCCAGATAAGTGCTGGTCAAGTGGGAGGATTTGCTCTTTATGTGTTCGATTGACAGAGGATTTTTTTTCTGGGGCATGATGCTGCTGCAGCAGGAATAAGCATCGGAAAAGCTTACATAGTTAAATTCTGCTGTGGACCAGAGGTACAAATCCTGGGCAAAGCGCGACAGGGTGGATCCCAGGGTGGAAAAATCAGCGGCAAGCTCCAAAAGATAATCCCTGGTGGCCACCGCGTCCAGCGTGTTGGTTATAATGCCGTCAAAGCCCAGAAGCTGGGCGGTGTATTCACGGTTGATGGGAAAGGAAGTTCCGGCCATGGCACAGGCTCCAAGGGGGGAACGGTTCAGGTTCTGGTAAGCAGACAGCAGCCTGTCCATATCCCGCACCAGGGCTTCTGCTATAGCCAGGAAATAATGGTCCAGGGTTATGGGCTGGGCCGGCATGCAGTGGGTATACCCTGTGATGATACGTCCCTGATTTTCTTCGGCAAGAGCCAGCAAGCGGCGTATCAGTGCCAGAAGCCGCTCGTAAACCGCAAGCATGCTGTCACGGATGCTCATTCGCATTACAGTTGGAGTCATATCGTTGCGGCTTCTGCCGGTATATATTTTTCCGGCCAGATCGATTCCCAGATGGGAAATCAGATATTGTTCAAAATTTAAGAAATAATCCTCGTTAAGCGGATTAAAGCCAATGGTCTGGGGATGCATATCCATCAGGGGGACAATGAAATCCAGGGCATTTTTTCCGTCTTCCTGGGATATCAGCTTTTGCTCGCACAGCATCAGTATATGGCTGATGTGGGTCAGCAGAAGGTTCTGGTAGGAATGCTCCATGTCATCCTGAAGAATGGGCATATAAATATATTTGCACACAGAATCACTGGGCTGCGTGGAAAGTCTGTTCCTGGAATAAGCGGGCTGTGTGACGTATGTGCCCGAACCCTGTTTGCGCATTAAAAGGCCGCCCTCTACCATTTTATTTACAGCCTGGCGTATGGTAGTGCGGCTGACCCCAAAATACTGGCATAATTCTGTTTCTGTGGGAAGCTTAAATCCAGAAGGCCACTCACCTGATTCGATTTTTGTCCGGATATAAGTCTCTACCTGATAGTAAAGAGAAACTCCTTTTTGATTAAAAGAGGTATTGGACAAGGGGATAACCTCCCTTCATAGGTAATATTTTGAATATTATATCATTGATTTGAATGCGTTTCAAGCAATATCAGGTTTTTGGACTGTTTGTATATCTGAATACATATCTAAATAGATATATATTTCGGGGCGTAAGAAGAAAAGTAATTTGCTGTAAATTGCTGCTAAAAATACGATGGGGAGGGGGATAATCCTGCAATTATCGGTATAACTTAACAATTAATCAAAAAAATATCGTTATATAGTTGACAATATTAGACACATCATATAGAATATAGGTATCGTAAATGATATGAATTTACATCATTCAAAAAAACTATAAGAGGAGGAAATGTATGAAGAAGCTGGGAAAAACACTGATCCAAGTGCAGTATGGCGCGTCAATTGTGGCTGCTCTCATGTTATTGCTCATGATAGGCTACGAGGTATTCGCGCGATACGTACTGAAATCATCACTGATGGGCATTGAGGAATTGATGTTATTTCCTATTATATGGCTTTACATGCTGGGCGGCGCCAATGCTTCCTATGAGAAAAGCCATATTGAGTGTGGAATCCTGACCCTTTATATCAAGAAGGAACGCTCAAAACTGATTTTTGATGCAATCAAACGTACATTGTGTATCATTATTCTTGCCTGGATTTGTTACTGGGGATTCTATTTCTTTTCCTATTCCCTGAAAACCTGGAAGCTGGCTGACATTACATACGCCCCTCTGTTTTTTGCGAATATAGCGCTTACCGTAGGATTTGTGCTGATGTTTATTTATGCGGTAAGGGATGTATATATGGCCTACCGGGCTTTGATTGGTCAAATGAAAAACAAGGATGAAGCAAGGGAAGGAGGTGAAAACCTATGACTTCTCTGTCAATCATACTTATGGATGTAATATTGCTGGTTTTTCTTCTGATGCTGAGCATCCCCCTTCCGGTCTGCTTTGCCGGCGCATTGCTGTTTTTGAGCCTCTTTGGCGACGTATCCATGAAGACCATGCTGATTTGGGTATTTTCCCAGTCCACGGGAACCGTGCTCCTGGCCAGTCCCCTATTCATCCTGGCAGGAACGTATATGGGCGGCAGCGGGATAGCAAAACGCTTGCTGGACTGTGTAGACGCATTTGTGGGTCACATCAAATCCGGCCTGGGCGTGGTGGCTGTTCTTGTGTGCGCCATTATGGGAGCCATATCAGGAAGCGGATTTACGGGCGTGGCAGCTACCGGCCCCATCATGATTCCTAAGATGGAAGAACAGGGCTACCCCAGGGGATATGCGACAGCACTGGTAACTGTATCCTCTGTTCTGGGGCTTCTGATTCCTCCCAGCGTTGTTATGATTATGTTTGGATGGGTGACGGAATGCTCGATTCTTGCCTGCTTTTTATCCACTCTTGGTCCGGGGCTTATCATTACGGCGTTATTTTGCATCATACATGTATTCTGGAGCCGCCAGTTTGATTTGAAAGTAACGGAAAAGAAACCTTTTGGGGAATTTGCGTCAAACGCCGGAAAAATGACCTTTAAGGCTGTACCGGCCCTTATTATGCCCCTCATCATACTGGGAGGAATTTATGGGGGTGTCTTTACTCCCACCGAGGCGGCAGCCATGGCAGCCATCTATTCCATTCCCATTGGATTGTGGGTGTATAAGGCCTGCACATTTAAGGGGTTCCTGGCAATGACAAAAGAGGCTACCAGTACAGTTGGATCCATTATGGTCATGATTGTATGCTGCCTGATGCTGAGCCGCGTGTTTACCGTGTATCGTGTCCCTGAGCTGGTTTTAGAACTTCTGATGAGCATTACCACCAATAAATATATACTGCTGTTCATCATTGACATCTTTCTGTTTATTGTAGGAATGATAGTAAATGACACCACGGGCGTTTTGATATGCGCGCCCCTGCTTATGCCTGTTATGAATCAGCTGGGAATCAGCCCCATTCACTTTGCCTCTATTATGGGTGTGAATCTTGCCATGGGCGGAGTTACGCCCCCATACGCAAGTATCCTTTATCTGGGAATGAGGATAGGAAAGGCTGAATTCCATGAGATTCTGAAGCCCACCATGACATTTTTGATACTGGGGTATGTACCCATTGTATTTCTCGTCACCTATTGGCCGGATTTGGCCCTTGCGATTCCGAGAATGGCTGGTTTTGCTGTATAAGAAAATGATTTCTTACCATAAAAAAGGAGAATACTATGAAAAATATTAAAAGAGGACTTTCTATAGCGATTGTTGCGGCAATGGTATTAGGCATGACAGCATGCGGCGGTTCCGGCAAGACGGAAAGCGCGGGCAAGGCCGCTGAGAAAAAATCATTTTCATTGAAACTCAGCCACTACCGGGCAGAGGGGTCACCGGCGGATATCAATGCCAAGGAATTTGCGGATAACGTTAAGGCGGCTGACGATTCCCTGGAGGTGGTGGTATATCCCGCTGCGCAGCTGGGAGATTATACAGCAGTCCAGGAGCTGGTAAGTGTGGGAGATGTGGAGATGCAGATGGCCACCCTCAGCTCCACTGTGGATAAATACCTGGGAATCACAAGTGCTCCCTATATATGCGCTACCTGGGATGAAGCAAAGGCAATTTTCAGCCGTGACAGTGAATTTACGGAAACCATCCGGACACATCTGGAAGATCAGAACATTAAACTGCTGTCAGTTTATCCTCTGTACTTTGGCGGCGCAATCCTGAATAAGGAACCAAATCAGCCGGCAAATCTGGATGTAAGGGAGGGCTATAAGGTCCGCTGCCAGACCATGAAGGGTGCGGAACTGGTGACAAACATGCTGGGCTACAATGCAACCCCAATGGCCCTTAACGACTGCTTTACCGCCCTGCAGACCGGGGTCATTGACGGAATGATTGGATCCGGAGCAGAAGGATATTACAGCAGCTACCGGGATGTGGCGACCTACTATCTGCCATACAATGATCATTTTGAGGTTTGGTACCTGTATATCAATCTGGACAAATGGAATGAGATGACAACCGAGCAGCAGGACGCTTTGCAGACCGCGGCCAATAAACTGGAAGATGACAGGTGGGAGGTAGCGCCCAAGGAAACCGCGGAGTATGAGAAGAAACTGGAAGACTATGGCGTCAAGATTATTGAATTTACAGATGATGAGCTTCAGAATTTCTATAACAAATGCTGGGAGTCTGTATGGCCTGAACTGACTGAATTATATGGGGAAGACGCTGTGGAGCTTGTGAAAAATCTGAAGGCAGAAGCCAAATAACGCTGTTTGCAAGGAGGAACCAGACATGGGTCACCCATTCCGTTGTATTACCAATAATCCAATGCTTATAGACCGCGGTTTCACAGACCTGGAGTATTACGAGACAGATGTGTTGGAACTGTTCAGAGTGGTTTTTCAGAAGGTGAATTGCGGATACCGTCTTCTTACGCATCCGCTGACAGGAAGCATCCGGCCGGATATCACACCCTATAAGACGGTTCTGCTGTCGGGGACGGCGGGGACCATTGATATGGAATCAGTGACCCTGATTGGGAAGGCCATTCGCTATGCTGAGGATTTGTACAGGCTGAGGGATATACCTGTTTACAAAAAATGGGGAAAGGCAGCCCGGGAAGATTTTCAGCTCATTGATTTATCCATCATTGAGCGGGCGCTGGAAGTGGAGGAAATGGGCAAATAAACTGATATTGGAGGAAACATAATGAAACTGACACTGAATAAATTTCATGTGCAGGACATCCAATTTGCAGAAGCAAGCAGCTTTTGCAGCGGTGTCTTATACATAAATAAAGCAGAATTGGCTGAGTATCTCATGGAAGATACCAATATCCGCAGTGTGGATTTTGATATAGCAAGGCCGGGGGAGTCTGTGAGAATCGTTCCCATCAAGGATGTGGTTCAGCCCCGCTTCAAGCAGAGCGGCTCAGGACAGGTATTTCCCGGATTTGTAGGAGATGTGGAAACGGTTGGAAATGGGGAAACGAATGTGCTGGAAGATTGCGCGGTTGCCACCTCAGGAAAAATTGTGGCATTCCAGGAAGGTATCATTGATATGTCCGGGCCGGGAGCGGAATTTAACAGTTTTTCAAAGATGAACATACTGGTACCGCTGATATACCCGGTGGAAGGCCTGGACAAGCATACCCACGAAGCCACGGTCCGCATCGCAGGTCTTAAGACGGCTGCGTATATGGCTAAGACAACCCTGGGGCTGGAACCGGATGAGAAGGAAGTATTTGAACATGAGAGCATCCTGGAAATGGGACAGAAGTATCCGCATCTGCCCAAGGTTGTATATGTGGACATGGTACAGTGCCAGGGATTGATGCATGATACGTATGTATATGGCCTCAATGTGAAAGGAATCCTTTCCACTATGATTGGTCCCCTGGAGGTGCTGGATGGAGCTATTATAAGCGGAAACTGCGCTGCTCCCGGACATAAGAATGCCACCATCCATCATGAGAATAATCCCATCATACTGGATTTGCTGCGCAGGCATGGGAAGGAGCTGTGCTTTGTGGGCGTTCTGCTGAGCAATGAGAGCGCCATGCTGAAAGAAAAGAAACGGGCGGCGTATTATACCAGCAGCCTGTCCCAACTGTTAGGCGTGGATGGTGTGATTGTCAGCGAGGAAGGCGGCGGTAATCCTGAAACAGATTTGATGTTCAACTGCAGACTCCATGAGAATAAGGGAATCAAGACCGTTTTGGTTACGGATGAGTACTGCGGGCGTGACGGAGCATCCCAGGGACTGGCGGATGTGACCCCGGAGGCAGATGCTGTGGTAACAAATGGAAACGGCAATCAGTTTGTGGTACTGCCAAAGATGGAACGGGTGATTGGAGATATAGAGACTGTCCGCATCATCACAGGAGGAAATGTGGACAGCATTGGTGAGGACGGAACTGTTTCGGTGGAGATTGCGGCTATCATGGGCTCATGCTGCGAGATGGGCTATGAGCATATGACAACACGTTTGCGGTAGAGGAGAAACCATATGAAGAGAATTGTACATTATCTGAATCAGTTTTATGGTCAGATTGGCGGAGAGGAGTTTGCCGATCAGGAACCAATCCTGCGGGAAGGCATTGTGGGACCTGGCACAGGTCTGCAGGCTGTTCTGGGGGAAAAGGCTGAGATTGTGGCCACTATTATCTGCGGGGACAACTATTTTGCGGATCACCAGGAAGACGCACTGGAAACAATACTGACCATGACAGAGGGACTGGCGCCGGATATGTTTATAGCGGGTCCGGGGTTCAATGCGGGGCGCTATGGCCTGGCCTGCGCAACTATCTGCGCTGAGGTTAAGAAACGCCTTTCCATTCCGGTTCTGACCGCATTGTACCCGGAGAATCCGGGGGCTGAAATGTTTTGCAGTAAGATATATATTGTGGAAACATCCATCTCTGCCGCAGGTATGCGTCAGGCGCTGCCTGTCATGGGAACGCTGGCGGAAAAACTGCTTGAAGGCGGGGAAATCGGATTTCCAGAGGAAGAGGGATATATTGCCCAGGGATTCCGTGTGAATGTGCATACAAAAAAGAACGGAGCAGAGCGGGCAGTGGACATGATGATCAAGAAGCTGCGGGGGGAACCGTATGTCACCGAGCTTCCCATGCCTGTATTTGACCGTGTAAAGCCTGCCCCTGCTGTGAAAGATATGGCTCATGCAAGGATTGCGCTGATTACATCCGGCGGCATTGTACCTCAGGGAAATCCGGACCATATCCCGTCCGCCAATGCCGGCATATATGGCATCTACGACATAGAGAACCTGGACCGTCTGACCAGTGAAGGCTTCATGACTGTCCATGGGGGATATGATCCGGTATATGCAACAGAGGATCCGAACCGTGTCCTGCCCCTGGATGTATGCAGGGAGATTGAGCGGGACGGGGGAATCGGGGAACTCTACGGACGCTACTACAGTACGGTTGGCAATACCACTGCGGTCAGCAGCGCCAAGAGATTTGCTGAGGAGATTGCCCAGGATATGATACGTAATGAAGTGCAGGCGGCAATCCTCACATCCAACTGAGGGACCTGTACTCGTTGCGGCGCAACGATGGCTAAGACAATAGAGAGTTTTGGAATTCCGGTTGTACATATCTGTTCCATTGTACCCATCTCCATGGCAGTAGGAGCAAACAGAATCATACCCGCAGTGGGAATTCCTTATCCTGTGGGAAATCCGGGCCTTCCAAAAGAGGATGAGCTTCAGGTGAGGAGGCGCATTGTTAAAAAGGCGCTGGAAGCATTGTCCACGGATATTGAAGAGCAGACGGTATTTGAATGAGCAGGAAGCATATGAACCATTGGCTGAAGAGTGAGACGTTGAGACGCTGCCTGTTTCCCCTGGCATTTGTGTGCATCTTCATTGTGTGGAGACTGGCGGAACACGGTGTACGGAGTGTATGGGTTTACCTGCTTCTGACGGTTGGCGTCATATGCCTGGCTCTGGACCGCGTTTTTAAGCCCTGGGAGCATGACAGGATGAGAAAACGGCAGGAGCGAGACCGTGGTTTAGAAGACAATAGCATAAAAAAACAGGGGTTGAATCAGTGATTCAGCCGGAAGCGGATGCAGGAGTGGCCATTGCATCCGCTTCTTTTATTCTGCGCCAGGCTTTGTTCTGCTAATGTTTTGTTCTGCCTGAATTCTGTACCCGTTATTTTCCCTCGTTTTTTCCTTTATGCAGCGGAAAAATCAAATTTTATCTTTTTATCCCGGCTTGTTATAATGAGTTCATAAAAGACAGGAGGGATTAAACGTGAACGATTTTTTATGGGGAGGAGCAACGGCCTCCTACCAATGCGAGGGAGGCTGGCAGGAAGGCGGAAGAGTGGAATCCATGTGGGATGTGTATTTGCACGAAAACCATCTGGAAAACGGGGACGTGGCCAGCGACCATTACCACCGCTTCAGGGAAGACATCCGCATGATGAAGGAAGGGGGACAGAACAGCTACCGCTTTTCACTGGCCTGGCCCAGAATTATCAAAAACAGGGAAGGGGAAGTGAACCAGGAGGGCATTGATTTTTACAACCGGCTCATCGACGCCTGTCTGGAATATGGAATCACACCCATGGTAACTATTTTTCACTGGGACCTGCCACAATACCTGGAGGAAAAGGGCGGATGGCTGAACCGTGATACGTGTGTGGCCTACACCCACTATGCGAAGGTATGCTTTGAACGGTTTGGGGACCGGGTAAAGCTGTGGGCAACCTTTAATGAACCAAGATATTATACCAACAGCGGTTATCTGATTGGCAATTATCCTCCGGGACATCAGGACATCCAGGAGACTGTCACTGCATCCTACTATATGATGCTGGCCTCGGCCATGGCTGTGGAGGCGTTCAGGACGGGCGGATATGACGGACAGATTGGAATTGTGCACAGTTTTTCTCCTGTCTATACCACGGACACAAGCGTGGAATCGGCCATAGCCAGGAGATTTGCCGATAATTTCTATAATAACTGGATATTGGATACGGCAGCCATTGGGGAGATTCCGGGAGATTTGCTGGGAGAGCTTAAAAAGACCTGCGACCTGTCCATGATGACTCCGGAGGACTTGGCTGTCATCCGCCGGAACAGGGTGGACTATCTTGGGCTGAACTACTATGCCAGGGTCATGGTGAAACCTTATGAGAGCGGGGAGACAACCCTGATTGTCAATAACCAGGGAAAGAAGGCAAAGGGAACCTCGCAGACCATTATTAAGGGCTGGTTTGAGCAGGTACGGCCGGAGAGCAGCCGCTATACTGAGTGGGATACTGAGATATTTCCCGAGGGGCTGTATGAGGGAATACAACAGGTATGGAATAAATACCATCTGCCCATCTATATCACGGAAAATGGTATCGGACTCTATGAGGACACATCAGTGAACCAGGTGGAGGATGATGACAGGATTGAGTTTATGGACATGCATATTGCGGCGGTGTTAAAAGCCAAAGAGGGAGGCTGTGATGTGCGGGGGTACTATGCCTGGTCGCCGTTTGATTTGTATTCCTGGAAAAACGGAACTGAGAAGCGCTATGGTCTGGTTGCCATTGATTATGAAAACGGCCTGGAGCGGAGACCGAAAAAAAGCTATTACTGGTATAAGGATGTAATTGAAACGGATGGAAAACATATCACAGGAAAATAATGGGGGAGTGTTATATGAATATACAGAGTATGAGCGTTTCAATGGAAAAATATGTTATGCCTCTTGCCAACAAGCTGGGGAATGAGATACACCTGCGGGCAATCCGGGACGCCTTTATGTCCCTTCTGCCCATCACCTTTACAGGAGGTATTGCAGCTGTACTGAGCTCTGCTCCCTCCGTGGACGCGGCCGGAACAGGAATCACCCTGGCCTGGGCCAGGTTCGTGGAGAGCAACAGCATGATTTTCTCCTGGATTAACGCACTGACCTTGGGGGCCATGTCCCTTTATATCTGCATCGGAATCATTCATTTCCTGTGCAAGAGCCGGAAGATAGAGTCGTTTCTGCCTATTCTTTTAGGTGTCTGCGGCTTTCTGATGCTTATTGTGGAGCCCATGTCCCTGGGATGGGACGGAAAAATGGCGGAGCTGTCCTATATGGACGGCAAGGGATTGATTCCGGCCATGTTCATATCTATTCTGACCGCGGATTTATATTGTTACATGAGAAAACGGGATTTTGGAAAAATTTCCCTGCCGGATACGGTGCCAGCTTCCCTTTCCGATGTATTTGCCTCCATCGTGCCGGGGGCGGTGCTGATGGTAATTTATATAGCATTGTACGCCATAATGAATAAGGCAGGAACCACGCTGCCAAAGCTGATATACAATGCCATTTCCCCGTCCCTGACAGCAGCGGACAGTGTTGGTTTTACCATTATCATAACACTGATGGTACATATTTTCTGGTTCTTCGGTATCCATGACGCTGCCCTTTCAGGTGTGCTTGCGCCTATCCGCGACGGCAATTTATCCATAAACGCGGCTGCCCATGCAGCCGGGCAGGCCCTTCCATCCATATTTACCACGCCCTTCTGGGTATATTTTGTGGTGATTGGAGGATGCGGATCCGTGCTGGCATTGACGGCACTGCTGTGTTTTTCGAAATCAAAACAGTTAAAGACCATTGGAAGGCTGGGAATTGTGCCTGCATTTTTCAATATCTCGGAACCTGTTATTTTTGGTCTGCCCCTTATGCTGAATCCGGTATTTTTTGTTCCCTTCCTGCTGACCTCGGTCATCAACGGTACGGCTGCGTATCTGACCATGCAGGTTGGCCTGATTGGAAAGAGCTTTGCCATGCTGTCCTGGCAGATGCCTTCTGTCATCGGAGCATTTTTCTCAACCATGGACTGGAAAGCGCCGCTGCTTATCCTGGTGCTGATTGTGGTTGACGGGCTGGTGTATTTCCCGTTCTTTAAGATTTATGAGAAGAATCTGGTTAAGCTGGAGAGCGGGGAAGAGGACATTTAAACTATAAATATAATATCAATCAAAAGAAGGAGGATTTAAAAATATGAAACGAATCGTATTATTGTGCAATGGCGGTTTATCCACCGGAATCCTTGTGAAGAAAATGAAAGCAGCAGCAGAGGCGCAGGACTTTGCATGTGAGATTTCGGCTGCCCCTGTTTCCGACGCGGAAGCAGTTGGAGCTGAGGCCGACCTGATTCTCTTAGGCCCCCAGGTGCGATTCCAGATGGAGACCGTAAAGAAGCAAGTGGCCTGTCCGGTGACAAGCATTGATCCTGTGTCATACGGTACAATGAATGGAGAGAAGGTATTAAATCAGGTTAAGAAAGAATTGGGGGAAGCGTGATGGAGGATATGGAACTGATATGCCTGCAGATTATCAGCAATGCGGGAGAGGCCAGGAGCGAGTCCATGGCTGCCCTGGCCGCTGCCAGAAACAGCAGGTTTGACGAGGCCGGGGAGCATCTGGCGGCTGCCGGGGAGAAGATGAAAGAGGCCCACCATGTACATACCAGACTGATTACTATGGATGCCAGCGGGGAGTTGGATAAAATAGGACTTATCATGATTCACAGCGAGGATATTATGATGGGGGCTGAAATTACATTGGCTCTGGCAAGGGAAATGGTGGAGATGTACAAAAGCAGAGCTTAAAATGGGGGAGGGGTATGAATATGAAGATAAGGAAGCTATGTTTAGGAGGTGCTATGATTTTGGGGGTGGTGGCTTTGGCTGGCTGTCAAAGGCAGGCTAATACGGAATCGGTGGTACAAGAGGCAGTAGAACAAGCAGCAGAACCGTCAGGAGCGCCGGAGAAGAAGGATGTCACAATTTATTTGGTACGGCATGGAAAGACTTTTTTTAACACCACAGGACAGGTACAGGGATGGGCGGATTCACCTCTTACAGAGGAAGGGGAATCCCAGGCTGACGCGGCCGGAAAGGGCATGAAGGATATTGTATTTACCACTGCGTTTTCCGGCGATTTAGGAAGACAGCGGGCAACAGCAAAGCATATTCTGGCTCAGAATCAAGGGGATATCCCTGAATTGCAGGAAGTCATCGGGTTAAGGGAAGAGTTTTACGGCGGCTTTGAGGGAAAACCGGACGAGGAATTGTGGCGTCCGATATACGAAGCCAACGGGGCTTCCTATGACGAGAAGGGATCAACCTATCTGGAGCTGTCAAAGAAAGAAAAGGTGGATACAATCGCTGCCATTGATCCTCTGCATATGGCGGAGACCTATGATGACATCTCAAAGCGTTCCATTGAGGTTATGGACACCATTGTAAAAGCAACCCAGGAGGCAGGCGGCGGAAATGCCCTGGCAGTTTCCAGCGGCGATGAGATTGCCACTATTTTAGATTTGCTGGTGCCTGAGCAGTATCAGGGGGAACGCATTGCAAATTGCAGTGTGACGGTCCTGACTTATAAGGACGGCCTATATGAACTGAAGGCATGTGGGGATGTGAGCTATATGCAGGCAGGAGAAGAAAGCAATAAATAAGGTAAAATATAAATACGCTTCAATGAAAATAACAGCCTGGCGGGTCAGACACATTGCCCGCCAGGCTGTTACCGCTTTATATCTGCTCCGTTAAATCAACAAATCCATAAACTGACGGCAATCCCTGATCTTTGCCAGTTTGTAGATGGTATTGGTCTTAAACAGATTATCAATCATCACATTATAGATGGGAATAATGGTATGGTTCCAGGTTGGCGCCAGGGCAAAAAGAAAGATGATCTTCACATTGTATTCGCCCCAGGGAAGCTTGTTTTTCAGCACACATACACAGACCGCGGTCCGTTTCGCGTTGTTTTCCATGGCATGGGCAAAGGCGAAACCCGGCTCAAAGGCAGTGGGAGCAATGGATTCGCGCTGCATGACGCTTTCCAGGAAGCCGGGTCCCACATAGCCCTGTTCCCTGAGTTTTCCGCACAGAAAGGCAACGGCGCTCCGGCGGGAATCGAACTCCATGTCGGTGAAGAACAGGGACGGTTTGAACAGCGTCCTAAAATAGGTTCGTATGCTGTTGACCTCGCTGTCCCTGACAACGGTGAGCAGTTTTTCCTTCTCATGATAGTTCAGGAAGTTCCTGCACAAAATTACCGGTACATCTGCGGGCTGGACGGGCAGGGGAACTGTGGTGAGGACAGCCAGGATATCCTTGGGCATTTCATGGGGATAATCAAAGACAGACCAGGTATAGGCAATCTGAAAACGGCACTCTCCCATATCCCCCAGGCGCTTGACCATGAGCTCCTTAATCTGTTTTCCATATGGATTAATCAGCCCCACCCTTTGCTCTGTCCTTCCGAGATTTGTCTCCATGGCCCTTATGAAGTGGATGGCAAACAGGCTGATTTCGTCTTCGCTCAGGGATATGCCTGAAAGATTTTTAAAACGGTCTGCAAAAAAGATGGCAATATCATATTCTAAGGGATATTTGGACTTGATAGTGGATAGGACAGGATTGATGACATGCTGCCTGTGCCGTCTCCGTTCCAGGGCTCCGTGGAGCTGTTCTGTCATTTCGTGGCAGAAGTTCTTGTCAACAGTGAAGTCAAAGCCATATTCCACATTGATTTCTATTAGTATTTTCTCCAGCAGGCTTTCAGCCTGGCTGTCTGGCTGCTCCCTTACATAATAGAAATCATTTTGGAAGAGCCGGGAAAAATACTCATATTCTGATGGGGGAAAGGAAATAAAAAGCCGGGAACCCAGTTCTTCTAAAAAGTGTCTGCCTGTGTTTACGGCGCCTTCTTCGGATGATTTGCCATAGGGCGTTTCCGGTGTGACAGAAGGCGTTTCAGGCATGAAAAAGCCGCATACAGCCCGTTCGGCCATGACGGCAGTGTCAATTATCAGGCGGACGATAGTAGTGTCATAAAGATGCCGGCTAAGCAGGTCCAGTTCACGGAACATAAGTTCCTTCAGCTCCTTTAAATCAACAATGTCAAAAAAGGGCTGGAATTGTTCCATGTCAAAATAATGGTTAACATTCCGGTTCATGATATATAGCGTATAGTAGGAACGCTTTTCTTCTTCTGAGGCAGCCAGGGAGAGGATGCCGTTTTGTTTGAGGATGGCGGGCAGGCTGTGTCGTCTGGTTATGTTCCGGTTCAGCTCGGACACGATTTTAGAAAGCAGTGTATCGCTGATGAACAGTTCTTCTGCCAGTTCCAGATAGGGCGTTTCACGGCAGAATAGAACCTGCCGGATAATGGCCCATTCCAGATCGTCTTCCGGACGTTGGGGTTTTGAGGCGGGAACGTTCTTTTCAGGCTGACCGGCGTCTATGAAGTATCCCTGTCCTTTTTTGGAGCGGATGACCTCAGAGGCGTGCTCTCCGTTGATTTCCTTGATATCGCTTCTAACTGTCCTGTCACTGATGTGCAGAAGGGCGGCAATCTGTTGGGATGTCAGGCAGTCGTGTTCTGCCAGTAAATCCCAAATCCGTTTCTGACGTGCTGTCATGGTATCCTCCTGGAATGTAGCAAAACAGCGGATGCAGGGGCAAGCCTGCGGTCCGCTGTTTTGCATATATGTACATTGCTTGCAAAAACCATTGAAAATCTGTCTTTACGGAATATACGTGATTATTACATGTGGATTACGGTATGGTGCTTAATGCTGGTTAATACTCCTCTTCACATAAGTGGTGTGGAGCAGGTGGTGAGCCTTCTCGCTTCCGGGCTCTCCCAGGTAAGTGGCGTAGAGCTCCTTAATAGCAGGATTCTCATGGGACTTACGGATTGGGTTGGCTGTATCTATATCATAGAGCACCTTTGCGCGCAGGCCGCGGATATCCGTGGTGTTGCGGACGTGCCCGGGCTGCTGGGGCTGTCCGCCGCCGTTTACACAGCCGCCTGGGCATCCCATGATTTCGATGAAGTGATAGTTGGCTTCTCCGGATTTAACCTTATTTAACAGCTCTCTGGCATTGCCCAGGCCGGAGGCTACCGCAATCTTTACTTCCATGCCTGCCACATTATAGGCGGCTTCCTTGATTCCCTTTGTGCCGCGGACTTCTGTGAAGTCCGGCTTGGGCAGCTCTTCGCCGGTCAGGGTTTCCACGGCAGTTCTCAGTGCTGCTTCCATTACGCCGCCCGTAGCGCCGAAGATAACGGCTGCGCCGGTTCCAAGGCCCAATGGTGCGTCAAATTCCTCATCCGGCAGGTCTAAGAATTTGATACCTGCCTTTTTGATCATGCGGGCCAGCTCCCTGGTGGTGATGGAGATATCCACATCCGGCATTCCGTTGGCATCCTCGTCCTCACGGCCAATCTCAAACTTCTTGGCGGTACATGGCATTACGCTGACACTTACGATGTCCTTTGGATCAATTCCTGCCTTCTCGGCATAGTAGGACTTGGCAATAGCGCCAAACATCTGCTGAGGAGATTTACAGGACGACAGGTTCTCTGTCATGTCCGGGAAATAGTGCTCGCAGTATTTAACCCATCCAGGTGAGCAGGAGGTGATGAGAGGCAGTACGCCTCCGTTCTGTACACGGTCAATGAATTCGTGTGCCTCTTCCATGATGGTAAGGTCTGCGGAGAAATTGGTGTCAAAAACTTTGTCAAAGCCCAGACGGCGCAGGGCTGCGGCCATCTTGCCTTCCACATCCGTGCCGATAGGAAGCCCGAATTCCTCGCCCAGTCCTGCGCGTACAGCGGGAGCGGTCTGAACGATTACATGCTTCTTCGGGTCTGCAATGGCTGCAAATACATCTGCGGTGTAATCCTTCTCGGTCAGTGCTCCGGTTGGACATACTGCAATACACTGTCCGCAGGATACGCAGGAGGTTTCTCCCAGACCCATCTCAAAGGCAGAACCAATGGAGGTTGAGAACCCGCGGTTGTTGGCGCCGATGACGCCGATGCCCTGTACGTTCTCGCAGACAGCCACACAGCGGCGGCAGAGGATACATTTGCTGTTGTCGCGGATCATGTGGGCGGCAGAGGTATCAATTTCAGACGGGGTAATCTCGCCGTCATAATATCCCTCATCGTCCACGCCCAGCTCATGGGCCAGCTCCTGGAGCTCGCAGTGTCCGCTGCGGACACAGGACAGGCAGGAACGGTTGTGGTTGGATAACAGGAGCTGTAATGTCTTTTTCCTGGAATCCAGAACCTTAGGTGTATTGGTATATACCTCCATGCCTTCCTCAGCGGGATAGACACAGGAAGTTACCAGCTTTCCGTTTTTTAATTCTACTATACAGATACGGCAGGCACCGATCTCATTGATTTCCTTTAAGAAACACAGAGTAGGAATCTCGATATGTGCCAGTCTTGCTGCCTCCAGGATTGTGGAACCCTTGGGAGCTTCGACTGCAATGCCGTTGATTTTAAGATTAATTGTCTCCATCGTATATTCCCTCCCTCATTATTTCTTGTAGATAGCGCCGAATTTACATTTTTCCATACAAGCGCCGCACTTGATACACTTGTTCTGGTCAATGACATGCGGATTCTTGACAGAGCCCACGATTGCTCCGGCAGGACAGTTGCGGGCACACAGCGTACATCCGCGGCACTTGTCACGGTCGATGTTGAAGGAGAGAAGCGCCTTACATACACCTGCCGGACAGCGTTTTTCCTTGATGTGTGCTTCGTACTCGTCGCGGAAGAAATGAAGGGTGGAGAGTACAGGGTTGGGAGCTGTCTGGCCCAGGCCGCACAGTGAGTTGGCCTTTACATAGTGGCAGAGCTCCTCTAACTTATCCAGGTCTTCCATTACAGCCTGGCCTTTTGTAATCTTGGTCAG
Source organism: Enterocloster bolteae (assembly GCF_002234575.2). NCBI lineage: Bacteria > Bacillati > Bacillota > Clostridia > Lachnospirales > Lachnospiraceae > Enterocloster > Enterocloster bolteae. The sequence goes on along the minus strand of NZ_CP022464.2, from coordinate 4,867,564 downwards.
GATTTCCACCATGCGCTTGGTTCCGATACGGCATGCGGTACACTTGCCGCAGGACTCCTCCACGGTGAATTCCAGGAAGAATTTGGCGATGTCCACCATACAGTCATCTTCATCCATAACAATCAGACCGCCGGAACCCATCATGGAACCAATGGAAATCAGGTTGTCGTAGTCAATGGGAATATCAAAATGCTCGGCAGGGATACATCCGCCGGAAGGTCCGCCGGTCTGTGCTGCCTTGAATTTCTTGCCGTTTGGAATTCCTCCGCCGATTTCTTCTATAACGGTGCGCAGGGTGGTACCCATGGGAACCTCCACCAGACCGGTGTTGTTAATCTTGCCGCCCAGTGCGAATACCTTGGTTCCTTTGGACTTCTCAGTACCCATGGAAGCAAACCACTCAGGACCGTTCAGGATAATCTGAGGAATGTTTGCGTAGGTTTCTACGTTATTTAAGATACTTGGTTTGCCGAACAGACCCTTCTGTGCAGGGAATGGAGGCCTTGGCCGGGGCTCGCCGCGCTTGCCCTCGATGGAGGTCATAAGAGCGGTTTCCTCGCCGCAGACGAAAGCTCCTGCACCCAGGCGCAGGTCGATGTCAAAGTCAAAGCCGGTTCCGAAAATGTTTTTGCCTAAGAGTTCCATTTCACGGGCCTGCTGAATTGCTATTTTCAGACGCTCCACAGCGATGGGGTACTCGGCGCGTACATAAATATAGCCCTGGTTGGATCCGATTGCGTACCCCGCAATAGCCATTGCCTCCAGAAGGGCATGAGGATCGCCTTCCAGCACAGAACGGTCCATGAATGCGCCGGGGTCGCCCTCGTCGGCGTTGCAGCACACATATTTCTGGTCTGCGTCGTTCTGCTTACAGAGCTTCCACTTAAGACCGGTTGGGAAACCCGCGCCGCCGCGGCCCCTGAGTCCGGCATCCAGAAGGGTCTGGATTACATCGTCCGGAGTCATCTCCGTGAGCACCTTGCCCAGTGCCTGGTATCCGCCTGTACCTATGTATTCCTCAATGTTTTCAGGATTGATGACACCGCAGTTGCGCAGGGCGATACGGTGCTGTTTTTTATAAAAATCAGTGTCAATCAGCGCCTTGATGCCGCCGGTTGGGCTTACGGTCTCCTGGTACAGAAGACGTGTCACCACACGGCCCTTTAACAGGTGCTCGGAAACAATCTCAGGAATGTCGTTTACCTGCACCATGGAGTAGAAGGTGGCATCGGGATATACAATCATGATAGGGCCTAAGGCACAGAGTCCGTGGCAGCCTGTCTCTACAACAGCCACTTCCTCTTCCAGTCCCTGACGCTTAATTTCATATTTTAAAGCTTCCATAATCTTCGGGCTGCCGGAAGAAGTACATCCGGTACCACCGCAGACTAATACGTGTGAACGATACATCGTACTTTCCTCCTTTATTTAAGACCTGCAGCGCCCATGGTGTACTTCTCCACGGGATGGCCGCCAACCAAGTGGCGTTCCACCACTTCCAGGGCTTTGTCGGCATTCATTTTTACATAAGTAATCTTATCCTTGCCAGGCTCCATAACTTCCACAATGGGTTCATACTGGCATAAGCCGATACAGCCTGTCTGGGTAACAGAAATTTTATTGGTAAGTCCTCTTTTCTGGACTTCGTCAGCAAGCGTATTCAGAACCGGCCTGGCGCCGGCAGCGATACCGCAGGTAGCCATACCTACAACCACACGGATATGATCGTGGTCTTCGGCACGCATATTGACCTGGCTCTGCATCTTTTCTCTGATTGCCTGTAATTCAGCAAGAGTTTTCATGTGCGATTATCCTCCTCGTTATGAGCACTTGGCGGCCGTCTTTTGGCCGCTTACGTGCGATACATGTCATCTCCACTTGGTGAGGTGTTTCACGAACCTAGTGGAGTGGCTCGTTATGAGCACCTGGCGCCTGTCTTTCAGGCGCTTACGTGCGAAACATGTCATGTTTGACGATACCCTTTTAAATCAGGGCACCTCCGTCAGTTTCCTGTTGATTTTCTTTCAGATATTCCATTATGTAAGCGGACACTTCGGGGGTGTTGAGCGGGATTCCTCCCAGAATCTCCCTCATCTGCCTGGTGTCCAGGGTGAATGATGCATCGTTGTATGTATAGGTATAAAGAAAATCCGTATCGGGATGATACACGATCAAGTTGTGTATGGTGGCGTTCATGTCACCCAAAGGCATCCTGTCGATATGGGACAGTCCAAAGACTGCTGTCACGGTGGTTCCCTTACCTGGTTCCGATTCAATATGGAAGCTGCCGCCGGTGCTTTCCGCGGCATATTTGAAAAATGGAATCCCAAGCCCGACCTTCCGGGTGGTCCTGGTGGTAAAGAAAGGATCCGTTACATGGGCTGCCTGTTCAGGGGTCATCCCGCATCCGTTGTCAGCTATGACAATGGTCAGCTTGTCAGCGCTTGTATCAGCGGTTACCAGAATGGTCACAAGCGAGGCGCCTGCCCGTGTGGAATTCTCCGATACATCCAATACATTCAGGGAAATCTCTGTCATCATAGGCTTAGTTGTACTTGGCTAAAATGCCTGGTATGTCATCGACAGTAAGCCTTCCGTATACCTCGCCGTTAATCATCATGACGGGCGCAAGTCCGCAGGCGCCAACGCATCGGCAGGAGTCCAGGGAGAATTTGCCATCTGCTGTGCACTCACCATTGGTGATGCCCAGCAATTCTTCCAGCTTCCTGAAGATTTCACCGGAACCTTTTACGTAACATGCGGTACCGAGACAGACAGATATCTTGTACTTACCCTTAGGCTGTAACGCGAACTGGGCATAAAATGTGGATACTCCGTAGACTTTTTCCAGCGGAATACCCATCTCATCAGATATCATGGTCTGCACTTCGATAGGAAGATAACCATAAATTTCCTGGGCCTTCTGCATAACCGGCATCAGCGCGCCCGGCTGGTCACCCAGCTCGGCAATCGCTGATTTCAGCGCTGCTTCCTGCTCAGGCGTCCCCTTAAAGGGAACAGTTTGTTTTTTGCAAGCCATCTTTTTATTACCTCCTCACTAGTTGTACATTGTGCAATGTATCAATATTTTATCACGTATAGGAAAAAAAATCTACTATTAATGTGAAAATTCTAACGATAAAAAACATGTAAAAAAACGGAATTATATTGAAAACACACAAAATGGATGGTATGCTATAATGTACGGAAATGTGTACAATTGACAAGTAATGATAGTGAGGAGAGACAAGGGTATGACGGTTAAGGATGTAAGAGATGTATTAGGGGCCAGAGTGCTGGCAGGAGAAGAATTCCTGGATCGGGAGGTAAAGTCGGCCTGCGGTTCAGATATGATGAGCGATGTACTGGCATTTTCCAAAGACCACTCCGTACTTCTGACAGGTCTGTGCAATCCGCAGGTTATCCGGACAGCGGAGATGTTAGACATTGTCTGTATCATTTTTGTTAGGGGAAAGAAACCGGATGAATCCATGTTGGAAATGGCCAGGGACCGGGGCCTTGTGGTCATGGAAACGGGCCACCGTATGTTCTCCGCCTGCGGTATGCTGTACCAGGCTGGGCTGCACGGCGGGGCTATCTGATGCTCCTGGTGTTTGATTCAGTGTGTCCCGGAATGGCTCAGCGTGTTCCGGCTGATACCGGGAGAAAATATATTTAATAATGAAGGGAACCAATTATGGAGGAAGCAATTGTATTAACATATGACATATCGGCAGATGACTTCACAAGGGCAGGTGAAGCCAGCAGCGATGTGAAGCGAAAACTGAAACAGATGGGCGTGAGCCCTGACGCCATCCGAAAGGTGGCCATAGCTATGTACGAAGGGGAAATCAACATGGTAATCCATGCCAAAGGGGGTGTCATTACCGTGGAGATAACCACGGAGAAAATTAAAATGATACTGGCCGACGTGGGGCCGGGTATACCGGATGTGAAGCTTGCCATGCAGGCAGGCTATTCCACTGCGCCGGATGAAATCCGTTCCCTGGGCTTTGGGGCCGGCATGGGTCTGCCGAATATGAAGAAGTACTCTGATTCCATGGATATTGACACCAGAATAGGTGAAGGGACCACCATCACCATGGTGGTGAATCTGTAGAATGCGAGAATGAAAGAATGAGGTGGTAAGATGGATAAATTTTATCATTCCGTAAGGCTGGATGAATCCCTGTGCAAGGGCTGCATCAACTGTATCAAACGGTGTCCTACGGAGGCCATCCGGGTGCGGGGCGGCAAGGCCAGTATCAATAACAAATTCTGCATTGACTGCGGTGAGTGCATACGGGTTTGCCCCCACCATGCAAAGCTTGCGACCTATGATAAGCTGGATGTGATGAAGAAGTATAAATACACGGTGGCGCTTCCGGCCCCATCCCTGTACAGCCAGTTCAACAATCTGGACGATGTGAATATTGTGCTCAATGCACTGCTGCTTATGGGCTTTGACGATGTGTTTGAGGTCAGCGCCGCTGCGGAGCTGGTCAGCGAGGCTACAAGGCAGTACATATCGGAGCATGAGGAGCAGCTGCCTCTTATCAGCACGGCATGCCCGTCTGTGGTGCGTCTGATTCGGGTCCGCTTCCCCAACCTGATTCCCCATCTCCTTCCCATCAATCCTCCGGTGGAGGTGGCGGCTGTTCTGGCTGTCAGAAAGGCCATGGAGGACACGGGGCTTCCGAGGGAAGAGATTGGCATTATGTTCATTTCCCCCTGTCCCTCCAAGGTGACCTATGTAAAGTCACCTCTGGGAACGGAAAAGAGCGAGATTGACCAGGTGCTGGCTATCAAGGACGTGTATCCCAAGCTGCTGGCCTGTATGAAGACCGTGGTGGGAGAGGATTATCCTGTCATCGGTACATCAGGGAAAATTGGAATCAGCTGGGGACACAGCGGAGGAGAGGCCAGCGGACTTTTTACGGAAAACTACCTGGCAGCGGACGGCATTGAGAATGTGATTCGTGTGCTGGAGGACATGGAGGACCAGAAGTTTACCAATCTCAGGTTTGTGGAGCTGAACGCCTGCAACGGCGGATGTGTGGGCGGTGTCCTGACTGTGGAGAATCCCTATGTGGCGGAGGTTAAACTGAAACGCCTGCGCAAGTACATGCCTGTGGCCAGGAGCCACATGCATGAGAGCGAGGAGAACGTAATTAAATGGACGACCGGCGTCCAGTATGAGCCCGTATTCCGCCTGGGCAATAACATGATGGAGAGCTTTTCCAGGCTGAACCAGGTGGAGCGCCTCATGAAAAAGTTTCCGGGGCTGGACTGCGGCTCCTGCGGAGCGCCTACCTGTAAGGCCCTGGCAGAGGATATTGTCAGGGGGGATGCCAATGAGACGGACTGTGTTTACTACCTGCGGGAAAATCTCCACAAGCTGTCCGAGGAAGTGGCTGTGCTGGCAGACGACCTGCATAACGGAGACCGGGGAGGCCAGGAGACACTGCGTATCCTGAAGGGATACATACAGAGAATCTCGGATGAGATGTCCGTGCTGGATAAGAAGGACGAGGATGAAGAGTGAAAGCGCCGCAGGCCGGAGTTCCGGAAATGACGACGCTTTGAGAGCAGAGGAGGATGTTATGACAGTTCAGGAATTGATTGACAAACAGATATTCGGCGTGGTGAACCTGGGTGACAGCCTGGACCGGCAGATTACGGTTCCGTTTTGCTGCGACCTGCTGAGCATTGCCATGGGCCGCGCCCCGGCGGGCTGCGCCTGGGTGACCGTCATGGCCAACATGAATACACTGGCGGTGTCTGCCCTGACAGATACGGCCTGTGTCATTCTGGCGGAAGGAGCGGTTCTGGATGACGCTGCCAGGAAGAAGGCCCTTGACCAGGAGATAACGGTGCTGTCCACAGATATGCCTGTCTTTGAAGCGGCCCTTAAGATTCACGGTATGCTGTCATGATGAACCTGGCTTATGACCTGCATATCCATTCCTGCCTGTCGCCCTGCGGGGATGATGATATGACGCCTGCCAACATTGCGGGCATGGCGGCTCTAAAAGGATTGGACGTGGTAGCCCTTACAGATCATAACACATGCCGCAACTGTCCGGCCTTCATGGCCGCGGCCGCAGAGTACGGCGTGCTGGCAGTGCCCGGCATGGAAATCAATACGTCCGAGGAAGTCCATGCAGTGTGCCTTTTCCCTACGTTGGAGAAGGCACTTGATTTTGATGCCTATGTTTATGGTAAACTGATCAAATTTCCTAACAGGGAAGAGATATTCGGAAAACAGCAGATTTACGATGACCGGGACCAGGTGTGCGCTTCAGAGCCCAATTTGCTGATTAACGCAACGGAAATATCCTTTGACAGTCTGTGGAATCTGGTCCGCTCCTATGACGGCGTCATGTTTCCGGCCCATGTGGATAAGGCAGCCAACAGCCTGATTGCAAATCTGGGCTTTATCCCTCCGGACAGCTGTTTTAAGACAGCGGAGGTCAGGGACCTGAAGAAACTGCATCAGCTGAAGCGTGATAATCCGTATCTGGAGCAGTGTAGGATTATCAGCAATTCGGATGCCCATTATCTGGAGCATATCAATGAAGCCAATCTTACCATGCAGGTGGAGGAACGGTCCGCAGAGGCGGTGGTGAGGGCTCTGCTGTAGGAATGGCGGCTTTTCGCTGCGGCAGTTCTGTGGGGCAGCCGGTGTCTTTTTGGGGCCGTCCCTTGGCAGCGCCGTGTCATAGAAAATAGCAATAACAGACTGGAAATGCATAGAAAAATTGAATTTGAGCCCTTTTGTCATATGTGCTATTCTTGACTTGCAAAAAATGTACAAATATGGAATTTATGACAATGGGAGGAAAATATGAAAAAGTTTATAGCAGTAGTTACATCCATGGCAATGGCAGCCAGCCTTCTGACTGCCTGCGGCTCTAATGCGGCATCAACTGAGACAACAACAGCTGCAGCCAGTGAAGCGGCATCTGAGAAGGAGACTGCCGGAAAAGAGGCAGAGGAGACAGAGCCCGGGGCAAAAACAGACGGGGCAGCTTCCGCGCAGTTCCAGTCATCCATCCTGTTCTGCGGTTCCACATCCCTGTATCCGATTCTGTCATCCCTGGCATCATCCTTTACTGAGAAGTATGTGACCTGGGATGCGGTGGATTCATCGTTTCCGGATTCCAATATCTCTGTTTACGTGGCACCGGGCGGTTCCGGCGTGGGCGTAAGCGCTGCCATTGACGGCACCGCTGATTTCGGTATGCTGGCCAGGGATATCAAGGACTCTGAGATTGAAGCCCTGGGAGAGCATTACCAGGATTTCGTGGTGGCAAAGGATGCCCTTACCGTGTCGGTCAATGCTGAGAATCCAATCTGCGGCATCATGGACGACATGCCTGTTGAGACCATCCGCCAGATTTTTGCAGGTGAGATTGCTACCTGGGACCAGGTGGACTCCACGCTGCCGGCTGAGGCCATCAATGTCTATATCCGTGATTTATCCGGCGGCGCTTATGAAGTGTTCCAGAAGAGTGTTATGGGTGACAGCGAGGTGACTGCGTCCGCAACTCAGTCAGCGTCCATGACAGAGCTGGCCACCAACATTGCCGGAGACAAATGGGGAATCGGTTATGCGGGATTCGGCGCTTATAATAAGGCCAACGCAGACGGACAGGTACTGACTGCCATGAAGGTGGACGGAGTGGAAGCCACGGCTGAAAACATCATAAGCGGTGCGTATACCATCCAGAGACCGGTTATGTTTGTTACCGGTGCAGAGATTACCCCGTCTGAGCAGGCATTTATTGACTACATTTTCTCACAGACAGGATATGACGTGGTGGAGGCCAACGGATACATACCTGCCTTTACACCTGAGGCTTAATCTGCGCCGGGAAAACGCCGGGGAGATTGTCAGGGAAATATTCCCTTGAAAGAATCCCCTGAAATGGAGTCAAACCAATGAATAAACAGCTGAATGCATTATTTTCAGTTCTGATAAAGGCCCTGACCGCCCTGACCGTGATGGTCCTGGCCTTTGTCATATACTTTATTGTCAAGGAGGCACTGCCCACGTTCGATGAAGTGGCAGTGCCTGATTTCCTGTTGGGCCGGAGATGGATGCCTATTGCTTACACAGGGGAGCCGTCCTTTGGCATTTTTAATTTCATAGCGGCTACGCTCTACGTATCTCTGGTGGCAATGGTCCTGGCTGTGACAGTGGGGGTGGGGGCCGCCATTTATCTTTCCTGCGTTGCCACCCAGCGGATGCGGGGAATCCTATATCCCTTTGTGGACCTTTTAGCAGGAATCCCATCCGTGATATATGGCTTCATGGGGCTGACCCTTATGGTCAGGCTTTTCATCAGGGCCGGAGTCCACACAGGCTCCTGTGTGCTGGCGGCCGGAATCCTGCTGGCCGTTATGCTGCTTCCATTTCTGATATCCTCCTGCAGTGAGACCATGCTGAAGGTGAGAAAACGGTATCAGCCCGCAGCAGATGCCCTGGGTATCTCCAAGTGGCATATGGTGGCCACCATTGTCCTTCCTGGGTCGTGGAAGAACATACTGCTGTCCATGATTCTGGCCATCGGCCGGGCCATGGGGGAAACCATGGCAGTGATGATGGTCATTGGAAATGCAAACCTGTTTCCCTCCCTGCTGGGCAAGAGTGAGAGCATTGCCGCTGTGATTGCGCTGGAGATGGGAACAGCGGTGGTGGGAAGCACCCACTACCACGCCCTGTACGCGGCGGGGCTGGTACTGATGCTCTTATTATTCCTTATCAATTCCGGCATCACCCTGCTGCGAAGTAAACTGGAGCAATAGGCCGGAACCATAAGCCGGAACCATAGGCCGGAACCATAAGCCGGGGCCATAGGACGGAACAGGCATAAAGGAGGGAAAACCATGCATCTGCGCGCATCACTTACAAAATTCTGGGCGTATTCCAGCATGTTATTGGTGACAGGCATCATTTTGTTCCTGTTCGGATATGTTTTTTACCGGGGGGCAGGCACAATCAGCTGGGAATTTTTGTCCCAGCCGCCCAGGGGAGCGGTACTGGGGGAGGAGGGCGGAATCTGGCCTGCCATTGTGGGGAGCCTGTGTTTTACGGCGACAGCTATTGTCCTGGGAGGAATCCCTGCTGTCGCCACAGCACTCTTTATGGTGTTTTACTGCAAAGGACGCAGGACAGCGGGATTAATCCGCATGGTAATCCAGTGTATTTCGGGAATCCCGTCCATTGTCCTGGGACTGTTTGCTTACAGCTTCCTGGTGCGGGACCTGGCCTGGGGGCGCTGCATCCTGTCCTCTGGTGTGGCTCTGGCCGTGATGATTCTTCCTTTTATAGAGGTCAGGGCAGAGAAAACCTTCAGGGAGCTGCCAAAACAGCTGGTACAGTCCTCCTATGCCCTGGGCTGTTCCAGGTTCTATACCATCCGGAAGATTGTGCTGCCGGCCTGTAAGGGGGAGATCGTGTCGGGCGTAATACTGGGAGGCTGCTACGCCATGGGGGCCACGGCCCCTCTCATATTCACAGGGGCAGTGGCGTATTCCGGCCTCCCGGCCCGGCTTACCGCCCCGGCCATGGCCCTGCCTATGCATCTTTACCTGCTGGTAGCCCAGGGAGCCACTTCCATGGACGCGGCTTACGGGACCGCTTTTGTCATGATGGCGCTGATTTTATTCAGCAGCCTTTTGGCAACAATTTACGCAAGGAGGAGCCAGAAAAAATGGAACATATCATGACGCTTCACAATGTCAGCGCATCCTATGACGGCAGGGAGGTATTGTCTGATTTGTCCTTAGACATACCGGTCCGCCGGATTACGGCCGTCATCGGTCCGTCCGGGTGCGGAAAAACCACGCTGTTGCGGTGTATGAACGGATTGCTGGCAGAGGAAAAGGGTGTATCTGTATCCGGAAGGATTTTGTTGGACGGACAGGAGATAAAATCCATGCAGAAGGATGTGCTTCGCCGCCGTGTGGGTCTGGTGTTTCAGACGCCGGCTCCCTTTCCATTTTCCATCTATAAAAACATGACATATGCGCCGAGATATTACGGCGTCCGGGATAAGGCTTCCCTGGAAGCGCTGGTGAAGGAAAAACTCCGGATGGCCGGACTGTATGACGAGGTCAGGGAAGATTTGGGCAGGAATGCTCTTAAACTTTCAGGAGGACAGCAGCAGAGGCTCTGTATCGCCCGTGCCCTGACAGTGGACCCGGAAGTACTATTGCTGGATGAGCCCTGTTCCGCCCTGGATGTGAAATCATCTGCCGTAATCGAGGAAATGCTGACAGAACTTAAGAAGCAGTATACCATTGTCATTGTCACCCATAACATAGCCCAGGCCCGCAGGATATCTGACTATGGGGCCTTTCTTTTAGGGGGCCGTCTGGTGGAGTGGGGGGAATCGGACCAATTGTTCGGGTGCCCGGCGCAAGAGGAGACAAGGGCGTTTCTGGCAGGAATTTACGGATAAACGGATTTGGGCCGGAATCTGCGGATAGACGGATTCGGGCCGGCAGGGATATGGGGATAAGTGATACGGGATAGAAGATACAGGACAGGAGATACAGGGAGGAGACAGACAGTGATTGTAATAGAAATACCCGGGCGGGAGCCTTTGAAAATCAACCATGTGGTCCTGGATTACAACGGGACAGCGGCAGTGGACGGCATGCTGCTGAAGGGGGTCAAGGAGCGTATTGCCCGGCTTAAGGAGCTGGCCCATGTGTATGTGCTCACTGCTGATACATACGGCACGGTGACGCGCCAGTGCGAACCTTTGGGCATAACTGTAAGGACTTTTCCGCGGGAGGGTGCTGCCGGATGCAAGGAAGAAATCGTAAAGGGGCTTGAGGGAGGCGTGGCCTGTCTTGGCAATGGCTTTAATGATATACAGATGTTTGACGCAGCCCAGCTGTCCATAGCGGTTCTGGAGCGGGAGGGTATGTGCGCAGCCCTGTTAAGCCATGCATCCGTGGTGGTTCGCTCCATTGAGGATGGGCTGGACCTTCTGCTGAAGCCGGACCGTCTGCGGGCCACACTGAGAAGCTGACGGACCGGCAGGCGGTTGTCCTTCCCTTGTCAGGGAATGAACTGTTTACAATGAAGTGCCTGCAATGAACAGCCCTCAATGGACGGTTTCAAAATGAAAGAAAACCAAAAAAGTTGCATGGTAAATTATGAAATTTTAGGAAAAGGATTGAAACAGTTTTTTAAGTTTAATTACGGAACCATTAATGTTGGCCTGGCTGCCTTGACAAAAGGAGCCAGGCTCTTTATGTTAGAGTGTATCACCGGACGCGGTGGATGAAATGCGTATTTCACAGGGGTGCATGCTCATACCGGACTCTGGAAATGCAGCTTTTACATAAAGAAAATGATACTGAAAATCAGATAGATGAGGAGACGTAATTATGAAAAGAAAATTAGCAGTTTTAGGAACAGCCATTATGGCGGCGGCAGCCATCACAGCCTGCTCAGGCAAGGATGCCAAGACCACTACAGCGGCAGAGGTGGTAACACAGGCCGACACCACAGCCGGGATGACGGATGGGGAGACAGAGGACGCAGGCGCTGCTTCGGACTCTGAAACCGCAGCAGAATCCCAGTCATCCGAATCCGCCTCCCAGGAGGCCGCACTCTTGGAGGAGGCAGAGGACGTGTCCCATGCCGGGGCAGAGCTGGAACAGAGTGAGATTAAGCCTTTCGCAGAGAAGGTGCAGAAGGCGGTGGCAGATAAGGATATGGAGGCATTGGCAGGCCTGTGCGTTTACCCGGTCTATGTTTCCCTTGGAGAAGGACAGGGTGAGGAGATTGCCGACGAGTCAGCTTTCTTAAAGATGGATGCAGGCCAGATTTTCACTGAGAGTCTGTTAAAGGAAATTGCTGATACGGATGTAGACACGCTGGAGCAGTTTGGCGCCGGAGTCATCATGGGCGAGGAAAACAGCATTATTTTCAACAATGTGGATGGACAGGCAGCCATTACAGGTATTAACCTGAACTAGAGCATGTCTGAACATGCAATGTCTGGACACACGGTGAAGAAGAACAAAATATCCCATTAATCAACAGGGCGTCCTCCTGCCGCAAGGCAGGGCGGGCGCCCTTTGCATCTAATCTTCCAGCGCATCCTTAAGTGCTCCTAAGAATTCCAGGTCGGATTTTTTGACCCGGATGTTGGAAGCAATGGTCTGGCCGGTGCTGGATGTGACGGTAATTTCAATCAGGGTCCCCTCGTCCATGACCCCGTCCCTGGATGCGGCTTTCATAAATGACAGCATTTTGGGATGGTTGGCCTTAAACTGGTTCCAGGCCGGTTTTAACTGAAGAAGATTCATTGGATTCATATGCTCACCTCCAAACAGGAATTTACGCTCTAGTTTACCATATTTGAAAGGCAGAGGTCCAGTCCAATCTTTCAATAAGGCAGTCCTCATAGTTCAATAAGGCGGTCCTCATGGAAAAGGACGGGCCGTATGGTCTTGTAAATGGTGCCCGGCTCGTGGTATTATGGTTAAAGATGTACATGAAAGGAAGAACTATGAAATTTATTCATTTATCAGACCTTCATATCGGAAAACGGGTCAATGGTTTTTCCATGCTGGAGGATCAAAAATATATATTAGACCAGATTCTCATGATTGCGGAGGAGGAAATGCCTGACGGTGTTCTCATAGCCGGGGATATTTATGATAAACCTGTGCCTCCTGCTGAGGCAGTACAGGTCTTTGACGCTTTCCTGACCGGGCTGGCGGACCGGAACCTGCCCGTGTTTGTTATCAGCGGGAACCACGACAGCCCGGAGCGGCTGGCCTTTGGAGGGCAGCTTATGAAGGACAGGAGAGTTTATATGGCGCCTGTGTATGACGGTCATCTGGAGCCGGTTCAACTGGAGGACCGGTACGGAAGCCTGCGGGTCTATATGCTGCCCTTTATAAAACCTGCTGTTGTGAGAAGGTGCTGCCCGGAGGAAGGCATTGAAACCTTTGAAGATGCGGTCCGCTGGGCTCTGGAGCATATGGCGGAACATAAGAAAGGGGAAGATGGCCGCAATATCCTGATTGCCCACCAGTTTGTCACCGGTGCGTCCTGCTGCGACTCGGAGGAGCTGTCCATAGGCGGCTTGGACCAGGTGAGTGCTGAACTGTTCGATTCCTTCGATTATGTGGCCATGGGACATATCCACGGGCCCCAGAAGGTGGGAAGGGATACCCTGCGCTATAGCGGGACTCCCCTTAAATATTCATTCTCAGAGGTGAACCACAGGAAGTCAGTGACCGTGGTGGAGCTGCTGGAAAAGGGGAATGTGACCGTGAATACCCGTCCTCTCAGGCCCCTCCATGATATGCGGGAGCTGAGAGGAAGCTATGAAGAACTGACCAGCCGTGATTTTTACCAGGGTACGGCTGTGGATGATTACCTTCACATAACCCTTACGGATGAGGAGGATATACTGGATGCAATAGGCAAGCTGCGCTCCATTTATCCCAATGTCATGAAGCTGGATTATGATAACAAGCGCACCAGGGAGGGCAGGGTGGTGGAAGCTGCCGCCAATGCGGACAAGCCCCCCATTGTTCTGATGGAGGAGCTGTACCAGCTTCAGAACAATCAGCCCATGACAGAGCAGCAGGCTGACTTTGCGGTAAAACTGATGGAAGAGATATGGGAGGGAAGCAGATGAGGCCCACAGAACTGATAATATCCGCATTTGGACCATATGCAGGTGAGGTCACCCTGGATATGGCCTCCCTGGGGGACCGGGGACTTTATCTCATTACGGGCGACACCGGAGCAGGCAAAACCACCCTGTTTGACGCCATTGCATTTGCCCTTTACGGCAACGCTAGCGGGGACAGCCGCAAACCCAGGATGCTGCGCAGCAAATATGCCAGGCCGGATGCCAGGACCTATGTGGAGATGGGATTTTCCTATAGTGGAAAGGAATACAGGGTGCGGCGCAATCCTGAGTATATGAGGACAAAGCAAAGAGGTGAAGGGGAGACACGGGAAAAGCCGGACGCACAGCTTCATATGCCGGACGGCAGGCTCGTTACAGGGGACAAAGCGGTAACGGTGGAGGTGGAAGGGCTTCTGGGCCTTAACAGGGAGCAGTTTTCCCAGATTGCCATGCTGGCCCAGGGCAGTTTTTCCAGGCTCCTGTCAGGCAGAACCGAGGATCGGGGCATCATTTTCCGGGAAATATTTAAGACAAAGCCCTACCAGTTGTTTCAGGAAAAGCTGAAGGACCGGGCCAAGGGTCTGTATGGCCGCTACGCGGACAGCAGAAAGAGCATGGAACAGTATGCCGGAGGTGTTATCACAGAGGGCCATAGTGAGGAACTTAAGCTGCGCTGGAAGGAGGTGCCCCAGGGGAGCCTGGAAGCTCTTTTGGAGGTGCTGGACCAGCTGATTGGGGCGGATGAGGCGCAGCAGCAGGGGAGGGACAGAGCCATGGCCCTGGTCAGGGACGAGATGGCTGCCCTTGGAATGGAGCTGGGGAAAATGCAGGGGGATGCCGCGGTCTGCCGGGATATGGCGGCTGCCGCGGATGTGCTCAGGGAAAATATGCCGGTTCTGGAACAGGCAAAGGTCAGGTATGAGAGGGAAAAGGAACGCCAGGCTGACAGAGACGGGCTGATTGGCGCTGTTACCAGGATGGAAGAAAACCTGAAAACCTATGACCGTTTTGACGGGCTGCAGGAAAATCTGAAGGCATGCAGGAAAGAGACAGAGAGCCTTGAAAAAAGGCTGGAGCAGGCGGCCCTGGAGGAAAGGCAGTGGAAGGAACGAAATGACAGCGATGAGAAGATACTGGAAAGCCTTCGCCAGGCAGGAGAAGAATACCAGGCAGCCCTGACAGCAGGGGAGAGACTGCGCGAATACAGCGGGCGCATCGGACTTCTGGCAGAGGAGCTGGGGCAGTACGGGCAGGAGCGGAAGAAGCTGGAGGCAGCCAGAGAGCGTTACAGGGCAGCAGGCGAGGAGAGCCGCAGGGCAGACGATGCCTACCGGGAGATGTACCAGAGATTCCTGGACAACCAGGCGGGAATCCTGGCTTCACGGCTCACAGAAGGCCAGCCCTGTCCTGTATGCGGCTCTGTCACTCATCCGGCGCCTGCACGGTATCTGGAGGAGGGAAAAGAGGCAGCCAAGGACAAGGTAGACCGGCTTAAGGCTGCTGCCGAGGAAAAGGATAAGGCGGCTGCCAGGCTGAGCCTGGAGGCAGGAAGACTGGCAGGCAGTCTGGATACCCGCTATGAAAGGATGAAACAGCAGATTGATGCCGAGGTGGCTACCTGGAAAGAGGACTGGCAGCAGCGGATTCGCCAGGCGGAAGCCGATGCCGGGGCGTTGGTTGCAAAGACAGGGGATGTACGGCAGGGGCGCAGGTATTTCCTTGAACAGTGGGAGCTGATGATGGGGCAGCTAAAAGGCCAGCTGGAGCGCCAGGCTGCTGCCCAGAAGGAGAAGATTCAGGAAAAGAAGAAGAGAAAAGAATATAAGGAAGCCATTGAAGGCAGAAGGGTCTTAGGGCGTCAATCCCTGGAAGCAGCCTCGGAGTTGAAACAGCAGGCCCAGAAAATGCTGGCAGAGAGCCAGGCAAAGGAAAGGGAACTGGAAAGCCGCCTTAAGGAGATGGAGTCCTCCCTGCCCTATGAGAACAGGAAGGCCGCCCAGGCGGAGCTGGCAGAGAAGAAGGCATTTCTGGCCGGACTGGAAAAGGCGTTTAAGGAGGCGGAAGAATCCTATAACCGGATAAGCCGCAGAGTGTCGGACGCTCAGGCCCGATTGGAGGCGCTGAGAGGCCGGATGGCGGAGAAGGACGCAGAGGGAAGAGAGTCTGTGGGAGAGGACCGGGACCCTGTGAATGGGCCGGACACAATGCTTCCGGGCGGCATGGACGTTAGAACCGTTATGGAACGCCTGGAGGCGCGGATGCAGGAGAACCGGCTTCGCCAGTCTGAGGCAAGGGAGAGGCTGACCGGCCTGGAGCAGGAAAAAAGCAGGCTTCACCACAGACTGGAAACCAACCGCATGGCAAGGGAACGTATTTCGGAACAGAAGGCGTCCATGGAAGAGATACAAAAGGAATGGACATGGGTCAAGGCCCTTTCCGATACAGCGGCAGGTGAAGTGGGGGGAAAGGAAAAAATTACCCTGGAAACGTATGCGCAGATGGCATATTTTGAGCGTATCATTGCCAGGGCAAATACCAGGTTCATGGTCATGAGCGGCGGCCAGTATGAGCTGAAACGGTGTACGGAGGAGGATAACAGGGGGAAGAACGGGCTGGGGTTAAATGTCATCGACCATTACAATGGTACGGAGCGCAGCGTAAAGACATTGTCCGGCGGGGAATCCTTCCAGGCATCCCTTTCCCTGGCTCTGGGCCTGTCGGATGAGATACAGTCAGCTGCAGGCGGAATCCGCCTGGACACTCTCTTTGTGGATGAGGGATTCGGGTCTCTGGATGAGGATACACTGAACCTGGCCATGAAGTCCCTGGGAGACCTGGCAGAGGGAAGGCGTCTGGTGGGCATCATTTCCCATGTGGGAGAGCTGAAGGAACGAATCCAGCACCAGATTGTTGTGGTGAAGGACAAGACAGGCGGAAGCAGGGCATATATTGAACTGTGATGGAACCATGGCGGCGCTGTGGGGGAATCATGGCAACATTATGGCAAAACCATGGAGGCACCGGGAAACCGCTTTGCCGGAATAGAACACGGATAAGGAGAATATGGTGAGAAGGAAGGACAGGGAAATTAAGGATACATATGGAATAAGGGAAATTATACGGGAGTGCGACTGCTGCAGGCTGGCTTTTCCAGATGGAAAGAGCGCCTACATTGTACCTCTCAGCTTCGGATACGACGAGGAGGAAAATGCGCTCTATTTCCACGGGGCTGCCGAGGGGAAGAAGATGGATTTGGTCAGGCAGACCGGGTATGCAGGGTTTGAGATGGACACTGCCCATGGCCTTAAGACGGCGGACCAGGCCTGCGGATATTCCTTCCGGTACCGAAGCGTGGTGGGGGAAGGACCCATCCGGGTAGTGGAGGAGACACAGGAAAAGAAAAAGGGCCTGAACTGCATCATGGGCCACATGTCAGGAAAGGACAGCTGGGATTACCCGGAGGCTATGCTTAAGAGAACCGCTGTACTGCGCCTGGATGTGGAACAGATGTCAGGGAAAGAACAGGTTTAGGAGGCTGTAACAAAGGAGGAAGAATATGTTTGAGTCAAGATGCGGAGTCTGCTGCAATCAATGTGAAAGAAAGGAAGCGGTCCGCTGTACAGGGTGCGCAACCATGGAAAAGCCCTTCTGGGGCGGTGAGTGCGGTGTTAAATCCTGCTGCGAGGCAAAAGGGCTGAACCACTGCGGAGAATGTCCTGATTTTCCCTGTGAGATGGAGGCGTCCATGGGAACAGATATGGGCTTTGATGCAGAGCCAAGGTTAAAACAGTGCAGGGAATGGGCAAAATAAAATCACCATGGAGGAGATATGCTGTCAGAGGATATGGCGGAAGCAGCCAATCAGGAATGTCCGATTTTGGATAAGGTTTATGAAGACCAGACGGTCGTTGGGATATCGGGAAAAAAAGTGGAGTTTGACACGGTGAAATTCGTCAGGTGCAGGATGGAGGAGTGTGATTTCAGCGGCGCGTCCTTCTGCAATGTAGTATTTGACAAGTGTGATTTTTCTAACTGCTCCTTCCGGGATACCTATTGGAAGAATGTGAATGTATCAGACTCAAAGGGGGACGGAAGCCAGTTCTGCAACTCCACGTTTAAGTGGGTGAAGCTTCTGGACAGTCAGTTCCACTATGGGAATTTCTCTACTGCCTTCTGGGAGTTCGGCGAAATAAAGGGCTGTAATTTCCGGGAATCCTTCATGTCTGAGGTGAAATTTAAAAAGACGGTTTTTTCCTCCACGGACCTGGCCGGTACGGATTTTTTCCGTACACCGTTAAAGGGAATGGATTTATCAGAGTGCGTCATTGACGGCATCATGGTCTCGGATCAGTTCACGGAACTGGCGGGTGTAAAGGTCAGCCTGCTGCAGGCCGCCGAGCTGGCCAGGCTGATGGGAGTTAAAATTGTGTAAATGGGTTATATAATATAAACTATATATAGAAAAACAGGAGGATGTTACAATGGTAGAGAGCATGACGATTCAGGAGTTTCTGGATGTATTATCTTCAAAGGAGCCGGTACCGGGGGGCGGCGGCGCTTCGGCCCTGGCCGGAGCCCTGGGCAATGCCCTGGGACAGATGGTGGCCAATCTGACCATAGGCAAGAAGAAGTACGCGCTGGTGGAGGATGAGATTAAGGAACTGGCAGAGCGGATGAAGGGAATCCAGGGACAGTTTAGCGCGCTGGCTGACCAGGATGCAAAGGTATTTGCGCCTCTGGCCAAATGCTACAGCCTTCCCTCAGGTACAGAGGAAGAAAAGGCATACAAGGCAGAGGTCATGGAAGCACGGCTGTTGGATGCCAGTCTTGTGCCAATGGAAATCATGGAAAAGGCATGGGAAATGCTGGAAATCATGGATATCCTTGCGGATAAGGGAAGCAGGATGGCTGTCAGCGATGTGGGCGTGGGAGTCCAGTTCATCCGGACCGCACTGCTGGGCGCGGTGATGAATGTGTACATCAATACCAAGTCCATGAAGAACAGGGAGAAGGCAGAAGAAATGAACGAGAAGGCGGAACGCCTGATTAAGGAGGGGACAGAAGCAGCGGACCGCATATATCAGAAGGTACTTGAGCAGCTGAGATAGAAGGTGTCAGGCAGAAAGGAAGGAGAAGGAAAATGAAAATATTAAAAGGCGCCGAGGTTTCGGCAAAAATCAAGGAACAGGTAACACAGATGATGGAAGGTCTGGAAGGCCCGGCTCCGAAGCTGGCCATTGTGCGGGTGGGGGAAAAACCGGACGATATGTCCTACGAACGGGGGGCTGTGAAGAAGATGGAGAACTTCGGCCTGAGGGTCCAGACATATGTGTTCCCGGAACAGATAAGCGACAGCGATTTCAAGGCTGAATTCAGTGCCATTAACCGTGACCCGGATGTATCGGGAATCCTCCTGCTCCGTCCGCTGCCAAAGCAGATTGCGGAGACGGACATCGAGAAGATGATTGACCCGGAAAAGGACCTGGACGGGATTTCCCCGGCCAATATTGCCAAGGTATTTGCAGGGGACAAAACCGGTTTTGCGCCCTGTACCGCAGAGGCGGTCATAGAGGTACTTAAGGCCAATGAGATAGATATGACAGGAAAGAACGTGACTATCGTGGGCCGCAGCATGGTGGTGGGCCGTCCGCTGTCCATGCTGATGCTGAAGGAAAATGCCACGGTCACCATCTGCCACACCAGGACCAGGGATCTGGAGACAGAGTGCCGCAGAGCTGAAATCCTGGTGGCCGCAGCAGGAAAGGCTAAAATGCTGGACGGCCGTCACGTGGGACAGGATGCCATAGTCATTGATGTGGGTATTAATGTGGATGAAAATGGAAAATTATGCGGAGATGTGGATTTCCCGTCCATAGAGCCTCTTGCATCCATGGCAACACCTGTGCCGGGAGGCGTAGGGGCCGTGACAACGGCCGTGCTGGCCAAGCATCTTGTGCTTGCAGGCCGGAGACAGAGAGGGAATTAGACGGCATCTTTGCTGATTCTTTGGTGATTCCCGTATTTTCCTCTTGCTAAACCAGAAAAATGCATTATAATATAAAATGTTGAATACATTTATAGTTATGCAATTTGATGCATAAAAGAAAAGAGGAGAATATTATTATGAAGAAGAAGGTTTTAGCGATCACCATGGCGGCACTGATGGCAGCTTCCCTGACAGCCTGCGGCGGCGGTGCAAAAGAGACAACAGCAGCAGCCACAACAGCAGAGGAGAAGGCAGAGGATACCACGGCAGCCGAGAGCAAGGATGAGACCAGCGCAGAGGCGGCTGAGACTGAGGCAGCCAAGGAAGCAGCAGGCGGCAAGCTTGTCATGGCAACCAACGCAGAGTTCCCTCCTTACGAGTATCATGACGGAGATGCCATTGTTGGTATTGACGCGGAAATTGCAAAGGCCATTGCCGATGAGCTGGGCATGGAGCTGGAGATTGAGGACATTGCGTTTGATTCTATTATTCCTGAGATTGTATCCGGTAAGGCTGATATGGGTCTGGCCGGTATGACTGTTACGGAAGACCGTATGCAGTCCGTAGATTTTTCCGATACCTATGCAAAGGCATCCCAGAAAATCATCGTTACAGAGGACAGCGAGATTGCCTCTCCTGATGACTTAAAGGGTGTAATCGTAGGCGTGCAGCTGGGAACCACAGGCGATATCTATGTATCTGACCTGGAAGCTGACGGAACCACGGTAGAGCGTTACAACAAGGGCTTTGAGGCTGTTCAGGCACTGAGCCAGGGCAAGATTGACGCGGTTGTAATCGACGGAGAGCCTGCCAAGACCTTTGTTGCTGAGACAGAAGGACTGAAGATTCTGGATGAGTCCTTTACCGATGAAGAGTATGCCATTGCTGTAAAGAAGGGCAACACAGAGTTACTGGAGAAAATCAACGGCGCTCTTAAGACCCTGAAGGACAACGGCACACTGGACGAAATCGTAGCCAAGTATATCAAGGCTGAGTAATCGTACCGGGTATGGAATCGCCCACTTAAGACAGACATGACAGTACCGGCATATACAGGAAGACGGCCGGTATAAGACTGCCGCAGGCTGCAGAAAGGGAGGTGCAATACTGCACCGCATCCCCGTTCCTGCAGGGCGGCAGTTTTTGACTGTATGACAGAGGAGAAACAGGGCGTCTGCCCTGCCTTATGAATCATAAAGAAAGAGCAGAGGATGATGAGCATGTGGAAGACATTTACAGATGCGTTTTACCTGAACTTTGTGTCAGACAACCGGTGGAAATATCTGACCGAGGGTCTGAAAACAACGTTGATTATTACCTTTTTTGCCTGCCTTATGGGCATTGTGCTGGGATTTCTGGTGGGAATGATACGATCCACCTATGAGAAGACCCATAAGCTTAAGGTGCTCAATGCAATCTGTAAAGTGTACCTGACCGTAATCCGGGGCACCCCTGTGGTGGTGCAGCTGCTAATCATTTACTTTGTTGTATTCGGAAGCGTCAGGGTAGACAAGGTCATAGTGGCCATCCTGGCCTTCGGAGTCAACTCGGGAGCCTATGTGGCGGAGATATTCAGAAGCGGCATCATGTCCATT
Organism: Enterocloster bolteae; assembly: GCF_002234575.2. Taxonomy (NCBI): domain Bacteria; kingdom Bacillati; phylum Bacillota; class Clostridia; order Lachnospirales; family Lachnospiraceae; genus Enterocloster; species Enterocloster bolteae. The sequence goes on along the minus strand of NZ_CP022464.2, from coordinate 4,846,304 downwards.
GATCCGGGACAGATGGAGGCAGGCCGCAGCCTGGGCTTCAACTATGCCCAGACCATGTGGTACATCATCATGCCCCAGGCCTTTAAGACAGTACTCCCAACCCTGTGCAACGAGTTTATCTCCCTGTTAAAGGAGACTTCGGTATCCGGCTACATTGCCATCCAGGATTTGACCAAGGGCGGGGACATCATCCGAAGCAGGACATACAGTGCATTTATGCCGCTGATTGCGGTTGCCATTATTTATCTCATCATTGTAATGATATTTACAAAGCTGATACAGATACTAGAAAGGAGGCTGAGACAGAATGAGCGGTAATACAGGAATGTTTAACGGACAGCCCTTAATCCGGGTGCAGGACCTGGGAAAGAGCTTTGGCTCCATTGATGTCTTAAAGGGAATCACGGTGGATATCCACAAGGGGGATGTGGTCTTTGTGGTAGGGCCTTCCGGTTCCGGCAAAAGCACCTTCCTCAGATGTCTGAACCTGCTGGAGGAGCCCACAAGCGGGCACATTTTCTTTGAGGGCACCGACATCACGGACCCTAAGACAGATATTGACAAGCACCGCCAGAAAATGGGGATGGTATTCCAGCAGTTTAATCTATTTCCCCACATGGATATCATGAAGAACCTGACCATTGCTCCCATAAAGCTTCAGGGAAAGGGACAAAAGGAAGCCGAGGATGAGGCTATGGAGCTACTGGAGCGTGTGGGACTGGCAGACAGGGCCCACGCATATCCCAGCCAGCTTTCAGGCGGTCAGAAACAGCGTATTGCCATTGTCCGGGCTTTGTGCATGAAGCCGGATGTGATGCTGTTCGACGAGCCCACCTCCGCCCTGGACCCGGAGATGGTAGGAGAGGTATTAAGCGTTATGCGCGACCTTGCCAGGGAAAAGATGACCATGGTGGTGGTGACACACGAGATGGGCTTTGCCAGAGAGGTAGCCACCAGGGTTATGTTCATGGACGAGGGGCACTTTATGGAGGAAGCCGCACCGGAGGAATTCTTCTCCAACCCTAAAAATGAGCGTCTGAAGTCCTTCTTAAGTAAGGTATTGTAAAGAGGGGTGAGGATGCACCATGCAGCACCTGCTATCCACGCCAGAACCAAGCCTGCGGATCTAACCGCAGGGCCCGCTGCGTATCATAGCACCTCCATCGTTTATATCCAAATCAGAAGAAAAATGGCATGCCTGGGTAGATGGCATACCATTTATAAAGAGGACCGCATTATCTTGATATCATCTTGATATGCGGCCTTTTAGTTTAGGATTAATTATCAAGGATACAATCTAAGCGGGCAAAAAGTCCGCCAATTGTCCAATATCATTAGCGGGGATATTATTTTTTTCGCTGCGGGGAATACACAGCGGACGCAGGAAGAATGCAGTGGGTGAGAGGCGGGAACGCGGGGCAGGAGGTGGCTTTGGAGCAGTTCGGAGAGACTTAGGCGGAAGGAACAGGAAAAGCCGGGGTTGCGCAGGGCGCTCAACGCCCGGAGCAAAGCAAACATGGAGCCGGACTCATCAGGAGTCCGGCGTAATTTTTGCGGTCCCCGGGTTTTCCTGTTCCTTCCGCCTTAGTCTCTCCCACTGCGGAAACGGCCATCTTTTGCCCCGCATTCCCGTCTCTCACGGACGCGAATCACCACACGCGTCCGCGTACCTCTCCCCCATTCCCTACAACTCAGGAAAATCCCCGCAGGATGCTATATCCTCCGCAGCAGCGAATTTCTCCAACAGGGTGCTTAAACGTATCAGGCAGTCGTCCAGCTCCGCCAGTTCCTCCTGATTATACGAGGAAAGTCGGGACACCGTGCACTCCAGCATAGCTTCCCTCAGCTGCTTCATGATGGATGCGCCTTCCGGTGTAATCATCAGATATACATGGCGCCGGTTCCTGGAGCTGTGCTGTCTGCGGACCAGGTTCTTTTCTTCCAGATCATTGATAAGCTTTGTCAGCTGCTGTTTGGTAATGCCCAGCTGCAGGGCCATCTCCGACATGGTGGGCGCCTGTCTGTCCGGCTGGTTTAACTGCATCAGGACCTGGAAAGCAGCGGAATTCGCCCGTATCTGGTTCTGCTGGTGGTAGCTGTTCTTTGCCAGATTAAAAAAATCAATGGCAAATTCCATGAAATGTTCCCCCACATGTCTGCTGTCTGCTGGTTCACGGTTCATGCCGATTACCTCCTCGCTCTATTCTGTAATCGTTTTATCATATCTGGTGTAAAAAGTCAATAAATATTAAAAGTAAATAAAAACTTACAATCAACCATTGACAAAAGTTGCAAATGGTATTATCTTACATGGTGAACAGCGGGAAGCGGATGCAGCTGGAATCAGGCTGCGTGTATCCCGGCCTATGAGTATGAATTAAGAAAAGGAGACCTGGTATGGGTGCGAATGAAGACAGCGGAAAGAGAAACTTAAAAAGCGGCACGCCTAAAAAGCCGTTCATTTACTATTATTTCCTGGTCATATTGGCAGTGATGGTGTTAAATGCCCTTGTATTTCCCATGATGGAGCATTCCGTAGAAGTGCCGTACAGCGAGTTCCTGAAGGAACTGGACGCCGGTAATGTGAAGGATGTGTACGTCAGCAACGGGGAATCACAGATTCAGTTTACGAAAAAGGACCAGAAGCAGTGGAATGTCAGCTATAAGACAGGACCGATTCCGGGAGACGACCTGGTTAAGCGGCTGCAGAATGCGGATGTGGAGAATTTTACAGGAGAAATCCAGACAAAGGCTTCTCCGCTCTTAAGCTTTCTGATGTCCTGGGTTGCGCCCATTCTCATGTTTGTGGTCATTGGAAATATTATGGGGCGCATGCTTTCCAAGCGCATGGGCGGCAGCAATGCCATGACCTTCGGAAAGTCCAATGCAAAGATATACGCAGAGAATGAGACGGGAATCACCTTTGCCGATGTGGCAGGTGAGGAGGAGGCCAAGGATGCCTTAAAGGAAATCGTGGATTTCCTTCACAATCCGCAGAAGTATGCGGATATAGGAGCAAATCTTCCAAAGGGAGCGCTGCTGGTGGGCCCTCCCGGAACCGGCAAGACGCTTCTTGCAAGGGCGGTGGCAGGAGAAGCCCACGTCCCCTTCTTCTCCATATCCGGTTCTGAATTTGTGGAGATGTTTGTGGGGATGGGCGCTGCCAAGGTCAGGGATCTGTTTAAGCAGGCCAATGATAAGGCGCCGTGTATTGTATTTATTGATGAGATTGACACCATCGGCAAGAAGCGCGACGGCGGAGGCATGAGCGGAAACGATGAGCGTGAGCAGACCCTGAACCAGCTGCTGACGGAGATGGATGGTTTCGACGGAAAGAAGGGCGTAGTCATCCTGGCTGCCACCAACCGTCCGGAGTCCCTGGACAAGGCCCTGCTGCGTCCCGGCCGCTTTGACCGCAGAGTGCCGGTGGAGCTGCCTGACTTAAAGGGACGTGAGGCTATCTTAAAGGTTCACGGACAAAACGTGAAGATGTCGGATGACGTGGATTACAATGCCATTGCCAGGGCCACGGCAGGCGCCAGCGGCGCGGAGCTGGCCAATATCATCAACGAGGCAGCCCTGAGGGCAGTGCGTATGGGCCGCAGCGCCGTGGTGCAGGCCGACCTGGAGGAAAGCGTGGAGACGGTCATTGCCGGATACCAGAAGAAAAATGCGGTTATTTCCCAGAAGGAGCGCAGAATCGTGGCGTATCATGAGGTGGGCCATGCTCTGGTGGCTGCCTGCCAGAGCCACAGCGCTCCGGTTCAGAAGATTACCATTATCCCCAGAACATCGGGGGCATTGGGATATACCATGCAGGTGGAACAGGGAGAGCGCTACCTTATGAGCCGGGAGGAGGCACTGGATAAGATTGCCACCTTTACAGGCGGCCGGGCGGCGGAGGAGCTGATTTTCCATTCCATTACCACAGGCGCGTCCAACGACATTGAGCAGGCTACCAAGATTGCCCGTTCCATGGTGACCCGGTTCGGCATGACCGATGAGTTTGACATGGTGGCCATGGAAACCGTGAACAACCAGTATCTGGGAGGAGACACATCCCTGATTTGCGCTCCGGACACGGCAAAGCGCATAGATGAACAGGTGGTGTCCATTGTGAAGGAGCAGCATAGGAAGGCTCTTTCCATTCTCAGGGAAAATGAAGGCAGGCTCCATGAGATAGCCGCCTATCTGCTGGAAAAGGAGACCATCACAGGAGACGAATTCATGGAAATCTTCAACCGTGGAGAAGAAGAGCAGGTCCGGGGAGAATAGGATATGTTTAGTTGCATTTGACCACGGGCTGTGCTATTCTGGATATATAGACAGGTGGGGGAGCCATAGCCCTGCGCTGCGTATATCCTTTATAGATGATGAGAGAAGATGATTGGTTGATGAGAGAATGAGTTGAGAGCGGATGGAGAATGCGGCGTGACGGCCCCCGCCTTTCTGTGAAAATAATTTGACAAAAGAAAGGCAGGAAAAAGGTATGGGAAAGATTTTGCAGCAGTTGTACAGGGGGGACTTATGCCCGGCGGAAAATACCATACGCGGCAACGCGGAATACGATGCACTGACCAGGCAGTCCATGGACGACTTCAACCGGTTTACCGACAAGCTGGACAGGGACATGAAGGAGGAATTCGACCTTCTGATGGAACATTACCTGGAGCTAACCTTTATTGAGAAGACCCAGTGTTTTACAGATGGGTTCCGCATCGGTGCAGGTGTTATGTGCGAAGTATTTTATGAAAATGCAGCTGAAAGAAACTAAATTATAAGCATGGCTTAAGAATGAAAGGCAGGATTGCTGATAAATAAAAGCAATCCTGTCTTATTGTGTAAAAATGGGTCGATTTCCCTGGTTAATATTGACAATAGGGAAAAAAGTAGATATACTTAACTGGTATTTGTGTTACTTTTTAATGGGTAGGACAACGATGGAACGTCAGGTGTAATGGAGCAGCCAGTACCTGACGTATTTTAATCGGGTTCTGCAAACTTACACTTCATGGAGGAGAGTATTATGAAATTAAAAAAGTTAGCAAGCATGGCCATGGCAGGCGTGATGGCAGTATCACTGGCAGCCTGCGGCGGATCTGACACAGCAAAGACGACTGCGGCAGACGCAGCCACAACAGCTGAGGCTGAGACAACTGCGGCGGCAGAGGATGCAGAGACCAAGGAGACCGAGGCTTCAGAAGCACCGGCCGCAGGCGGCATTGCCAAGGAAGATTTAAAGATTGGCTTTGTCTACATAGGCGATGAGAACGAGGGCTACACAGCCGCTCATTACAACGGCGCCATGGAGATGAAGGAAAAACTGGGCCTGAACGATGACCAGATTATCGTTAAGTGGAACATCCCGGAGGATGAGACTGCAAAGGATGCGGCCATGGACCTTGCGGACCAGGGATGCCAGATTATATTTGCAAACAGCTTTGGACATGAGTCCTATGTGATTGAGGCGGCAAAGGAGTATCCGGATGTCCAGTTCTGTCATGCAACCGGCTTCCAGGCAGCTTCCAGCGGCCTGAGCAACATGCACAACTATTTCACATCCATCTACGAGTCACGTTACGTATCCGGTGTTGTGGCCGGACTGAAGCTGAACCAGATGATAGAGGACGGAACCGTGAAGGCGGATGCATGCAAGATTGGTTATGTGGGCGCTTATCCATATGCTGAGGTTATCAGCGGATACACCTCCTTCTTCTTAGGCGTGCGTTCCGTATGCCCGGACGCCACCATGGAAGTGAAGTACACCAACAGCTGGGCAAGCTTTGACCTGGAGAAGGAAGCAGCTGACGCCCTGATTTCCGACGGATGTGTTCTGATCAGCCAGCATGCAGATACCACCGGCGCTCCTACCGCATGTGAGGCGGCAGGCGTTCCCTGCGTGGGCTACAACATTTCCATGATTGCCACTGCTCCAAAACAGGCTCTTACATCTGCTTCCAATAACTGGGCCGCATATGTGACTGAGGCTGTACAGCATGTCATTGACGGAACCGAGATTCCGGTTGACTGGTGCAAGGGCTTCTCTGACGGCGCTGTGCTGATTACAGAGCTGAACGAGGCGGCTGTGGCACCCGGAACAAAGGAGAAGGTGGATGAGGTAGAGGCCAAGCTGGCATCCGGCGAGCTTCATGTATTCGACACCTCCACATGGACCGTTGGCGGCGAGACACTGGATACATATAAGAAGGACGGCAGCGACATCGAATATATCTCCGACGGATATTTCCATGAGTCAGAGTTTGGTTCCGCACCTGCCTTTGACATCCTGATTGACGGTATCACCACAATTGACAACTAAGATAGCAGATGCTATAATTTCCCGCTGGAAATTAAAGGCTGTAAAAGCGGAGCCATTCATATCTGGCTCCGCTTTTTTCCACGAGACAATGCAACAAGGCTAAATACAAAGAACGGAGGTTGGCCGGGTGAGCGAAGAATACGCAATTGAACTGAAAAATATCACAAAACGGTTCGGCAAGGTAACTGCCAACGACAAGGTATGCCTGTCTGTAAAAAGGGGGGAAATCCTGTCCGTCCTGGGTGAGAACGGAAGCGGAAAGACCACCCTTATGAACATGATTTCCGGTATCTACTACCCGGATGAAGGGCAGATATTCGTAAACGGAAAGGAGGTTACCATTCGTTCGCCTAAGGACTCCTTTGCTCTGGGTATCGGCATGATTCACCAGCATTTCAAGCTGGTGGATGTTCTGACAGCGGCTGAGAACATTATCCTGGGACTGTCAGGAAGGGAAGTGCTGGACATGAAGGCTGTGTCCGCCAAAATCAATGAGCTGACAGCCAAATACGGGTTTGAGCTGGATCCGGACCAGAAGATATACACCATGTCCGTATCCCAGAAGCAGACCGTGGAGATCGTAAAGCTTCTGTACCGCGGGGTGGATATCCTGATTCTGGACGAGCCCACAGCCGTCCTCACACCCCAGGAGACAGACAAGCTGTTTGCAGTGCTGCGCAACATGCGTGAGGCAGGCCATTCCATTATTATCATCACCCATAAGCTCCATGAGGTTCTGGCGCTGTCAGACCGGGTGTCCGTACTGCGCAAGGGCCAGTATATCGGTACGGTATATACGGCAGACGCCACCGAGGAATCCCTGACCGAGATGATGGTGGGCAAGAAGGTAAGCCTGAACATCGAGCGCCCGGATCCTATGAACCCGGAGCGCCGCCTGGTGGTGGAAGGCGTCACCTGCGTGGACAAGGAGGGAGTGACCACCCTGGACCATGCCTCCTTTACTGCTTACAGCGGGGAGATACTGGGGATTGCCGGTATCGCGGGAAGCGGCCAGAGGGAGCTTTTGGAGTCCATTGCCGGACTGGAACCCATGACGGGCGGAACCATCACCTATTATCCGCCGGAGGGCGGCGAAAAGCAGCTGTCCGGCATGAGCGCCTCAGCCATTAATAAGCTGGGGATAAAGCTTTCCTTTGTGCCGGAGGACCGTCTGGGCATGGGACTGGTAGGAGCAATGGACATGACGGACAATATGATGCTCAGGGGATATCGCAGGGGACGTTCCTTCTTTACGGACAGAAAGACGCCAAAAAACCTGGCGGAGCAGATCATAGAGGAGCTGGAAATCGTGACCCCCGGCGTCGCCACTCCGGTGCGCAAGCTGTCAGGGGGAAATGTCCAGAAGGTGCTGGTGGGAAGGGAGATTTCTTCCAATCCCAAGGTGCTTATGGTGGCCTATCCGGTCCGCGGACTGGATATCAACTCATCCTACACCATCTATCATCTCCTCAATGAGCAGAAGAAACAGGGAGCGGCCGTTATATGCGTGGGCGAGGACCTGGATGTGCTTCTGGAGCTGTGCGACCGTATCCTGGTGCTGTGCGCGGGACAGGTAAACGGTGTTGTGGACGGCAGGACAGCGACCAAGGAACAGGTGGGGCTGATGATGACCAGGACAGGAGGTGGATTAAGTGAGTAAGGAGATGACGGCAGTGTCCAACAAGGAACCTCTGATGCATATTTCCAAGAGGGATGAGATTGATATGTGGAAGGCCTGGGCCATCAGGCTGGGAGCGGTTCTCTTATCGCTGGTGGTCTGTGCAGGGGTCATCTATGCCCTGACAGGGCTTAATCCCCTGGAGGTTTATAAAGGAATCTTTGACGGGGCAGTGGGTACCAAAAGGCGTACCTGGATGACCATTCGCGATACTCTGGTGCTACTCTGTATAGCAATCGGCATCACGCCTGCATTCAAGATGCGGTTCTGGAACATCGGAGCAGAGGGACAGGTTCTGATTGGCGGCGTCACATCCGCTGCCATGATGATTTACCTGGGCAATTCACTGCCTCCCCTGGTTCTGTTTCCGCTGATGCTTTTGGGAAGCGCCCTGTCAGCCATGGTCTGGGCAGCCATCCCGGCATTTTTTAAGGCATACTGGAACACCAACGAGACACTGTTTACACTGATGATGAACTATGTGGCCATGCAGGTCATCACATACTGCATCATTTTCTGGGAGAATCCAAAGGGATCCAACTCCGTGGGAACCATCAACTCCTCCACAAAGGGGGGATGGCTTCCAAAGCTGTTCGGCCTGGAGTACGGCTGGAACCTGGTAATCGTGCTGGCGCTGACCCTGGCCATCTTCATCTACCTGAAGTACAGCAAGCAGGGATATGAGATTGCGGTAGTGGGAGAGAGCGAAAACACGGCCAGGTACGCCGGAATCAATGTGAAGAAGGTAATCATCCGCACCATGGCCCTGTCCGGCGCCATCTGCGGCATTGCAGGCTTCATCATAGTCAGCGGCGCCAGCCATACCATTTCCACCAGCACAGCGGGCGGCAGGGGATTCACGGCCATCATTGTATCCTGGCTCAGCAAGTTCAATGCATTTGCCATGGTCCTGGTGTCGTTTTTCCTGGTATTCATGCAAAAGGGAGCCGGGCAGATTGCCTCCCAGTTTAACCTGAATGAAAATGCCTCTGATGTAATAACAGGCATCATCCTCTTCTTCATCCTGGGCTGTGAATTCTTCATCAACTACAAGGTGGGAATCCGCAGCAAACGGAAAGAAGCAGGGGCAAAATTGTCATAAGGAGGCTGAAATATGGGTTTTTTAGTTATATTTATTCAGAAAGCAATCGGCCAGGGTATCGGCATCCTGTACGGAGCCCTGGGAGAAATCATGACGGAGAAATCAGGCAACCTGAATCTGGGTATTCCCGGCATGATGTATATGGGCGGCATTGCCGGACTGATCGGGGCTTTCCTGTATGAAAACGGGACAGACAATCCAAACGGTCTGGTGGGGCTTCTGATTTCCTTTGTGTGCGCCTTTGTGTGCGCTGCCCTGGGAGGACTGGTATACAGTGTACTGACCATCACGCTGCGGGCCAACCAGAACGTGACAGGTCTTGCCCTTACCACCTTTGGGGTTGGCTTCGGCAACTTCTTCGGCGGTTCCCTGGCAAAGCTGGCAGGGGGAGTGGGACAGATTTCCGTGGCAGTGACAGGCGCTGCCTATAAGACTCCTATTCCCGGACTGTCCAAGTTTGGCGTCATCGGACAGATTTTTTTCTCCTACGGATTTCTGACCTATCTGGCAGTGGCCCTGGCCCTGGCATTGGCGTTTTTCCTGGCTAAGACCAGACGTGGACTGAACCTGAGGGCTGTGGGCGAGAGTCCGGCCACGGCAGATGCGGCCGGCATCAATGTAACGGCCTACAAGTACCTGGCCACCTGCCTGGGAGGAGGCATCAGCGGCCTGGGCGGATTATACTTTGTCATGGAATACTCCGGCGGTACCTGGACCAACAACGGATTCGGCGACAGAGGCTGGCTTGCAATCGCCCTGGTCATCTTTGCACTGTGGAAACCGGTCAATGCCATCTGGGGTTCTATCCTGTTTGGCGGTCTGTACATCCTTTATCTGTATATACCTGGCCTGGACAGGGGCGCCCAGGAGATATTCAAAGCCCTTCCCTACGTGGTTACCATTGTGGTCCTGGTTATAACCAGCCTGAGAAAGAAGAGAGAATACCAGCCGCCCCAGAGCCTGGGACTTCCGTATTTCAGGGAAGAACGGTAGGGAATTGATGCCGGATACCAGGGAAGGAATCGTCATGCAGTACAGGAAACAGAGAAGCAAAGAACGAAACAGATAAGTAAAAACGAAACAGATAAGTAAAAAATAAAATTGATAAATGAGTAAGATAAAAGACCCTCCCGCAGGACGGATAGAATATCAGTATCTAACCGGCCCGGGAGGGTCTTTGCGGTTCAGTGTCACCACCGCATTTGTATTCAGGACTCCGATGTTTTTCAATGGTTTTCCCTCCGCTATATCTGAAATAAAATGAATACAGGAATTTCATGATATAAAAAAACTGCTTATAATACCCCTGTGAAAGTATTATTAACAGTCTTGCTTACCCTTACGTAATAACAAACTTGTTTTCTGCATCTACGATAGCAACCCTGTTGTTTTTTAAAACAGGGAATTTTATTTTCGTTAAAACAACCATTTTGGTACAAGGTTTTTTGTGCAGGTTATACAATGGGTATTGATATCCCGGAATGAATGGAATATACTGGGTCATATATAAAATAAAGGCAGTATTCAGGAAAAGAGGCGTTTGCTTTGTTGTTTGAAAAACAGATATATGATTACCTGCGGGGGATGGTTTCCATTCCCAGCGTGTCCAACACCCCACAGGAGAAGGAGGTTTCAGACTATATCGCAGGATGTCTGGAACGCCAGCCCTATTTTGCGAAACACCCGTCCCTCTGCGGGCAGTGCGCTCTGGAAGGCGACAGTCTGGGACGGACCGTTGTGTACGGCCTTGTGAGAGGGAAGGGAGCCGGGACGGTTGTGCTTACCGGTCATTACGACGTGGTGGACACGGACGAGTATGGACGGTTCCGCGCCCTGGCATATGATATGGAGGCATGGAAGCACATCCACGGGGAGGAACTGGAGGCGCTTAAGTCCATGCTGCCCCAGGAGGCCAGGGATGATTTGGCGTCAGGGGAGTGGCTGTTCGGCCGGGGAGTGAACGACATGAAAGGCGGGCTTTCCATTGGCCTTGCCATCATGGACTGGTTTGGACAGAAGGTGCTGGAATATCCTGAGACAACCGGAAACCTGCTCTTTGCGGCGGTGGCGGACGAGGAGGCATATTCTGCGGGGATGAGGGGAGCTGTTTCCCTGTTTACAGGGCTGCGGCAGGAATATGGGCTTACATATGACTGTCTTGTGGATTTGGAGCCCAGCTTTAATGAGGGCGGCAAGCAGCAGGTCTATATAGGGTCTGTGGGCAAAACCATGCCGGCTGTTCTTGTACAGGGCGCCAAGGCGCATGTGGTGGAATGCTTTCACGGACTGAATGCCATCGGCGTGCTGGCGGAGATGTTTATGGCCACGGAACTGGCGCCTGAATTTTCCGAGACCTTTGAGGGAGAGCATTGTCCTCCTCCCACCTGGTTTAATTTGCGGGACCGCAAGTACGGATATGATGTGTCTGTCCCCCTGCGGGCAGCCGGATATATGAGTATGCTGGGATTTTCAAAGACCACCAGCCAGGTCATGGAACGGCTGAAGGAAATGGGCCGGCGGTCCTTTGCGTCCTATATGAAGCGGATGGAGAGCCAGGAAGTCCTGGTCAGGTCGGGAAATATCCTGCCCAAGGTGGACTTGGAACACTGCGTGCTGGAGTACGGGGAGCTGGCAGAGATATGCCGGAAGAAAAAAGGATATGGGAAATGGTATCAGGACCTTTACGGAAGAATAGAGTCGGACGTGCGAACAGGTGCCATGAATTATCCCCAGGCTACGCTGGAAATGATGGATGCCATGCTGACGTTTTCGGGCATCACTTCGCCTGTCATGGTTATATCTTTTGCGCCGCCATATTATCCGGCCTTTCACAGCGACAGGCTGGGGGAGACAGATAGGGCGGGACGGACTGGAGGTATACAGGAAGGAGGTATACAGGAGGGAGGTATACAGGCAGGAGAGGGTACCCGTCTCTATAACCTGCTGCAAAAGGCGGCGGAGGACACCTGCGGTCTCTGTCTTGGAAAGCGCAATTACTGCTGCGGGATATCGGATTTAAGCTACTGCGGGGGACCGGATCGGGAGGAAATGGCCTCCTATGCGGTCAATGCCCCTCTGTGGGGAACCATGTACCGGATGGACCTGGATGCCATGGCGGATTTCAGGGTCCCCTCCCTTTTATTCGGCCCCATCGGCAAGGATGCGCACCAGATGTCGGAGCGGGTTCACGCCAGGAGTCTGCTGGAAGAGGTTCCAGTAATTTTGCAGCAATTCATCGAACAAATGTTTGCAAATGCATAGGCGATGTGCTATACTAGAGGCTGTCAGCGCTGTGTATCAGCGCTATGCAGAAAGAACATTTTTACAAGAAGCCAATTAAGATAAAAGACAAGGAGCATGTTCGATGGCAAAGCAGTACATTAAAATCCGCGGGGCGAATGAGCATAATCTGAAGGATATTTCCGTGGATATACCGAGGAACGAGCTGGTGGTCCTTACAGGACTGTCCGGTTCAGGCAAATCATCCCTGGCTTTTGACACCATTTATGCTGAGGGGCAGAGGCGTTATATGGAGTCTCTGTCTTCCTATGCCAGGCAGTTCCTGGGACAGATGGAGAAGCCGGATGTGGAGAGCATAGAGGGTCTGTCGCCGGCCATTTCCATTGACCAGAAGTCCACCAACCGGAATCCCCGTTCCACTGTGGGAACGGTTACGGAAATCTACGACTACATGAGGCTTTTATATGCCAGAATCGGTATACCCCACTGTCCAAAATGCGGCAAGGAGATACACAAACAGACCATTGACCAGATGGTGGACCAGATTATGTCCATGCCTGAACGGACCAAAATCCAGCTGCTGGCCCCTGTGGTCAGAGGGCGCAAGGGCGAGCATGTGAAGGTGCTGGACCAGGCCAGAAAGAGCGGTTATGTGAGGGTCCGCATTGACGGCAATCTCTACGAGCTCTCAGAGGAAATCCGGCTGGAGAAGAACATCAAGCACAACATTGAAATCGTGGTGGACCGTCTGATTGTAAAGGAAGGTATTGAAAAAAGGCTTACAGATTCCATAGAGACAGTCATGGCCCTGAGCGGCGGACTGATGATGGTGGATGTGAGCGGCGGTGAGCCGGTGAATTTCAGCCAGAGCTTTTCCTGTCCTGACTGTGCAGTCAGCATTGACGAGGTGGAGCCAAGGAGTTTTTCCTTCAACAATCCCTTTGGAGCCTGTCCGGAGTGTTTCGGCCTGGGGTATAAGATGGAATTTGACGAGGACCTGATGATTCCGGATAAGTCCCTGTCTATAGACCAGGGCGCAATCGTGGTCATGGGATGGCAGTCCTGTGCGGACAAGGGCAGCTTTACAAGGGCAATCCTGGAAGCGCTGTCCGAAGCTTATGATTTCAGGCTGGATACGCCCTTCCAGGATTACCCCAAGGAAATCCACGATGTGCTGTTATACGGAACCGGAGGCCGGGAGGTGAAGGTCCGCTATAAGAGTCAGAGAGGCGAGGGCGTCTATGACGTGGCGTTTGAGGGCCTGATTGAGAATGTAAACCGCCGCTACAAGGAGACTTTTTCCGAAGCGTCCAAGGCGGAATATGAGACCTATATGCGGATTACCCCCTGTCCGGTCTGTAAGGGGCAGAGGCTTAAAAAAGAGTCCCTCGCAGTTACGGTGGGCGGGATGAATATATATGAAGCCACCAACATGTCCATAGTCCGGTTTAAGGAATTCATGGACGGGCTGAAGCTGACTCCTATGCAGGAGACCATAGGCGCTTCTATTCTGAAAGAAATCAGGGCCAGGATATGCTTTCTCATTGACGTGGGTCTGGATTATCTTTCCCTGTCCCGGGCCACAGGCACTTTGTCCGGCGGTGAGGCCCAGCGCATCCGTCTGGCCACCCAGATAGGCTCCGGCCTGGTGGGAGTGGCCTATATCCTGGACGAGCCCAGCATCGGACTCCATCAGCGGGATAATGACAAGCTCCTTAAGACGCTGACCCATCTGCGGGATTTGGGCAACAGCGTATTGGTGGTGGAACATGACGAGGACACCATGCGGGCAGCGGACTGCATCGTGGACATCGGACCTGGTGCGGGAGAGCACGGCGGAAAGGTCATTGCCATGGGGACGGCCGAGGAAATCATGAAGAACCCGGATTCCATTACAGGAGCTTACTTAAGCGGGCGTGTGAAGATTCCGGTGCCTGCCGAGAGAAGAAAGCCCACGGGCTGGATTACAGTAAAGGGCGCGGCGGAGAACAATTTAAAGAACATCAATGTGGACATTCCCCTGGGAATCATGACATGTGTGACCGGCGTGTCCGGTTCCGGCAAAAGTTCCCTTGTGAATGAAATCGTTTATAAATCCCTGGCAAGGAAGTTGAACAGGGCCAGAACCATACCGGGCAGGCACAAGAGCATCGAGGGCGTGGAGCAGCTGGATAAGATTATCGACATCGACCAGTCGCCCATCGGGCGTACTCCCAGGTCCAACCCGGCTACCTACACAGGTGTATTCGACCTCATAAGGGACCTGTTCGCCTCCACTCCGGACGCCAAGGCAAAGGGGTACAGCAAGGGAAGGTTCAGCTTTAACGTAAAGGGCGGCCGGTGTGAAGCGTGCAGCGGAGACGGCATTATCAAGATTGAGATGCATTTCCTGCCGGATGTATATGTGCCCTGCGAGGTGTGCGGCGGCAAACGGTATAACCGTGAGACCCTGGATGTGAAGTACAAGGGAAAGAACATCTACGATGTGCTGAACATGACTGTGGAGGAGGCTCTTAAGTTCTTTGAAAATGTACCCTCTGTTACCAGGAAGATACAGACCCTGTATGACGTGGGACTGGGATACATCCGGCTGGGACAGCCGTCCACGGAGCTGTCCGGCGGCGAGGCCCAGAGAATCAAGCTGGCCACGGAGCTGTCCAAGAGAGGCACGGGAAAGACCATTTACATCCTGGACGAGCCCACCACCGGACTTCATTTCGCAGACGTCCATAAGCTGATTGATATACTTCACAGGCTGTCGGAGGGAGGCAACACGGTTGTGGTTATTGAGCACAATCTGGATGTAATCAAGACAGCGGATTATATCATCGACATTGGTCCGGAAGGCGGGGACAAGGGCGGAACGGTGATTGCAAAGGGAACACCGGAGGAAGTGGCCCGTTGTCCGGTATCCTATACGGGAATGTATGTAAAGAAATATCTGAATTGACAACAGTTATGACAGCAGATGCGGCCGGGAGCGGCCGGAGCGCGGCGGGGATGAGGTAGTCCCCGCCTTTTTCTAAAAAGACAGGAATCAGGTATAGAATGGAAAAAGTGTGGACAACAGACGGAATTTATAGGGAAACCAGGGATAAGGCGGCCCGCAGGAGGGCGTAGGTCTGTGCCTGTGTGGAGATGGAATGTGATGCCATAGCGGCTCCGGCTCAGTTCAGGAACCGGTCTGTCAGCCGGTCTTTTTACAGCTCGGACAATCTGGAAAATATCATGGATATTGAAAATCCTTTGACATTTGCGCAGGGCCTACGTTATAATGGACAGGTTAAAGAGCAGTGCTAGGAGCGGGGATTGTAATGGATAAGGAAAAAAAAAGAAGTCTTTCAGAGGTGGCAGCAGATTATGTGAGGGAGCAGATTCTTCAGGGAAAGCTGGCTCAGAGAGAAAAGCTGGTTGAAAATGATATAGCCGTAACGCTGGGGATGAGCCGGGGGCCGGTGCGGGATGCGCTGAAGCAGCTGATGTACGAAGGGTTTCTGGATTATGAGACCAATAAAGGGTACTCTGTCACCATGCTTTCGCCTAAGGATGCCTATGAGATATTCTTTCTGCGGGGCAACCTGGAAAACCTGGCTTTGGAGCGGTGCGGGGGCCGTCTCCTGAGCGACAGCATTTTTCTTATGGAGGATGCGGTGCTGGCCATGAAGGAGGCAGTGTCAGAGGACGACATGGGGAAAATCATCAAGTATGATGAGATATTCCATAAACAGATTTTATTATCAGGCCAGATGGAGCGTCTGACCAGTCTGTGGGAGACATTAAGCCCCTTAAACGGAGCCATGTTCTATACCATCAAGCAAATCAACGGGTATGTGTCTGAAGAACAGGTGGATTTGGACCAGGAGGACATTGCTGCCCAGGCAGGACGGCGGGGAAATAACTATCTGGAGCATAAATGGCTTTTGGAAATCCTGCAGCGGGGAAACCTGGAACAGTCCAGGAGCGCAATCAATACCCACTACATAGCCAACGGCGAGAGAATTTACCGGATCGGAATGAAGATGAAGAACCAGGAACTGTTTTATCATGTGTAATTGCGGATGCACAGGGACAAAAAATAAAAGCGGATGTGCAAAAGCGGAAATGCAGGACGTGAAGACGATTGTATCACGTTCCCGTATTTCCGCTTTTTAAATATATGTATGTGTTCGATCATGCTGCCGGTTCATACTTTTAATTCATATGCTTCCTCTATGTTTCAGCTCTTACTCTTCAGGCATCCCCTCTATCTGTCTGCATATATATTCCATATCCTCAGTTCCATATCTCTGGTCGCAGGTAAAGGACAGCACATGGCTGTAGATGTAGTCCGCGTCGCCATGGCCTTCGGTGTCCACCATGGGGCCCTGGGGCCAATAGGTGGTGGTCTTGGCGCCTTGTCCGGCCAGATAGGACTGGACCATGTCCCTGTCCTTTGCATACACGGTAAAGTGGCTGGGAACAGCGCCCTCTTTAAGAACCGGGAATATCACGGTAATCTGGGGATGTTCCGGCATATGCTCCAGAAGATACTGGTAATTGGCACGGCGTCTCTGTTTCAGCTGCTCAAAGTCATAGTGCCGGATGATGTACTCTGAATCCCGGTCGCTTCCATAGGAATCAAAGATGCGGCGCAGCATCATCTCGGCGTCCCAGAAGGTATCATTGAACTTCTGCATGGCCTGGGGGTCGGGAGTCCCTGCCTGCAGAAGCTGCTGTTTGCCTCTCATGGACATACTGCGCATGGAAAGATGGGTTTCATCAGGAGGCAGAACGGGAAGGGAAAAGCCGCCTTTCCTCTTAATAGCGAATCCGCCAGCCGGTACTCCAATCCATTTGCGCATGCTGCCCACCACATAATCGCAGTGAGGGTCAACACCGTCGGCTGAAAAGATGGAGTGGGTCGTATCCTCCACAATGATGATGCCCCGTTCGGAGCACTTCCGTATAAATTCCCTGTCGTAGCTGCAAAAGCCGTAATAGCCGCAGAGATTGACAACGCTGATGCGGTCCAGGACCCTTTCATCAAAAATGGGGGTCAAATCCCTGGATACATCGTAGAATAAAAGTTCATAGCCGGCTTTCAGAAAAGGGGCCAGGACTGTCTCGCAGGTGTAGACAGGCACATAGGCCACTTTTTTGGTGTCGGACAGGCAGATATCCTGGAGCGCATAGTAGTTGGCACATCTGCCGGACATGAAAAAGCGCAGGCTTCCTCCTGGCGGGCATAGGTTTTCCAGATAATGGTTCTCGGTTTCGGGCAGTGGTTCATATGTAAAAAATCCGCCAATCTGTTTCAAATTTTCTTACCTCCCAAACATGTGCCGGCTCCAGGATGTGTGCGCCCCAGAGAGACACTTAGATTTAATATACAGACAAGTATATCATAGATTTGAAAAAAAGCACAATAGAAATGTTGACAAAATATTTAAAGTGTAAAATTTAAACAATGATTGTTGACAATTTTGATATATTGTTTTATAATTTGAATGAAGCGAGGGAGTTTCAAATCCTAAGGCTTCTTTTTTATTATTTTGGTTTCAAACCCCTGTGCGGGGTTGTGAAATATGTATTTTGCTTCGCTGCGTTAATGCAGCAAATATACGAGGATTGGAGAGAGAAAAATGTACAAGTATGTGTTAAAAAGACTGCTTATGCTGATTCCGGTCATTATCGGCGTGACGTTCATTGTGTTTTTCATTCTGAACCTGTCACCGGGCGACCCGGCGGCAATCATCCTGGGTGACCAGGCATCAGCCGAGGCGCTGGCCATGAAGAGGGAGGAGCTGGGACTCAACGACCCTCTGCTGGTCCGTTACGGACATTATATGATTAATATGCTTCACGGGGACCTGGGCACATCCTATAAAAATAACCTGAGCGTATGGTCGCAGGTTATGGAGCGGTTTCCTAACACAGCGGTGCTGGCAGTGGCAGGTATCCTGGTAGCCATTCTGATAGGAATTCCCACGGGAATTATTTCCGCCAAGAAACAGTATTCCATGATGGATAATACAGCCATGCTGCTCTCACTGATTGGCGTGGCCATGCCTAACTTCTGGTTCGGCCTGCTGATGGTTATTCTGTTTGCGCTGACCCTGGGCTGGCTGCCTTCACAGGGAATGGGGGAGGGATTCATACCTCTCATCAAGAGCCTGGTCCTTCCGGCGGTGACGCTGGGCACAGGGGCTGCTGCCATGATTACGCGTATGACACGCTCATCCATGCTGGAGGTTATCCGTCAGGATTACATAGACACAGCCAGGGCAAAGGGGGTTTCCGATAAGAAAATAACCACCCGCCACATGCTTAAGAATGCCATGATTCCGATTATCACGGCAGTGGGCCTGCAGTTCGGCACCCTTTTGGGAGGCGCCATGCTGACAGAGACCGTATTTTCCTGGCCGGGCCTGGGACGTCTCATGGTGGATTCCATCAAGTCAAAAGATATTCCCATGGTATTGGGGTCTGTTATCTTTCTGGCAATCATGTTTACCGTGGTCAACCTGGCGGTAGACATCATATACGCCTTTGTGGACCCGAGAATTAAATCACAATACAAGAGAAAGTAGGTGCAGTTCATGGGAAAGAAACATCTGATTGCCGCGGAAGCGGAAGGCGACCAGCGCTCCCTGTGGGGCGAGGCATGGCGCAGATTCAAAAAGAACCGGCTGGCCATGATTGGCATGTATTTTATCCTGGCACTGGTCATCATAGCAATAGCAACCATCATCATTGACGCGGTTACAGGCAAATCCATTTACCTGAATTACGTGGTAAAGCAGGATCTGAGGGGACGTCTGCAGGGACCAAGCCTGGCACACCCCTTTGGGCTGGATGAGTTCGGCAGGGACATGCTGCTGCGCATGCTTTGGGCGGTCCGGTACTCCCTGTTTATGGGAACCGTGGCCATCATCATTTCATGTATCTTCGGCGGTCTCCTGGGAGCTTTCGCAGGGTATTACGGCAAGACCGCTGACAATATCATCATGAGAATTATGGACATTCTTCTGGCTATCCCGTCCATGCTTCTGGCTATCGCCATCGTGGCGGCCCTGGGGACCAGCATCACCAATGTGCTGATTGCCATTGCCATCTCCTATGTGCCCACCTTTGCCAGAACGGTCCGGGCATCGGTGCTTACGGTGAAGGACCAGGAGTTTATTGAAGCGGCCCGCTCCATTGGGTGCAGCGACTGGCGCATCATCATCAAGTACGTGATTCCCAATTCCATGGCGCCCATTATCGTGCAGGTGACCCTGGGAATCGCAGGAGCCATCCTTTCCATCGCAGGACTTTCCTTCCTGGGACTCGGCATCCAGCCGCCCACCCCTGAGTGGGGCGCAATGCTGTCCAATGCCCGAAGCTATATCCGCGACGCATGGCATGTCACCATCATCCCGGGCATGGGAATCATGCTCACCATCCTGGCCCTTAACCTGGTGGGAGACGGACTGAGAGATGCCCTTGACCCGCGTTTGAAGAGCTGACGGATGAACACTAAGAAAGGACGAGTATGACATGGCAGATAAACCATTATTGGAAGTAAAAGATCTGGTCATCCACTATGAAACGGATGACGGAGTGGTAAAGGCGCTAAACGGCGTCAATATACATATCGGCGTGGGAGAGACCCTTGGACTGGTGGGAGAGACCGGTGCGGGAAAGACCACGCTGGCAAAAGGAATTATGAGGCTGATTCCCAATCCTCCGGGCAAGATTCTGGGCGGAGAGGTGATTTTTGAGGGACAGGACCTGTTGAAGCTTTCCACCAATGGAATGGAGGCCATTCGCGGCAGGGACATTTCCATGATATTCCAGGATCCTATGACCTCCCTGAACCCGGTGCTCACGGTAGGCGAGCAGATCATGGAGGTAATCGAGAACCACAACACCAGCCTGTCCAGGCAGGAGGCCAGAAAATGGGCTGAAAACATGCTGGAAAGGGTGGGAATCCCGGCAGAGCGTTTTGGAGAGTATCCCCACCAGTTTTCAGGCGGTATGAAGCAAAGGGTGGTCATTGCAATCGCCCTGGCCTGCAACCCCAAGCTGCTCATTGCGGATGAGCCCACCACGGCTCTGGACGTTACCATACAGGCCCAGGTGCTGGAGATGATATACAAGCTTAAATCTGAAAATAACACATCCATGATCCTCATTACCCACGACCTGGGGGTGGTTGCCCAGAACTGTGATTACGTGGCAATCATCTATGCGGGGGAAGTGGTGGAATACGGAACCCTGCGGGAAATATACAAGGACACAAAACATCCGTACACGGAGGGACTCTTTGGTTCCATTCCCAGCCTGACAAGCGATGTGAAGCGGCTTCAGGCCATTGACGGCATGATGCCCGACCCCACCAAGCTGCCTGAGGGCTGCGTTTTCTGCGAGAGGTGCAAGTATGCGGTTCCTGAATGTTCCAAGACCCATCCCGGGATGGTGACTGTAGGCGGAACCCACCAGGTCCGCTGCATCCGCTACCGCTAAGAAAAGGAGATTGACATATGCAGGAACAGAAAACAGAGATATTACGTGTGGAACATCTGAAAAAATATTTTACAACCCCCAAGGGCACTCTCCATGCGGTGGACGATGTAAACTTTTCCATCCGTACCGGGGAGACACTGGGAGTGGTAGGGGAGTCCGGATGCGGAAAATCCACCATGGGAAGGGCTATCCTGAGGCTTCACGAACCCACAAGCGGCAAGGTTTATTTTGAGGGCAGGGATATCCTGGGCTACAACAAGAAGCAGCTAAAGGATTTGAGGAAGGATATGCAGATTATATTCCAGGACCCCTTTGCTTCCCTGAATCCCAGGATGACGGTCAGCGAGGCAATCATTGAACCGCTGCTGGTGCAGGGTATTTACAAGCCCAATGAAAAGGCCGCCATCACCCAGCAGGTGGAGAAGATCATGAACCTGGTGGGACTGGCCAAGCGTCTGGTAAACACATATCCCCATGAGCTGGACGGCGGCAGGCGCCAGAGAATCGGAATCGCCAGAGCGCTGGCGGTCAATCCAAAGTTCATTGTATGCGACGAGCCTGTATCGGCCCTGGACGTATCCATCCAGGCCCAGATCCTTAACCTGATGCAGGATCTGCAGGAGGAGCTGAACCTTACCTATATGTTTATTACACACGATTTGTCGGTGGTAAGGCACTTTTCCAATGACATCGTGGTCATGTATCTGGGACAGATGGTGGAGTCAGCACCTGCCAAGGCGCTGTTTAAGAATCCCATGCATCCGTACACAAAGGCGCTGCTGTCAGCCATACCGGTTCCTGATCCGGACTTTAAGATGGAGCGCATTCCGCTAAAGGGCGAGCTCACATCGCCTATCAACCCGGAGCCGGGATGCAGGTTTGCAAAGCGCTGTCCTTATGCAACGGAAGGCTGTACCAGCAATGAAATGACTTTAAAGGAAATGGAGCCGGGGCACTTTGTGAGCTGCCGTATGGTTCAGGAGCAGGGTTAAATTCCGGAGAAATCCAGGGCAGGAGCCTGTGGTCCGGTATTTATAGAGAGCAATATTGACAGAGAGAAATGTAAGAAAGAGAGGAGCTAGTATGAGAAAAACATGGAAGAAAGTCATTGCATTATCCTTAGTGGCGGCAATGGCAGTAAGTGCAGCCGGCTGTTCCAAGTCCGGACAGACCTCCACGGAAGGCGGCAGCGCTCAGACAGAGGCAGGTTCCAAGGGAGCAGAGGCAGGAGGAAGCGCCGGCGGTTCAGGGGAGTACAAGGATACGCTGGTATGGGCGCAGGGAGCGGATGTTACTTCCTTAGATCCCCATCAGGGAAAGGAGACGCCGGCTGTAGAGGTTACGGACCAGATTTTCGACACGCTGACTGTTGTTGACGCTGCGACCGGAGAGCTGCAGCCCCAGATTGCAGAGAGTTGGGATCAGAATTCCGATACATCCTACACATTCCACATCCGCCAGGGCGTGAAATTCCACGATGGTTCTGAGGTGAAGGCAGAGGATGTAAAGTTCTCCCTGGACAGGGCCATTAATTCCGCCGCTGTTTCCTACATTGTTGACTTTATCGACAAGGTAGACGTGGTAGACGATTATACAGTTAATGTAGAGCTGAAGGCGCCTTATGCACCGGCTCTGAGAAACCTTTCCGTACCATTTGCAGCCATTGTTCCAAAGGCAGTGGTGGAGGCAGACGAGGAAGCCTTCAAGCTTCATCCAATCGGTACCGGCCCATATAAGTTTGTAGAGTGGAAGCAGGGCGATTCCGTTACCCTGGAGCGCTTTGACGATTACTATGCAGGACCGGCAGAGACACAGAAGCTGGTTATGAAGGTTATCCCTGAGGCATCCCAGAGAACCATCGCCCTGGAGACAGGAGAAGTGGACCTGGCTTACGACCTGCTTCCAAATGACCTGGAGAAGGTAAGGAGCAATTCCGACCTCCAGCTGTTTGAGGCTCCATCCCTGACCTGCTACTACATTTCCATGAACATGAACAAGGCGCCATATGATGACCAGAAGGTAAGGGATGCCGTTAACTACGCCATTGACCGCCAGCTGATTATCGACACCATTGCCAGCGGATCCGGAGAGCCGGCTGACGCCATCATTGCACCGGCCGTATTCGGATACTTCAGCCCTGGCGCTTATGAGTATGACCCTGAGAAGGCAAAATCCCTTCTGGCCGAGGCCGGATATCCAAACGGATTCGAGACCAGCATCTGGGTAAATGACAACCAGACACGTGTAGAGGTATGCCAGGCTGTACAGGCCATGCTTCAGGATGTGGGAATCACCTGCAACATCGAGGTAATGGAATTCGGCAGCTTTATTTCCAGGACTTCCGCAGGGGAGCATGACATGGGATACTTTGGCTGGGTGACCTCCACCACAGACGCAGACTACACCTACTATTCACTGGAACACTCCTCACAGCAGGGAGCAGCCGGAAACCGCAGCTTCATCGGAGATCCTGAGGTAGACAAGCTCATTGAGACAGGAAGGACCAGCGCAGATGAGTCCGTGAGACTGAAAGCATATGAGGACCTGGCTGTGAAGTTAAAAGAAGTGAACAACAACGCACCTATCTACTACAGCACCATCACCGCAGGCGCCAACGCCAAGGTGGAAGGTTTCGTGATGGATCCAATCGGCTACCACAAGCTGGAGCATGTAAAGGTTGCAAAATAAGAGAAGTAAAAGGAGAGATGCATCATGAGATTATCAAAGATTACATGGCCAACAGCGGAACGGTATTTTAAGGAAAATGACATGGTCATTCTTCCAATCGGCAGTACGGAGTGCCATGGACGCCATATGCCGCTGGGAACAGACACCCTGATACCTGACAAAATCCTGGATCTGATTGAGGAGAAAAATGACAACATCCTCATCGCGCCCATGATTCCCTACGGAGCATGCCAGTCACTGGCTGATTATCCGGGAACCATCAACATTGATTCCGACGTACTGTACCAGTATGTATACCAGATTGTGGACGGGCTGTACAAGCACGGCGCGCGGAAAATTCTGGTGCTCAACGGACACGGAGGGAATATCAAGACCATCGAGCGCATCGGCCTGGAATTTGACAAGAAGGGCGCCATGGTCGTGATGCTGAACTGGTGGCTGATGGCCTGGGATATGAAGCCTGAGTGGAAGGGCGGACACGGCGGCGGCGAGGAGACAGCTGGCATCATGGCAGTTGACCCCTCACTGGTAGATATGAGCAAGATTGACCTCCCTCTGGAAATGACCAATCTCACCGAAAACCTGGTGGCTACCGGCTTCCGTACCGTGCGCTTCAAGGGTGTTGAGATTGAAATTCTCAGGAACACACCAAAGGTGACAGACAATGGATGGATTGGACCGGATCATCCAAACACTGCCACCGTGGAGTGGGGCCAGGAGATGGTACAGACCACAGCCGACTATATTCTGGATTTGATTGAGGAGCTTAAGAAGGTTTCACTGTAAGGCTTTTCCTGCGGAGACAGGGGAGGTTGGACAGAGATAGGTGAGGCAGAAATAAGTGAGGCAGATTAAGTAAGGCAGAAATAAGTAAGGCAGAAATAAACAGAGCAGAATTAGTTAGGCAGAAATAAGTTAGGCAGAAATAAATAGAGTAGAAATCAATAAAGCAGAAATAAGTTTAGAAGAAATAAGTTAAGCAGAAATAAGTTAAGCAGATGCAGTGCCGCAGGCATGGTATGGCAGGAGCGGTACCATGTGATGCGGCACTTTGCGTCTCATACCTGGAGGAAATCATGGCAAACATAAAAGAAATCGAAGCGTTGACCAATGCCTTTGGTCCCAGTGGATTTGAGGACGAGGTCATCCGGGAAGTAAAGAACTGGTGCGGGGGTTTGGACGTGGCAAATGATGCTATGTACAATGTTTACGCCACCATGAAGAAGAAAAAGGCCGGGCGCCCCGTGCTCATGCTGGACGCCCATCTGGACGAGTGCGGATTCATGGTACAGTCCATACTGGAAAACGGACTTTTAAGTATTCTGATGCTGGGAGGATTCCATCTCACCAGCCTGCCCGCCCACTCTGTCATCGTAAGGACAAGGGACGGGAAAAAGCACAGGGGAATCACCACATCCAAACCAGTTCATTTTCTGACAGCGGCTCAGAAAAACGACAACTCCCTGGCAATCGAGGATATCCTGGTGGATGTGGGTGCCAGCAGCCGGGAGGAAGTGACGGAGGTCTATGGAATCCGCCCGGGCGACCCTATTATGCCGGATGTAAGCTTTGAGTATCATAAGGAAAATGGAATTCTGTACGGCAAGGCTTTTGACAACCGTCTGGGCTGTGTGAGCATTATTGACACCATGCAGGCGCTTCGGGATGAGGCGGACCAGCTGGCAGTGGAAGTGGTAGGCGCATTTGCGGCCCAGGAGGAAGTGGGTACCAGGGGGGCCACGGTGACGGCACAGCAGGTTCAGCCTGATTTGGCCATTGTGTTTGAGGGATCACCGGCGGATGATTTCTATTTCCGTGCCGGTATTGCCCAGGGATGCTTAAGGAGCGGTGTGCAGATTCGCCACATGGACAACAGCTACATTTCCAACGTGGAATTCATACGTTTTGCCCAGGAGACAGGAGATAAGCTTGGAATCAAGTACCAGGACGCAGTGCGCCGGGGCGGCAGCACAAATGCCGGAAAAATCAGCCTCACGGGAAAGGCGGTCCCGGTACTGGTGTTAGGCATTCCGTCCAGGTATGTACACAGCCACTATAATTTCTGCGCGGAAGAAGACGTGGACGCCACTGTCAGAATGGCCGTGGAGGTAATACGCGGACTGGATGAGGAGAGGATTGCGAGGATTCTGCGGAAGGAAGTTATCTAATTAAAGGGTTTGCGGCAGAGCAGAAGATGGAGCGGAGCAGAAGATGAGGCAGTGCGGAAGATGGGGCGGAGGATGAGAGTCTGTTAAAAAGCTCCGATAAGGAGTTCCGGCAAAAAAATCTCGGCAAAAAATCATAATATAAATGCTCGTCAAATAGCCAGTAAAAAATTCTGAAAAAAGTGTCAAAATAGCTTGATATTTGTCGTTCTCTGCTTTATAATGTATTTATACGAAAGATAAAAAAGAGATTGTACTATTCTGTACAATCTCTTTCAATTTTATAGGGAATAAATATTTTTCGGTAAATTGGGTCAAGGTATATAATAAGGGCGGGTTTGGAAATGGTTTGTATCTGGTTAGACCTTTGGCACTGGCAGCAGCGGAAGCAGGCGGGTTACGCACAGCTTTCATCAGACAGGCTGCTGTGGGGTGTCGGATACAGGGTATTTTCAAACCCGTTCTAGGATACAGTTTTACTATAATTGTTTTGGTGGGAAAATCCGTAAAATAATGGAGGAACGAATCTCATGAACAGAGAGATGATTATTGTATTGGACTTTGGCGGCCAGTACAACCAGCTGATTGCACGCCGTGTCCGCGAATGCAGCGTATACTGTGAAGTGCATCCTTATGATATGAGCCTGGAGAAAATCAAGGAAATGAATCCAAAGGGAATCATTTTCACAGGCGGACCTGACGTTGTGTTTGAAGATGGGGCACCCCGCTGCTCAAAGGAGATATTTGAGCTGGGAATACCGGTTCTTGGAATCTGCTATGGTGCCCAGCTTATGAGCTACCTGCTGGATGGCGTTGTAAAGAAGGCTGTGGTCAGCGAATACGGACACACAGAAGTGGATGTGGATACTTCCTCCAAGCTGTTTGATGGCGTTTCTTCCAAGACCGTATGCTGGATGAGCCACGGCGTGTACATTGCAGAGGTGCCGGCGGGCTTCCGCATCACTGCACATACAGACTCCTGCCCGGTAGCCGGCATGGAGTGTCCGGAGAAGAATTTTTATGCGGTGCAGTTCCATCCTGAGGTGGTTCACACCAAGGAAGGCACCAGAATGCTCTCCAATTTTGTATATAATGTCTGCGGATGCTCCGGCGACTGGAAGATGGATTCCTTTGTGGATACCACCATCAAGGCTCTGAGGGAGAAGATTGGCAACGGTAAGGTGTTGTGCGCTCTGTCCGGCGGTGTGGATTCCTCTGTGGCTGCCGTCATGCTGTCCAAGGCCATTGGCAAACAGCTTACCTGCGTGTTCGTGGACCACGGTCTGTTGCGTAAGAATGAGGGAGACGAGGTAGAGGCTGTATTTGGACCAGAAGGTGCGTATGACCTGAACTTCATCCGTGTCAATGCCCAGGAACGTTTCTACGCCAGGCTGAAGGGCGTGGAAGAGCCTGAGGCAAAGCGTAAGATCATCGGCGAGGAGTTCATCCGTGTATTCGAGGAAGAGGCAAAGAAGATTGGCGCAGTGGATTACCTGGTACAGGGAACCATTTACCCGGATGTGATTGAGTCCGGCCTGGGTAAATCTGCTGTCATCAAGTCTCATCACAATGTGGGCGGACTGCCGGAGCATGTAGATTTTAAGGAACTGGTAGAGCCTTTAAGGCTGCTTTTCAAGGATGAGGTGAGAAAGGCCGGACTGGAGCTGGGTATACCTGAGTATCTGGTATTCAGACAGCCATTCCCGGGACCTGGTCTGGGCGTCAGGATTATCGGTGAGGTGACAGCTGATAAGGTCCGCATTGTACAGGACGCTGATGCGATTTACAGGGAAGAGATTGCAAAGGCCGGGGTGGACAAGAATCTGGGCCAGTATTTTGCAGCTCTGACGAATATGCGGTCTGTTGGCTGCATGGGCGATGAGAGAACCTATGATTATGCTGTTGCCCTGAGGGCTGTGCTTACAT
This sequence comes from Enterocloster bolteae, assembly GCF_002234575.2. NCBI lineage: Bacteria > Bacillati > Bacillota > Clostridia > Lachnospirales > Lachnospiraceae > Enterocloster > Enterocloster bolteae. The sequence continues at coordinate 4,818,699 of NZ_CP022464.2, read as the reverse complement.
CTGATTTCATGACCGCGGAGTCAGCTCAGATTCCATGGGAAGTGCTGGGGAAGGTGACCAGCCGGATTGTGAATGAGGTTAAGGGGGTTAACCGGGTGCTGTATGATTGCACGGGGAAGCCGCCGGCTACGATTGAATTCGAATAACGTCCTAAGTTCCGGGAACCACGTATTTATGCGTGTTCCCGGGCTTTTTTATGCCTCCGTGACATTGCTGTGACATTATAACGTGTAGAGCCATTGTAGAACCAGCCTGGGAACCGCCGGTTGATTATCTGGAAATTTCCTGCTATAATGCTTTCATGAGCACCGTGTACAGGGTGGCAGCCTCCCATCTTACAAGAGAGGGGAGGTGGTGTGTTATGGGAACATATGAAATTTTAAGTCTGCTCTTTTTGGGCGGCTCGTTCCTTATCGCATTACTGACCTACATAGACAGGCATAACAAGAAATAAAAAAATGCCTACCCTGTCAGCCAACAGGATAGGCGCGTCCTCATGTAGGACGTAAATTGACTCGTAGGCTTCCACCTTGTGGGCGGTTGCTCTTTTATATGCTTATTATACATTATATTTTTAGATTTTGCAAGGCTCAGAGAAATTTCATCGGCAGGCCGCGGCTGGCGAGACAATAAACCATACCGCAAATTTCCAGGTACCCGGCCTGGAAGCATTGTTATAGTATGGAATGGAGGACTACCCAATGAATATACAAATCTTCGGAACAAAAAAATGCTTTGACACAAAGAAAGCCGAACGCTACTTCAAAGAGCGGAACATCAAATACCAATTAATCGACTTAAAAGAAAAAGGCATGAGTAAGGGGGAATACACAAGTGTGAAACAGGCCGTGGGCGGTCTGGATGTTATGTTGAATGATGATTGCAAAGATAAGGACGCACTGGCATTAATCAAGTACATTGCTGCTGAAGACCGGGATGAGAAAGTCCTGGAAAACCAGAAAGTCCTGAAGTCGCCCATTGTCAGAAATGGTAAGAAGGCTACAATTGGTTATCAGCCCGAAGTATGGAAGACATGGGATTAAACCGGATTAAATTATATGGGTCTAACTCGACTTGACTTATCCCATTGCAACTTACTCAATGCAACTTACTCAATACAATTTACCCCAATGCTGCGAAACTTACCCCAACCATGCCCAACTCAACCAAACCAAACTTAACCCCAACCCAACCACAAGCACCACCTGCCCACAATCATAAGAATAAAAAAGGGGGTCAATCCCATGGAAACACTCCGTGTGGCTGTCTGCGATGATGACAGGGTATACCTGGAGCAGATCAAAGAGGAAATAAAAGAGTATATCGGCAGTATGCCGGGAACCGTGGACATGCAGGTAAGTCTTTTTACCGATGGACGCAGGTTATATGAAGCAGGGCAGCAGCAGCCCTTTGACCTGGTGTTTCTGGATATTGAGATGCCGGAGAGGGATGGGTTCTGGCTGGCAGAGCAGCTGGGCATTAGCTGTCCGGAGACCCGGCTTATATTTGTTTCCAGTCATGAGAGCTGGGTGTTTGATGCCCACGAATATATGCCCCTGTGGTTTGTAAGGAAGGGACTTTTAAAACGGGATATGGGACGGGCGCTGCAGAAGTATTTTCAGGTGACGGCCCGCAGGAAAATCAGTTATAAAATTCAGGGGGGCTTTGGCGCAGGCGAGGTGCTTCTGCGGGATATCATGTACATAGAGTGTAATGGCCATACACTGACCTACAAAATGTCCGGCGGAGCGGAGTACTCTGTTTACGGGAGCTTAAAGCCTGTGGCGGAGGAACTGAGGGATTATGGTTTTTTACGTATTCACCGGAATTATCTGGTGAATCAGGCGTATATTTCCCAGATAGAAAAACAGGATGCTGTTCTTAAAACCGGGGCAGTTATTCCTATGGGAAGGGACAGAAAAAAAGGCGTAAGGGAGATGATGATGGAGTATGGGAGAAAGCACGGCAGCCGCTTATGTGATTGATGTATTGTCCACCCTCGTGGCAATGGAATATATGGACCATGGTTTTGATAAGAAATATTCCGGTGCTGCCCGAATCATGCTGTTTACAGGCGGATGCCTTGCCTATTATGGAATCATGGTCCTGCTCAACCGTTATATTGTCTTTGAAGGATTCCTGGGAATCAGCTATGGCGTGGTATTGACTGCATATGGCTTGATTGCCCTGAATGGGAAGGCGCAAAAGGTCATTGTTCACAGTCTTTTGTGGATTCTGATAGCCATCAGCAGTTCTTATATGATCTATGGGACATTGGGGATTATTACAGGCAGAAGTCTTAATACACTGATGATCATGGACCGGGACGCGGTGGTATTTCCCATACTGGCAGGATGTGCCCTTAAATTTTCCATGGGCCGGGCAGCTCTGGCACTGTACGGACGGAAAAAGGGACCGGTCCAGGCTGAGGATGGAATGCTGGCAGGAACATTTTTCTGCATGTTTATTCTGATTATGGGAATGTTTCTTATGGAGGAAGGCAGACTGGACCAGAGAGGGAGATATGTTCTGGCTCTTTGTATGTTAATGGGAATTTTTGGGGTGATTGTTTTTATAGGAGGCTTTTACCACAGGCTGGAGCGGTACCGGAGGGAAGAACGCGAGGCGGAATTCAGAAGAGAAACCAAGTGCCAGCAGGAGGAACAGATTCGGGATTTATACAGAATGGGCCGGGAGGTAAACCGCCTGCGCCATGATATGAAGGGGCGCTTTAATGTGTTGTACCGTCTGGTGGCAAAGGAACGGTACGCAGAGGCGGCCGAATATATTGAACGCATGGGAGCAGACCTGGGAAACTATCCTGAACTGCCCCAGGATACAGGCAATGAGGGATTAAATGCAGCCCTGATTAAAGCGGTTCAGGAGTGCAGGGAAAAGGGAATCCGGTTCCGGTATGTGGTTATGGGAAGGCCGGACAGGATTGACAGCATGGACATGGGCACCCTTTTGTATAATCTGCTTTCTAATGGAATCGAAGCCTGCATGGCGGTTGAGACAGAACGTGAACTGGAGCTGGTGGTGAGGGAAGAGGACGGAACAACCGAGATTTTCATGGAAAATACCATATCAGGGTCTGTGCTGAAGAACAATCCCAATCTTGAAAGCAGAAAACAGGATAAGAGGTATCATGGGTTTGGAATGGAGAGCATACGGGGGATTATTGGAAAATATCAAGGACATTACAGTTACAGGGAAGAATCAGGACGGTTCATTCAGGAAATTGATTTGCGAGATGGCTGAATGATACCGTCTTGCTTTTTGTGCCGAAATAGTACGGCTTATGCTGTACCAATTGTTTTTTTACGATTCATACGTATAATAAAACTGGAAAGAATGACTGAAACATTTCTGCATTCTATCACGGAAATGCCATTGTTACAAAAGAGGAGGAAACAGTATATGACAGCCCAGAACAAAGAAACATACTTAGAGAGTATGAACGAGGAGTACAAGCAAAAGCATTATCCGGAAGGATCTGTGTTTAAGGCTCATAAAAAGGCCATGAAGGGAGTCAATGCGGGCCTGGGCCTGTTTTTTATGGGAGCCTTTCTGGCGGGCAGCATAGCCGGCCTGGTCTGGTCCATAAACAGAACCCTGGAAATCATCCGGGATAAAGAGGAAAATATGCTGGGAGTGGGAATCGGGATTTCGGTTTTCTTTCTTTTGCTGGTGGCGGTATTCGGAGTAGCTGTTTTTTTTATAACCAAAGATATTAGAAAGACTGTGGATGATTGGATTCGCGTTGCTGCCAAGGCCGGCGGATTAGAGGAACAGGAGATACGGGAATTTGACAAACAGGCCATGGGTTCGGACAGCCTGATCCTGAATCACCTTGGAAAGCTGAAATCCTTTACCACCGGACAGAAGAGGGGAATTCTGACCAGGGATTATATCTGTCTTTACGGCGGCAACATGCCATGCGTATTGAAACTTAGCCGGCTTACACAAGCGTACATCAAGGATAATACATACTATGTGAAAGTCGGAAAAACCAGAAAGCAGGCTCATTACCTGACCATCCATCTGATGACTGAGGATAAAAAAACCGCATGGGCCGAGACATCACGGGAAGCTGCCAGGGCGCTTCAGGAGGAATTGGAGAGCCGGTGTCCCGGAATTGACACTGCCGGAGGATCGGTACTGCCGGGATAACAATGAGGGGGATATATGGTATGGGAAGCGATAATACAAACAGGAGAACGGTGGAAACAGAATTCAAAAAGGCCATGGTGCGCGTCAATGTGCCTGTAGGTCTGTTGGTAACTGCCTTTGGGATTGGCCTGATGGTACTGGTAGGCAGCTATCTGATAAAGTATTTTCGGGGTGCAGTTCCGCTCCGTGAAGTATACGGGACAGAACAGGCCGGGGATGAATATGTAAGCTTTGATATAAACTATGTGCTGGATGCCTTCATGGAAAGCTACCGTACCCGCAGCGGGGTGCGCACCAAGAGCAGTATATATTATCTGGTGCTGGATGAGGAGGCGGGAGCTGTTCCTGTGCGTATTTCCGGTAAAATGGAGGCGGAAATGGACCGGATTATGGACGAAACCTGGGATTATTTAAAGGGTGTGCGTTCCGATCCGCCTCAGGGGTTGCATGTGGAAGGCACCCTGAAGAAACTGAAGGGTGATGGCAAAAAATACTATGACAGGGCGGTCCGGAGTTTTGACCTGGAGACGGAAACGGAGGGTTATTATTTTTGGGCAGGCATGCTGGATAACCAGACACCCTCCAGTGCCATGGGCACCACCGGCCTCGGGGCCGTTATCGCGTTCCTTGGGCTATTTATCCTGTCCTCCATGCTGAAAAAACATCATGTCGCAGCAGTACGGACGTTTCTGGACAGCCATAAAACCATAAACAGGGAAAGGCTGGATGAAGATTTCCGGAATGCCCGGAAGATAAGCGGCACATTCTGGATTGGTGAGGATCTAACATATGGAATCGTGGGTAAGCCAGTGATTCTGGTGAACCAGGAACTTAAAAAGGTTCGGTTCCAGGTAAAGAAGGTTGGGCGCGGCACCAGTACGGAGCTGGTGTGCGTGATGGCGGATGGAAAGGAATACGAATTTACGATGAACCGGAAAGACGCGGACGAGGCCATAGCTCTTTATCACGCAAAATTTCCAACCCTTAAAATGGCTTCCAGCCTCAAGGGAAAGCTTATAGTGCCAGAGGATGGGGATACAGAAAGCAATTAAAGTCAATGAAATAAAATAGAAAAGCAGGGTATAAAAATCCTGCATAAGAAGTAAATTATGAGAACAAACACCGGTAGGTACGGACTTGGAGCCGTTATTTCCCGGTGTTTGTTTGTATTTTGCCTGTCCTGCCAAAACCGCAGGCACAGGCTTATGGGCCGGTTAATCTGCCGGTCCGCATCATCTCAAGTTCAACAATATTCCCAAATCCGGTATCCTGCGTAAATGTATTACCGGTAAGCATAAAACCCATATGCTCATAAAAACCAATTGCGGGGTTATTGCCCCGGAGGACATATAATACGGCTTCTTTATGGGGCATCATACTCAGGGATTTTTCCATAAGAGCTCTGCCTATGCCGTGGCCTTGATACTTTTTTAATACATAAAGGGCATTTATTTCAGACATGCCTGTTTTTCGTGTATATTCCCTTGCATCCGGTGAATACCATATGAAGCCCGCCACTGTTTCGTCCACAAGGGCCACATAGGTGTCCTGAGGATGCTTCAGCGTGGACTCATAACAAGACTCAAGTTTTCTGTTATCAAGAAATTCATCCGGCATTAATCCCCTGTATGTTTCAAACCAGGCCGCATACTGGACATATGCTTTGCCATAATAATGTTTTTCTGTCATTTCCGTAATTGTATAAATCATTTATCCACCTGCTGTGTATTGATATATGAAGAAGCTGCTGCGGCAGCCTGTTGCTGCTTAGCGGCATTATTATATCGCATAATGATGAATCTGTCCATTAAGGGCAAGAGAACCAATATGTCTTTAGATACTCTTCTGTATATATATGCTCACTGGTTGGAGCTGTCTTAAGAAGATAGGAGCAGGATATATGGAAAAATTCTGTTAAAGCCTTTATTTCAAAATTATAATTGCAGTACCATATTAATACCAATCAAACAAAACTACAAAATCTAATAGATATAGAATATGCACAAAAATTGATTAATATATTTTAAAATATGTACATATTTACAAAACATACAAAGTGTGTTATATTGACACTATGATAGAAACAATGGTAACAATGGAAACAAACAATAAAACATTATAAATGTTGCCCAACAGAAGGAAAGGACAATTGGAATATCTATGATTCATTACGCCGAAGTGTGGAAAATCAATAAGGACTCAAAAATCCCATACACGGACCAGCTGGTCAGGAATATCAGATGGAGCATTTTTACCGGAGAGGTGCGGTGGACAGAAAAGCTTCCTCCCATCCGCGTACTGGCGGATGAGCTGGGAATCAGCATTAATACGGTGCGCAATGCATACAAGCGGCTGGAGCAGCAGGAGCTGGTGGTTACCAGGCCCCATATTGGGACCATTGTGCAGACAGAATCCATGGACAAAAAAAAGCTGGAGGAGGAACTGGTCACATCCATTAAAAACGCCATTTATTATCAGCTTTCTGTGGACGAGGTACGGAGCATTGTGGACAAGGTCCTGAAGGAGATTGAAGAGAGCAAGAAGAAAAGCGTTATTTTTGTGTATGAGGAAAAGAATATAGGCCACCGGTTCGCCATGCAGATTGCCAGAGAAGCGGATGTACAGGTTGAGGAGGTCCATTTGGACCAGCTGCGGGATTATCTGGAGGAACACCGGGACCAGATTGAGCACCTGGACGCAATCATCACCACATATTTCCAGTATGCCCAGGTGAGGAGCATAGCCAGAAGCTACCAGCCTATTATTTACGGTATGACAGTGGAGGTTGCCCCGGATGTGATGGAGGCGCTGCAATCCCTGGAGTCAGGCTCCGTGGCAGCGGTTATCTGCAAAAAGGAAGAGTCGGCGGACGGCTTTGTGAACCTGGTTCACAGGATGTGTCCTGAGCTGGATGTGGAAGTTTACTACGAGGATAAGAGGAGCGGGTGGAAGAAGATTGCCCAAAAGGCATCGGTCATCTGTGTAAGCCCTCAGCTGGCGGAGAAGGTACGGCAGTGTGACTGGAAGATTCCGGTGTATGAGATGTGGGACAGAATCAATGAGCAGTCCATGAACATGCTTAAGGATTATCTTCATTAAATCATATCAGGAATGTAGATGATAACAGAAATGAAGACAATAACAGAAATGAAAGCTTTAAGAAGATAAAAACGGAATGGAGCTGGAATATGGAAGAGAAGCTGTTGGAAATTAAGGATCTGAGCGTGGAGTATACGACGGACGAGGACATTGTCAAGGCAGTCAATCACGTATCCCTCACCCTGAACAAGGGGGAGACCATTGGTCTGGTGGGAGAGACCGGCGCCGGTAAGACCACCCTTGCCCTTTCCCTCATGCGCCTTCTGCCAAAGGTATCGGGGAGGATTACCGGCGGAGAAATCATGTTTAACGGGGAGGATTTGGTAAAAGCAGCCGAGGAGGACATGCGGAAGGTCAGGGGAGAAAAGATATCCATGATTTTTCAGGACCCCATGACCAGCTTGAATCCGGTCCTTACAGTGGGGAACCAGATTGGTGAGGCCCTGGAGCTTCACATGGATCTGACGCCTGAGGAAAAGCAGGAGCGGATTGAGGAAATGCTTAAGCTGGTGGGGATTGCGGAGAGCCGTAAAAAGGATTACCCCCATCAGTTTTCCGGGGGTATGAAGCAGCGTGTGGTCATAGCAATGGCCCTGGCCTGCAAGCCTGAGCTTTTGCTGGCCGATGAGCCTACCACGGCCCTGGATGTAACCATTCAGGCGCAGATTCTGGATATGATGCAGGAGCTGAAGGAGAAAATCAACACGTCCATCATCCTGATTACCCATGACCTGGGGATTGTGGCTGAGATATGCGACAAGGTCGCAATCATGTACGCCGGAGAAATCATTGAGTACGGCACGGCGGAAGATATATATGAAGGAAAGAACAGACATCCTTATACGGAAGGACTGTTTGGCTCCATACCGGATTTGGAGGTGGAAAGCAGGAGGCTCAATCCTATTGACGGACTGATGCCGGACCCCACGGATTTACCCCCTGGGTGCAAGTTCCATCCCCGCTGTCCTAAATGTATGGATATATGTAAGAATGCCCAGCCGCCGGAATGTGTGGAGGGAACCCATATGATTCGGTGCCACCTGTACCAGGATGGACCGGAAGGTGTCTCATAACCCGCTCCCGCAGTCTGTACTGAGGAATCCGCCGGGCTCTGCCCGGGACCTCTGGGGACAAAGCAGGCTACGGCGCAAATATAATAACCGCTATATTTTTAAGGCACCAAGACAAGGTATAAGGAGAAATTGGCATGTCTGATAAAAAAATATTACTTGAGACGAAATCTTTAAAAAAGTATTTCCATACTCCTTCCGGTGAACTCCATGCAGTGGACGATGTGAACATGCAGATCGTGCAGGGACAGACCCTGGGAGTGGTAGGGGAATCCGGGTGCGGCAAGTCCACGCTGGGCAGAACCATACTGAGACTGTCAGAGCCTAATTCAGGGCAGATTTTCTTTGACGGCAAGGACATCTTAAAATGCGGAAGGAAGGATATGCAGAATCTGCGCACGGATATGCAGATTATTTTCCAGGACCCGTATGCGTCCCTGAATCCGCGTATGACAGTCAGCGAAACCATAGGGCAGCCTATGATGGTGAACAAGATCTGCCGGAAGAAATCTGAGGTGGAAAAGCGGGTGGCTGAACTGATGGACACGGTGGGCCTGGCCTCCCGTCTGTACAATGCGTATCCACACGAACTGGACGGCGGACGCCGCCAGCGCATTGGGATTGCCAGGGCCCTGTCCTTAAATCCAAAGTTCATTGTCTGCGATGAGCCGGTATCGGCTCTGGATGTTTCCATCCAGGCACAGATACTGAACCTGTTAATGGATTTGCAGGAGCAGAGAGGCCTTACATATATGTTCATCACCCATAACCTGTCTGTGGTAAAGCACATTTCCAATGAAATCATGGTCATGTATCTGGGCCAGTGCATTGAAAAGGCTTCCAGCAGGGAGCTATTTAAGAATCCGCTCCATCCTTATACCCAGGCGCTTTTGGATTCCATACCGGTACCCAGGCTTCAGGGAAGGAACAGGAAAAGACAGAGCATAAAGGGAGAAATCGTGAGTCCCATTGACCCGGCTCCGGGCTGCCGTTTTGCGCCGAGATGTCCAAGGGCAACGGAAAAATGTATGGGCCATGATATTCCTTTGAAAAATGTTTCAGAGAACCACCAAGTTGCATGTGTATTATTTAACTAAATTAAGGGAGGTAAACAGATGAAGAAGAAATTAATCAGCATGCTTTTAGTGTGCGCAATGGCAGCCGGTGCCCTGGCTGGGTGCGGAGGAAGTTCAGGGGGCAGCTCAGGGGGAGGCGCTGGTGCAGGAACCGAGAAGGCGGCGGATGCAGGAAACCAGGAAGGCGGAAAGGACACCATCAAAATTGCTGTGTATTCCGACTTTGCGGGCTTTGACCCATATAACAGCGGCATGGACCTGGATAAGGTGGTGTACAGCAATATATTCGACTGTCTGCTGCGTTATTATGACGGCAAATATGAAAATGTATTGTGCAAGGATTACAGCATCAGCGAGGACGGCACAGAGTATACCTTCAACCTGAAGGAAGGCGTTAAGTTCCACAATGGGGAGACCCTGACTGCGGGCGACGTGGTATTTTCCATGATGCGCGCCAAGGAATCCAGTGAGATGTCTAATTTCACAAAGAATATCGTGAAGGCGGAAGCCGTGGATGACCTGACGGTAAAAATCGTTCTGGACCAGCCATATGTACCGTTCCTGACAGCAGTGGCCTCCACGGTCTGTATCATGAATGAGAAGGCGGTAAATGAGGCCGGCGACAACATCAGACAGATGCCTGTCGGTACAGGACCATATAAATTTAAACAGTGGGATTCCGGCTCCCAGGTTGTCCTGGAACGCTTTGATGATTACCATGATGCCCTGCCTCAGATCAGAGAGGCCAACTATGTGGTGCTGACTAATCCGGAGACAGCGCTTACAGCTCTTCAGACAGGTGAGATTGACATGACGTACACCATCCCGCCAATCGCGGTGCAGGAGCTTAAGGACAGCCAGGATCTGGTGCTGGATTTGAATCCTACCATGGGTAGCGGATACATAGTCATGAACCTGGAAGCGCCCTTCTTAAGCGACCCGAATTTCCGTATGGCCCTGGCTTATGCCACCAACCGGGAACATATCGTGGAAGTGGGTATGGACGGCGTTGCCAAGGTATCCAGCCTGTTATGGGATGAGAGGACCGCTGGGTATTCCGGCAAGTACACAACACCTGAGTTTAATCTGGATAAGGCGAAAGAGTATCTGGCAAAGACTGACTATAATGGAGAGGAAATCCCCTTCGTGGTCGGCTATGAGAACTATAAGAAAATTGGCGTTGTCTACCAGGAAGAGTTAAAACAGATTGGTGTGAATATTTCCGTGGAACAGCTGGAGGCCAATACATGGGTTTCCGATATGAAGTCCGGTAATTTTGCCATGTCCACCATCGTACAGACTATGGACCCTGATGTGGATTTCTGGAGTACGGTGTTCATGTCCAGCGCTATCGGCGGATATAATTTCTCCAGGCTTAATGATGCGGATGTTGACAAGGCTTTTCAGGACGGTTCCGTATGTCAGGACCCGGAACAGAGAAAAGACATTTACTCTGTTATAGAGAAGAAGCTGTATGAAGATACAATCATAATCCCCATTTATGACCGTGTGGTTACATGCGCATACAATAAGGGAGTCACGGTAGACAGATCCTATGATTCCGGTTTCTCAACCCTTCGGGATATGCACTGGGATTAAGGCCGGCACGTTTTAAGCCGGATGTCTGAACTACCGATATCTGAAAGGAAGCATATCTATGATTAAATATGTTTTGAAAAGGTTGCTGCTGATGATTCCGGTATTGCTGGGCGTGTCGTTCATCGTATATGGTATCATGTCATTTACACCGGGTGACCCTGCCTCTGCCATCCTGGGAACATCGGCAACAAAAGAACAGATTGATAAGCTGAATGAAGAATTGGGGATGAACGACCCGTTTGTGGTGAGGTATGTGCACTATCTGGAGGATGCCCTTCACGGGGACTTCGGAACCTCCTACAGAACCCGTCAGCCTGTATTTGATGAAATCTTTTCCCGTTTTGGCGTGACATTCCGCATAGGTGTGCTTTCTATCTGCCTGGCAGTGATGATAGGTGTTCCCATCGGCGTCATATCGGCGGTGCGGCAATATTCGGGCCTGGATTTTGTCAGTACCATATTGGCCATGTTTTTTGCCGCAGTGCCCCAGTTCTGGCTGGCAATGATGTTTGTTATGCTGTTTTCGCTGAAGCTGGGCCTTCTGCCATCCACCTTTACAGGAGTGGTCACCATGAAGCATTTTATCATGCCTGTGGTGACCCTGGCCATGGCCACGGCAGCCAGCATACTCAGGCTGACCCGTTCCAACATGCTGGAGACCATCCGCCAGGACTATGTAAGGACAGGACGGGCAAAGGGAGCGTCTGAACATACTGTTATTTACAAGCATGCACTGAGAAATGCGCTGCTGCCGGTTATCACGGTCATTGGAAATGAATTCGGCTACCTGTTGGGAGGCACCGTACTGGTGGAATCCATTTTCGGAATACCGGGACTGGGCTCCCTGACCATCACGTCCATCCGCTCCAAGGACATTCCCCAGACAACTGCCTGTATCCTGTTTCTGGCAGCCCTCAATGTGGTGATTATACTGATTGTGGACATTTTATACGCATACATTGACCCAAGAATCAAAGCCAAATATGTAGGAGGTGTTAGACGTGCCAAACGACAACCTGCAACCTGATACAGTTAAGAAAGACAGGAAGAAACAGAGCCGTGCGGCTGAGATATGGAAACGCTTCCGAAGGAGCAAGCTGGCTATGGTTGGCTTTGTCATCATCGTAACCGTGGTCCTTCTGGCGGCCTTTGCATCGGTTATCTGCGACTATGAGGCGGATGCCATTACCCAGAATTATGACGCCAGATTTCTGGGGCCCTCCCTGCACCATTTGTTTGGAACAGACGATTATGGCCGCGACATTTTTGCCCGTGTGCTCTTCGGGGCCAGGGTGTCCCTGACCGTGGGTATTGTATCCACGGCAGTGGCCTGTCTGATTGCCTGTCTGCTGGGGTCCATCGTGGCTTATTACGGGGGCAAGGTGGATACGGTGCTGATGCGCATACTGGACGTATTTATGGGGATTCCAACACTGCTTCTGGCTATTGCCATAGCGGCGTCCCTGGGAGCCGGTATACGCAACCTGATTCTGGCGCTCATTATTTCCCAGGTACCCGGCTTTACCAGGGTGGTCCGGTCCGCGGTATTTAATATTGTGGACATGGAGTACATAGAGGCTGCCAAGGCTTACGGCTGTTCCCCTGTATTCATCATAGTAAGACACATATTACCCAATGCAGTGGGAACAATTATAGTGCAGGCCACCATGGCTGTGGCGGCGCAGATTCTGAATACGGCAGCCCTCAGCTATCTTGGCCTGGGCCAGCAGCCGCCGGCTCCGGAGCTGGGCTCCATGCTTTCCGACGCAAAGGAGTATATGCGCTACTCTGTATGGGGCGTACTGTTTCCGGGGCTGACCATTGCAACCATTGCCTTATCCCTGAATCTGGTGGGGGACGGCCTGAGGGATGCCCTGGACCCAAGACTGAAAAATTAGTACTGCGTTTAATGAATCTGCGCAATACAGCACCGGAGCCTGCAGGAACAGGCTCTGATGAAAGGGGAGAATTCCCTCCTTGCAGCCGGCCGGTATGGGCGGCCCGGGAGGGGGCTCCCTACGGTTATTTTAGCGGAGTATTTTCCCCGCAAAAAGGAGGATAAACGATTTGAAATATAATTTTGATGAACCCGTGGACCGCAGCCGTAATTTTTCTGCAAAGTATGATGAATGCGCCAGAAAATTCGGCAGGGAGGGCCTGATTCCCATGTGGATTGCAGATATGGATTTGAAAACTGCCCAACCCATCATGGACGCCATGGAGGAGAGAAACAAACAGGGGATATTCGGCTACACCACGCGGCCTGCTTCCTACTATGAAGCTGTGTGCCGGTGGCAGAAGGACCGCAACGGTTATGACTTTGACAAAAGCCTGGCAGCGTTTGCCCTGGGCGTCATTCCGGCTATCTGCACCATTGTGCGCGAGTTTACGGAGCCGGGCCAGGAGGTGATGTATTTTACTCCGGTCTACTCTGAATTCCATGATTCCGTTGTCAACAGCGGCAGGACTCCGCTGACTGTTTCACTTAAGGAGCAGGACGGGTATTATGAAATTGATTATGAGGCTTTTGAGGAAGCCGCAAAGCGCAGGCCCGGCCTTTTAATCATGTGCAATCCGCACAACCCGGTGGGGCGCTCCTGGACAAGGGAGGAGCTGGAAAAGGTAGGGGACATATGCGTCCGATACCAGATACCCATTATTTCCGATGAGATTCATTCCGACCTGATGCTATATGGACACCGCCATACTGTTATGGCAGGTGTTTCCGGAGAAATTGCTGATATTACCATCACCTGCACCTCGGCTACCAAGACATTTAACCTGGCAGGACTTCAGGCAGCTACCCTGTTCTTCCCAAATCATGAGATGAAGGATAGATATGAGAAATTCTGGTTCGGCATGGATGTACACCGCAATAATTGTTTTAGTCTGGTGGCTGTGGAAACCGCATTCCGGGAAGGCGGGGAATGGCTGGAGCAGCTTCTGGATTACCTGGAGGGGAATATTGACTATACATGGGATTACCTGAAGAAAAATATACCGGAAATTCATTTTCTTAAGCCGGAGAGCACGTATCTGCTGTGGCTGGACTGCCGGGAGCTGGGGCTTTCAGGGGATGAGCTTCAGACATTTATGGTGCAGGATGCAGGACTGGCCTTAAACGACGGACGGGGATTCGGACCGGAGGGCGGCGGCTACATGCGCATGAACATTGCGTGTCCGAGGGCGACCATTGAAAGGGCATTGGGACAGTTAAAGGCAGCCGTGGACAGGAAGATGGGACGGTAAATTTGCCGGACCATGAACTGGCAGATGTGCGGGGCAGCACATGCAGTTAGGAGCGCAGAAAAATGAAATATGAGAAGGTAGTCATAAAACCAAAGGAGCGCCGGATTAAGTCAATGCTCCGGGAAAGGGGCCTGGATGGCGCTATCGTGTCATCGCCGGAAAATTTCCACTATGTGACAGGGTTTGCAGGACACCAGCACACGGTTTCAAGACAGCCTGGTTTTGCTCTGGCAGTCATGTCCTCGGATGACAAGACTGCCACCCAGCTTACCACCATGGACTATGAGGAACTCACGTTTGAAAAGCGGGTGAGGGAACAGAAGGAAAGACTGGGAGAGGAGGCTTCGGAGTTTGTGGTTCGTCCCTATGATACCTGGGTGGGAGTAAAGACCTGGGACGAAATCACAGGGGCTGCCAAAACAGTCGATAAACAATCCATGGAATCCTCCTTTGACATGCTGAAGAAAATGGTACGGGACATGGACCTGGCCCATAAGAAGCTGGGAGTGGAGCTTGCGTATCTGAATGTACCCTATTTCCGGCAGCTTCAGGAGACGTTTCCGGAAGCCGAATTTGTGGATATATCGTCCATGTTTGTACTGGCCAGAAGCGTGAAAGCGGAGGATGAGATACAGATGTTCCGCACCCTGTGCCGGATTGCGGATGAAGGCTTTTACCAGGTGAGCCGGATGGTGCGGCCGGGGGTGAGAGAAAGAGAGATGGCGGACTGTTTCAGACAGTCAGTCATTGCAACGGGTTTCTGTGTACCCAGCTCATGGTCTATGTTTTCCACAGGCCCTTCGGGAGCCAGGCTCACGCTCCCGGAGGACGGAATCATAGAGAGCACCCATGTGGTCAAATATGATGCCGGGGTTAATGCGGAGTTTGATTTTTATACCACGGATACTTCCCGGGCATGGGTTATGAAGGATGCCGCCCCGGAGCTGTTCCGGCTGAAGGACCGCCTGTATGAGGGACAGAGAAGGATGATTGCAGCCGCAAGGCCGGGGCTTCCTGTCTGTGAATTGTTCCGGACTGCCTATGAATATGTAAAAGAGCAGTATCCCTGTTACAGAAGAGGCCACTGCGGCCACAGCATCAGCCTGGGTCCTGCCACGGCAGAGGAGCCGTATATCAATGCTTCCGCAGAACGGCTTTTGGAACCAGGCATGGTCCTGGCTATGGAGGTGCCCTGTTATATACGGGGAGTCAATGGATTTAATATTGAGGATATGGTGCTGATAACGGAGGACGGCAGTGAGGTGCTGACACCAAAGACCCCTCATTATCTGTAGGGAACCAGTCACTTTAAGACTATTTAAAATAAAAGGCCGGGCAGCCAGTCACAGGCGCCCGGCCTTTTGACGTCCTGGCTGTTCCGTGTTACAATGACATAAAAAAGCATGGGGGATACCATATGAAATACCATTGGAATGATCACAGCAAGGATGACCCGGATGCCGGTGTATCCGCCGGGCAGTCCCATCCGGTTGAAATCCTTACCATGGAAGAGTTTCGGACCGCCTGCCCGGATATTTACCGGAGAATATTTTCCGGCAGCGGTCTGAACCATATACGGTTCTGCAAGGCAGATGTGTTTAGAGCAGCGGTGGCAGGCACATTTGCCATTCCTTCCAAGGAGGACCCGTCAAAGGAAAAGCAGGTATTCGGCTATTGCCTTACCGGGGAAAAGCTGATCTTTATGGATGACAGCGGTTATGTAAGGGGGCTTCTGGATGAGATGCAGGATTACCAGATGACAGATGTAACATCTCCTTCCCTGCAGCTTTTTGATGTGATGGAATATCTGCTGAAGGAGGATGTGATTTTTCTCCAGCAGTACGAGGACCGCCTGACACGCCTGGAGGAAGGACTGCTTAAGAGGGAGTCAGAGGAATTTGACGTGAGAATCCTGGCAGCCAGGAAGGATTTGTCCGCATTGAGCGTTTACTATGAACAGCTCTCCGACATGGGGGAAACCCTGCAGCAGGATGCGGCCGAGAGAGGGAATGAAAGGGACAGCCTGCTGTTCGGCCTGTTTTCCGATAAGGCGGGGCGCCTTTATGCCACGGTGCAGATGATGAAGGAGTATTCCATGCAGCTGCGTGAAATGCACCAGACCCAGGTGGACATACGCCAGAATGAAATCATGAAATTCCTCACCATTGTGACCACTGTATTCATGCCCCTTTCCCTGATCGCGGGATGGTACGGCATGAATTTTATCAATATGCCGGAGCTGGGCTTTCCCTATGGCTACGCAGTGATCTGCATTCTCTGCCTGCTGATTGTGGCAGTGGAAATATGGTTCTTTAAGAGGAAAAAGTGGTTTTAGGACAGGGGATTTTGGAGCGGGGAATAAGCCAGGAGGAAAATGCATGAACCGGATTCACATGGAGCTGGTACAAACCATATATGATTACGGGGAATACTACTGGATGATTGACGGCAGACCCATTGTCAGATATCTGAATGAGGCGGTAAGTGCAGGGGCATGTCCCAGGCTGGAAGTATTCGGCTCCCTGGAAGGACTGCTGCCCGCATGGACAGGTGAGCTGGTGTGGAAGGCTGAGAACCGTTTTATCTGGGAGATGGTGGATTCGGTGGAGGACTTGAATGTGCCTGTACTTGTGTGCGAGGATGACTGCGATTTGAGCTGCATTGTCATAATGGCGAAAATCAGGAAGGAACCGGATACTGTATACTGGGACAGTCTGGGGGTGCTGAATTTGGAAAATCAGGATTTCCGGATGGAGAAGCAGTCTGGTATCCTGTGCCTGGAAGCATATTCGGACCAGGACTGGGAGGAATATGGGGACAACATAGCATGTGAGCAATTTGACAGTCCTGAATACAGGAAATGGGTGTCGGAACATTGGGATGAAGAAATGATTCGCAGGAGGCGAAACTATACGAAGCCCTATATGCAGAGGGAGGAAAATATCACCTGGATATGCTCTCCCTTGTGGCAGTTTGAACGGAAGGAATACGAACGCATGGTGGAGGATTACCGGAAGGTATATGAGGACAGGATGGGAAGGGATTGAGCCTTGGAGCAGAACGGTTCTGTTTGGGGGTGGGGGCAAGAATCTGTTAAATTTCCGTATATTAAAAATCCGCTAAGATTCCGTGTATACCGTTGACAACCCGCCGCCCATCCCGTATAATGCTGCATAATACAGAGGTATCTGCATTCACACAATGATTTCAATATAACTTTAACATAACTATGTAAAGACAACTATTTTAGTGATTGGCAAGAGGAGCTTGGAATAAGGATGGACGACGCTGACAGCGACGGAAGCCAGGATTGTGATTATAACAATATAGGATTATGCACCGGCAGATTCAAGGCATAACCTGCATCTTTCATAAGAATGCGGGCTATGTCTTTTTGCGTTGCCGTACCGTTCATTTTATCCGGCTCATGGCTTAAAAACAGTAATGACGCAAAGCGGAGGGACACACATGTATTACGGAAAAGATGGATACTGGAAGAAAGTACAGGAATACCTGCCGGAAGAAAACCGGCTGACCGGCGTTTGGCGGCCGGATGAGTATTTTGTGGGAATAGGCAGGTTTGGCATACATATAGACCACTACAGGGTAAAAGAAGCAAAAGCGCGGGTTATACTGTTTCACGGTGTGGGGGGAAACGGAAGGCTTCTGTCTTTGATAGCAGTACCCCTCATGAAGCAGGGTTACGAGGTAATCTGTCCGGACCTTCCCCTCTATGGAATGACCGAGTATTACGGAAAGGTGGTATACCAGGATTGGGTGGACTGCGCGGCCGAGATAGTCATGTACTATCAGGCCAGGGAGATAAGGCCCACCTTTCTGTTCGGCCTCAGCGCAGGGGGAATCCTGGCATATCAGACTGCATCCGGACTGCCTGAGATTCAGGGAGTGATAGCAACCTGCCTTCTGGACCAGAGAGAGCCGTTGGTCAGGAAAAACGTTGTGAGTTCCGGGTGGATGGCAGAACACGGCCTCAGGCTCATATCAAAGGTATCCGCATGGCTGGGCTTTATAAAAGTGCCTATAAAGTGGGTGGGGAATATGAAGGCAATCGTAAACAATGAGGAACTGGCTGAGGTGCTGATGAGAGACAGGCGTTCTTCCGGGGCAAAGGTGCCGGTGGCATTTCTGCACACGCTTTTAAATCCTCATATCCACCCGGAGCCGGAGCGCTTTAGCAGGTGTCCCGTGCTTCTGGTGCTCCCGGAAAATGACAGATGGACAGATGCCAGTCTCAGCAGAATATTCTATGACAGACTGAATTGCAGCAAGGATATGAAGCTGTTAAAGGGGGCGGGCCATTTTCCAATAGAAAAGGAAGGGCTGATGCATCTGGAACAGTACTGTATGGAGTTTCTGGAAGAATGTCTGGCGCAGCGCCTTGTAAGCAACTGCCAATAGGGGAAGCTGGCTGG